>PMTB01000246.1 GCA_003167475.1 candidate division FCPU426 bacterium | reverse complement strand
GCAAAACCGCCGAAGGTATTTTCCAGGACGCACCCGGACCAGGAAGCCTGGTACAATAATTCCATTCCTGAACTTCACTGGGACACTTCGGAGGATCTGTCCGGAATTGAGGGTTATTATTACGTCCTTGACGAAAAGCACAATACAGTGCCTTCAAAGGACCTGGGCGAGTGGATGCCTTCCAACCAGATAACGCTTCCGCAGTTAAAGGACGGCATCTGGTACTTCCATGTGATTTCCAAGGACAACGCCGGCAATTTCGGCTGGGAAGCCGCGCATTACAGGATAAAAATAGACACGGCCGTGGACCAGCCCAAAGTTTCTTCGCCGACGCACCCTTCCGAAGACACATGGTACAATCTGCCGGTGATAAAACTGGCCTGGACCGTGCCGCAGGACCTGTCAAAGATAAAACAGTTTTACTGCCTCTTTGCCAGGGAAAAGCATTTAAAAATATCGCCTGACATAGCGTCCGCGACCGACAAGCGCGAGGCCGAATACACGGTGGACAGGGAAGGCGTGTATTATTTCCACATAGTGGCCGAGGATAATGCCGGGAACATCGGCGAGGACCCTTTCATATTCAGGGTCAACGTGGACTTAAAGGCCGATCCTCCCGACGTTTCGTCATCCACGCACCCGAACCCGGACAGGTACTACTCCACCGTAAACCCTGTATTTTTGGTGGAACGCATCGAGGACCTTTCCGGCGCCGAAGGGTTTTACTACATGGTTGACCGCACCCCGGACACCATGCCCGACAGGAAAACGGCAAAATTCTCAAAAGAGACGACCATCAAAATAATAGAGAACCTCGAAGACGGCGAATGGTATTTCCATATAACGCTCAAGGACAAGGCCGGCAATATAGGCATGCAGGCCTGCCACTATAAGTTCAAGATAGAGACAAACCCGCCGGAAGTGTCGATAAAGGACCTAAAACAGTTCCAGAATTCAGAGACTTTTGACGTGGAGTGGACCGGCGAGGACAAGGAATCCGGAGTCTACAGTTTTGACATAGAGTACAAGGAAGGCGAGAAGGGCAAGTGGAAAATATGGCTCAAAGAAACCAAGAGCAAAGCCACGTCTTTCAAGGGCGAGGACGGCATTACTTACTACTTCAGGGCCAAGGCGCGCGATAACGCCGGCAACTGGTCTGAATATTTCGAGCAGGAAGCGATACATACGACCATTGATATTTCTCCCCCGTCGCAGATAACCCAGCTTGTGGCCAAGCCGGTAAAAGAAGGCAAAATAAACATAGAGTGGTCGAAGTCTGTGGATTCCATATCCGGCCTTGATTACTACCGCATATACCGTTCTTCGGTCTCGGGCCAGCTTGGCATGCAGATAAATTACGACGGTTCAACTGTGGAGACGAAATTCACGGATGATTCAAAGGACCTGGAAGACGGCATAATCTATTATTACACCGTCCGCGCCGTCGACAAGGTGGGCAATGAGCGCGAAAGCGGTAACAAACAGGTGCTTGCCATATGCGACAGGCTTGCCATGTCGCCCGTGGTGCGCTCGGTTACGCACCCCATGCAGCAGGATTGGTACAATAACAAGAATATCAAGCTCACCTGGGACACGCCGCAGGACGCCACAAAGATAACAGGTTACTATTACATATTCGACCAGATGGCCATGACAGTGCCTGACGTAAAAAACGGCACATGGTACCCGGAAAATGAGATCGATTTTAGCAACGCGGCCGAGGGCACGTGGTATTTCCATATAATCTCCAAGGATGAGGCCGGCAATATGTCGGAGGAAGCCACGCATTACGCGGTAAACATAGACACCACAAAGCCAAAACCGCCTGTTGTAACGTCGATTACGCACGGGGATTTCAACCAGTGGTATAACAACAACGCGCCGTCCTTTTCATGGACCACGCCGTCCGACCCGGCGGGCATAGAAGGTTACTATTATATCTTCAACCAGATAAAAAATACTTTGCCCGACATAACCACGGCAAGCTGGACCCGCGGCACCATGGCGTCCTTCGTGGACGTTCCGGACGGCATATGGTATTTGCATGTCATGGCCAAGGACTCGGCCGGAAATATCTCGGATGAGGCTTCGCACATGCAGATCAATGTCGCCATGACGCCTCCGCCGCCCCTGGTTTTTTCGCAGTCGCACCAGGACCAGGAAAAGTGGTACAGGGAAACAAACGTAAAGCTCCAGTGGAAACCGATGGATTACGTCAATGAAATAATAGGTTACTACTACGCGCTCGACGCGTCTGAAAAGACCGTACCGGGGCCGAAAAATTCAAAGACCATGGATACCAACATGGGGCTTTCAAGCCTGACCGACGGCATATGGTTCTTTCACATAGTTTCCGTGGATAAGGAAGGCGTGATAGGCAAGAACGCGTCGCATTTTAAAATAAAGATAAAGACAAAAGTCACGATCAGGGGAATGGTCACCCAGTCAAACGGCATTATGCCGCTTTCCGGCGCCACTGTGGAGCTCATGAAAGAAGACGGGACAACGCTCGGTATAGGCATATCGGACAAGGACGGGAATTACGAGGTGGACAACCTTCCCGTGGGAAAGGTCAGGATAAAAGTCCTTACCAAGAACCTGCCGCCGCAGATGATATATGACCTTGAACTTAAAGCGGACGAGCCCGAGAGGATACTTAACATATCAAGCGAAATATTCGCCATATATGAGGAAGCGTCGGATAAAATAATATTCAATTATTACATACCGGAAGACGGCATAGTGACCATAAAACTTTACAATGAATCGGGCAAGACACTGGCCACGCTTGAAGAGGCCAAAAAAGGGAAAATATACAACAGCACCGTGTGGGATGTTTCCGGCGTCGAGGATGGCATGATACTTTACCAGATAACGGCCAAAGGCGGCACAACGGCAAAGCTGACAAAGTACGGGATAAGGAAGATAAGGAAAGAGAAAAAACAAAATTAAAAATCAAGTTGTTAAGCCAAAAGACAAAAGCCAAAAGTAAAGTTTTTAAGTTGTTAAGTAAATGCAAGAAAAACAATAGCGTGGGTATTTTTTTTGAACAACTTGCGTTACTTAAACCGCTTGCTTTATCTACTTTACTTTTGTCTTTTGGCTCTTGGCTTAAAAACTTAAACGGACTTTTAGGAGGGTTTTTTATGGACAGAAAATGCAACGCCTGCGGCGCAATGAACAGGGAAGACGCCAAATTTTGCAAGAACTGCGGTTCGCCGCTACCGGCAATTAAAGCCAAACTTACGCAAAAAGAGATCGGGCACGCCAAACAGATCCGGAAATTCTGGATTATGCTGCTTACTTGCTTAGGGGTGATTTTAATCGCCGCTTTTATCGTGCTGGCCGGAATGAAGAAATCCAGGGCTATAGCCGTGGCGGCCGAATACACCCGGAAGTATCTGACGGCCGATGACAGGGCTTTCGGCACGATCAAACCGGGGGATTTTAGCCTGGAAGGTATGACCTGGAAGATGTCGGCCTCCGATATCAAAAGGAATTTTCCGTACGCGACGGATTCGAACGACCCTGATTTTAAGCAGTCAATGATGATTTCCCAGGTCCAGTTTATGACCCCCATACCGCACGCCAATTTCATGTCGCTTGGTATCTATAACGGCATGCTCTATGCCGTAAAATTCGAGTTCGGCGAGAACGAAAAATTCGAGAGCCAGCAGTTCAAGGTGCCCAATAAGGACGAGATATTGTACGGGCGTTTCATGGGCTTGTACGAGGAATTTAATAAAATATTCGGCGGGCCTTCCTACGAAAAGAACGAGATCAAGTCCATGCCGCTTGATCTTAAGTTAAAAACCGTGAAAAAAGGGGTCCTTGATACGGGAACCCCGAGCAACGCTTACATAGCCTGGTCAGCCGGCGGGACAAAGGTCGAACTTGCGTTTTTCGGTTTCAATGACCAGCTGCACCTGACGGTCAGGTTCTTAAATGAACCGCTTTGGAACGCGGCAAACAACGCGCCCGCGGGAAATTTCAGGGGATTCTAAGAATGCCCCGCGGCAAAAGTTACCGGCCCGCGTAATGCCGCGCGCGACACCCGGAAAAACCATGCGCGCGGCGCTTTTTTTTATGCTTGCGGCAGTTCCGCTGGCCGTGTATGCCGGCTCTTATAACTTTACTTATATAAAAGAAATAATACTGTCCATAAGTTTTCTTCCCTTGTTATTCGCGTTTGTACGGGCTAAAGGCGCAAGGATAAGCCATGCCAGCCTTGCGGCCTTAAGCGTTCCCGTGTGGATGGCCGTTTCTTTTTTCTTCAGCCGCTACCAGGGTACGGCAGTGCCGGCTTTATGCGCGGGTTTTACGGTCTTTTTTATATTCATGGTTGCCGCAAACCAGGCGGCCGTAAACGGCGGCAGCTTAAGGCTGATCATTCTCTTATCCGCGCTGCCTGTCATAGCCGCGGGTTTCGGACAGGTATTTTTCCCCGGGCTGTTCAAGGTAATGCTGGCTTTTGGCGGCAGGATACCCTCCACTTTTGGAAATCCCAATTTTTTCGGGGCATATCTCGTTTGTATAACCCCTTTTATACTCTCATTTTCAGGCAGGCTTGGGCGCAACAAATATCCGTATACGGCGTTAATGCTTGTTCCTGTGCTATTCCTATTGTTTATGACAGGATCAAAAGGCGCTATTGCGGCGCTGGCATGTTCCATGGCTGTATACGCGTGGCTGACATATTCAAAACAGGGCGGACTTAAGGAAAATGTGGGCAGGAACGCGCTGCCGCTTGCAACGGCGGCGGTTGCGGCGGCAATTGCCGTGATAATGCTTTTCCATAATATTGATTCGTTGAAATTCAGGTTTAACGTTTGGCCGGGGGCCATAAGGCTCGCGGCAGCCAACCCTGTTTTCGGGAGCGGACCGGGATCATTTTCTTACGCGTTCCCGTCATTCAGGCCCGAAGAAATAATGAAGCGGTCATATATGCACAGCTATGAGGTTTCATATCCGGAGAATATTTTTTTGCAGGTTGCGGCGGAACACGGCTTTGCCGGGCTGGGGGTCCTCATATTTATGCTGTGGATAATACTTGGAAAACCGGACCGCGGAAAAATAGATTTTTACGCGGCATTCTGCGGGCTTCTCGCGGCAAATATGGCCGGAGTGGATATTAATTACGCGGTTTCGGCAATGCTTGCGGCGGTACTTTCCGGAGAGCTTATGAACGGGCGGCAGGGAGGCTTTATTGAAATTGACCGCGCCTGGAAAAAGGCCGCGCTGACCGCCGCGGGCGCAGCCGCCGTATTTATACTTGTAATACAGCTCAATATACATCTTTCGGATATATATTTAAGCCGCGCCACAGCGTTATCCGGGGCCGGGCAATGGCAGGCTTCCATTGAAAATTATAAAAGAGCCCTGAGGTACAATCCGCATAATGTTCCGGCCGGGTATTTTCTGGCGAGCGCCTATTACGATTCGGATCCGGCCACAAACGCGCCCGCCGCCCTGTCCGCAATGGAAGAAGTTGAAAAAACAGCGCCTGATTACGTGCTTTTGCACTATAAAAAAGGCGTTATCCTGAACGCTATGGGGGACACGGACGCCGCGATCGGGGAATACGGCAAAATGCTCAAGATGGACCCGTACCTGAAACCGGCTCTGACGGACCTGGCGTACATATATTACAAAAAAGGCGACCTGTTCCCGGCGGAGGAATATATGAAAAAGGCCGCGGAAACGGCTGGAGACGACCCGGCGCTTTATAACAACCTGGGGAACATTTACTTCATGCAAAAAAGGGTCAACGAGGCGGTAGCGGCGTACAAAAAAGCTATTGAAATAAAACCCGATAAAGATTATTATTATAACCTGGGTTGCGTGTATTTTACACTCAATGACATTGCAAACGCGAGGGAAAATATACATAAAGCCGCTGAATTGGACGCAAAATCCGGCGGAAAAGAGGCAAAGATCGTAAATATGGAAAAGATGATAAAGCAGTACGAACGGGTCATAAAAAAGTAGAATCAAGCGTAGGGAACGCATATATGCGTTCCGCTGCGGAGCGGCAGGATTTAAAATCAAAGGAGTTTGTATGAAACGCATAGCGGTCTTTGTTTCCGGCGGGGGCACGAACCTGCAGTCCCTGATTGACGCCTTTGAATCGCATGACATCAAAGGCGGTAAAATAGAGGTTGTTTTTTCCAATAAAAAGGACGCCTACGGCCTCCAGCGCGCCTTAAAGCACGGCCTTGGAACGCTGCATATGAACCCAAAGGAATTTGCCACGCCCGAGGATTACGACCTGGCCCTGGCTCACGGCATGAATGAACTGAACGTCGATTTGGTATGTCTGGCCGGTTACATGAAGATACTTTCAAAGGCTTTCCTGGACGAATTTGACGGCCATATCATGAACGTGCATCCCGCGCTTTTACCCGCCTTTGGAGGGCCGGGCATGTACGGATTGCACGTGCATAAGGCTGTTATAGAATACGGCGTAAGGATATCAGGATGCACGGTCCATTTCGCCGACTACGGCACGGACACGGGCCCGATCATCATACAGAAAGCCGTGCCGGTTGAGCAGAACGATACGGCCGAGACTCTGCAAAAAAGGATACTGCCTTTTGAGCATGAGGCGTACAAAGAAGCCGTGAAATTATACTGCGCGGACAGGCTTGAGATAAAGGGAAGACGTGTGATCATAAAGGACTGAACCGGAGGATGTATGTTTTGCCACAAATGCGGGATGGAATATAATGAAGGTATAAAAAAATGCGCTGATTGCGGCCTAAAACTTTATAAAAATAAATCTGTAAAGAAAGTACGAAAAGCGGAAAAAGCTGCGGAAGTCACGACGGATGTGCTTGCCCGGGTCTCGAACCAGATCGAAGCGGACATATTGATGACTGCGTTAAAAAAACACGGTATAGAGTGCATGATGAGGCAAAGGACTGTATATAATGGTGAATCGATCTTTCCCGCCGCTGTCAGGTTTGTCAGGGCGGAGTATACGCCGCTCAATCCGCACCTGATAGACGGGATTATTTTGGTTAACAGGGATAAGAAAAATAAGGCGCTTGATGTCATAAAAGTTTTACGCGACTCTATGGGAATGAACTGATGTTCTGCCCAAACTGCCTTTACGAGTACAAAGAAGGCGTGACCAAGTGTGAGGATTGCGGCGCGGATCTGGTTAAGGAGCTGCCTCCTGAAGAAGAGGGCGACCTGCCCGACATAGAGGTTGCCGAGCTGACAGAGGTTGAGAACGACATAGAAGCCGAAGCTTTGCGGGGCATGCTTACAGACGTAGGCATACACAGTTTCCTGCGGAGCAACATACTGCCGCATTCGAATATAAATCTGAGCTTTTTTAAAAGGAAATCATACGGAACTATAATAGTGAACAAGGAAGATCTGGAAAAGGCGAAGGAAGTTTTGGAGGATTTCAGGAAATTGTGATCTTTAAAGGCAATTAAAAATTGAGAATTCAAAATTAAAAATTAAGGTATCGCTTTTCGCGATCGTTATTATAATATGACCGGAGCGAAAGCGACGGGCATAGACGATAATTCTTAATTTTGAATTTTGAATTTTTAATTAAAATAATGACAAAAGGTTGTTTATAAAACATACGGAGGAACTTATGTTAAAGGTAAAACGTGCTCTTATCAGCGTCTCGGACAAGGACGGCATCGTCGATTTCGCCAAAGAATTAAAGGCCATGGGGGTTGAGATTATATCAACCGGCGGCACAAAAAAAGCGTTTAAGGACGCGGGTGTTGACGCCCTTGATATTTCCGACATTACCGGGTTCCCCGAGATGCTCGACGGCAGGGTTAAGACACTGCACCCTAAGGTTCACGGCGGGTTGCTCGCGTTGCGCGACAATAAGGAACACATGGAAACCATTAAAAAACACGGGATACAGGAAATAGACATGGTAGTCATCAACCTTTATCCTTTCAAATCCGTCATTAAAAAACCGGGTATTTCAATCGAAGACGTCATAGAGAATATAGACATCGGCGGGCCTTCCATGATACGGTCGGCCGCTAAGAATGCCCAGTCAGTGGTCGTGCTTACCGATAAGGCTGATTATCCCACAGTGCTTGCTGAGATGAAGGCCGGCGGGGTAAAACTTGAAACCTTGAATTACCTGAGGGTAAAGGCATATAAGACAACGGCAGATTACGACACCTACATCTCGAATTACCTTGAAACGCGCATTCTTGGCGGAGAAGGGTTATCCGACAGGATCATCATATCTGCGGATAAAAAGCAGGGAATGCGTTACGGCGAGAACCCGCACCAGAAAGCCGCTTTCTATGTGTTCCCGGATTTTCCCGAGACCGGACCGGGCAATTGCGAACAGCTGCACGGCAAGGAACTTTCATTCAACAATATCTACGACATGGACGCCGCTCTTAATATAGTAAAGGCCTTTGACGACCCGGCCGCGGTCATCATCAAGCACGCGAACCCGTGCGGGGTGGCGATAAGCACTGATATCACGGATGCTTATGTGAAAGCTTACGAAGCCGACCCGCTCTCCGCATACGGCGGCATTTGCGCCATGAATAGGCAGTGTACGAAAGGCATAGCCGACAAGGTTGAGAAAATGTTCATGGAAGTCATAATCGCCCCGGATTTTGACGCGGAAGCGCTTGAGATCCTCAAAGGCAAGAAAAATATCAGGATAATGAAATGCGGGGAACTGAAAAAATCAACAGGCAAGGGAATACAGTATATGGATATAAGAAAGGTCACGGGCGGGCTTCTTGTGCAGGAACCTGACCTTAAAACCGTTGATAAGTCAGAACTGAGGCAGGTGACAAAAAGGGAGCCGTCAACGCAGGAAAGCAAGGATATGGAATTTGCCTGGAAGGTGTGCAAATATGTCAAATCCAACGCCATAGTGATAGCGAAAGACGGCGTTGCCATAGGGATCGGGCCGGGCCAGACAAACAGGGTCGGGGCCATGGGCATAGCCATAAAGAACGCGGGGGATAAAACTAAAGGCGCGGTACTGGCCTCCGACGCTTTTTTCCCGTTCAGGGATAACGTGGACGCGGCAGCCTCGGCCGGGATCACGGCGATAATACAGCCGGGAGGCTCGGTAAGGGATACGGATTCGATATTGGCCTGCGATGATAAAAACATAGCGATGGTGTTTACCGGCGTGAGGCATTTTAGGCATTAAGGCAAGATAAAGGCAGTTTTAAGTTCTAAGTTTCGGGTTTTCTGTTCTATCTTAAAACTCAAAACTTCGAACTGCTATTATCTATTATACGGAGGTACTATGAAAAGCGTTGAGGAACAGCTGAAAATAATCAAGCGCGGCGTCGTTGATATCGTCACCGAGGACGATCTCGTCAAAAAACTTAAAAAGGACAAACCGCTGACAATCAAGCTCGGCATTGACCCGACTGCGTCCGACATACACCTCGGGCATACCGTGACACTGAACAAATTGCGGCAGTTCCAGGACCTCGGACACAAGGTCATACTCATCATCGGTGATTACACAGCCATGGTAGGCGACCCTTCCGGGAAAAGTTCGGGACGGCCCCCTTTGACGCGCGAACAGATATTGCAGAATGTCACAACATACAAGGAACAGGTTTTCAGGATATTGAAGGCCGACGCGATCGAGATCGTATTTAACGGGACATGGTTCGAGAAGATCACATTCGCCGAGACACTGAACCTGGTATCCAAGTTCACCCTCGCGCAGATGCTCGAGCACGACACCTTTGACAAGCGCTTTAAGGAAAACAACCCGCTTACCCTGCTGGAAATGATGTACCCGGTGATGCAGGGGTATGATTCCGTGATGATAAAGGCGGATATAGAGATAGGCGGGACCGACCAGCGTTTTAACGTGATCGCGGGCAGGTTCCTCCAGAGGGAATCCGGACAGGAGCCGCAGGTGGGAATGTTCACGCCTATCCTGCTCGGCCTTGACGGCAAGAACAAGATGAGCAAGTCCCTGAATAATTACATAGGTTTGAACGACAAACCAGAAGATATGTTCGGCAAGGTAATGTCAATTCCGGACGCCCTTATCAGGAACTATTTTGAACTGCTTACCGATACGCCGATGGCGGAAATCGATTCTATGGAAAAGTCCATGAAAGAAGGATTGAACCCCAGGGATATAAAAAAGAAGCTGGCCTTTGACATAGTCCGCAAATATATCAATGAGGAAGGCGCGAAATACGGCGTGGAATATTTTGAAAAGTCATTCGGCGCGGACAAAGCCATACCGTACGAAGCGCATAAGTACAGCTGGAAATTCCAGGCGGATGAGATAACCATATCGGACATATTAAAGGAAGTAAAAGCCGTAGCGTCCAATTCCGACGCTAGGCGTATGGTAGAGCAGGGCGGATTTTATATCAATGAAAAGAAAGTGGATGATTTCAAGAGGATGATAAAAAAAAGCGAGCTGCCGTTCACTTTCAAGGCAGGCAAGAAAAACTTCGGGACGTTTGAATGAAGCCAAAGTACAAATATTGCCCCCACTGCGGCCGCCATCTCACGGATGACAGCGCCCACGGAGTGAAGTTAAGGTACTGCAGCGCCTGCAAACAGCACTTTTTCAATAACCCCGCGCCAGGCGTGGCCGTGCTAGCGGTAAAGGACGGCAAAATACTCCTGGTAAAAAGAAAGCTCGACCCCATGAAAGGGACCTGGGCCATGCCCGGAGGGTTTATGGACCAGCATGAGACGATAGTCCAGGCAGGCCTGCGCGAACTTAAGGAAGAGACCGGTTTGAAGGCTAAGAGAGGGAGTTTTTTTGATATAGCCACCCTCGAAACAATAAAACTCGGTACGGTGCTTGTCATCGCCATAAAAGCGGAGGGCACAACCGGCGTTGTCAGGGCGGGCGATGACGCGCTTGAAGCAAAATACTTTGATATTAAAAAGCTGCCTTTTATAGGTTTCATAGGCCACAGGAAATTCATAAAAAAACTGGTAAAGCAGGGGAATAAATGAGGGTAATAGCCGACTTCCACGTGCATTCAAAATACTCGCGCGCGACTTCGAAAAGCATGAACGTCTCGGAAATAGCGCTTTGGGCGGACAAAAAAGGCATAGATATAATTTCATGCGGCGACTTCCAGCACCCGGCTTATCTGGGCGAACTTAAGAATAAGCTCCGCGAGACAGAGCCCGGACTGCACATGCTCAAGGATAAAAAAACACAGGCGCGCGTGATATTGTCCACGGAAATATCTAATATTTACAAGCAGGACGGCAAGGTCAGGAAGATACATACGCTCATTGTGATGCCGACATTAAAGGACGCGGAGCGTTTTTCCAAGCTCCTCTCCGAAAAAGGAAATACCGCCGCGGATGGAAGGCCCATATTCGGTTTTTCCGTGCGTGACCTGGTAAAATACACTTTTGACATCACTCCCGACGCCATGGTCATACCGGCGCACGCCTGGACCCCCTGGTTCTCCATATTCGGGTCCAAATCCGGATTTGATTCCATAGAGGAGTGTTTCGGCCCCGAGGCAAAGTACATACACGCGATAGAAACAGGGCTTTCATCGGACCCGTCGGCGAACTGGCGCATATCAGCGCTGGACAATATCACGCTGATATCGAATTCAGACGCCCATTCGCCTTCGAAAATAGGCAGGGAAGCCAATGTGTTTGAGTGCAAACTTGATTATTATGAGATAAAGGACATTATAGAGAAAAAGGACAAAAATAGGTTTAAGTACACCATAGAGTTCTTCCCCGAGGAGGGGAAGTACTATTACGACGGCCACGCAAACTGCGGGATCTCATATCATCCGAGGGAATCCAAGGAGAAAAAGAACCGCTGCCCGGTGTGCTTTAAACCTTTGACGCTTGGCGTGCTGCACCGCATAGAAGAACTCGCGGACAGGCCCTGGAACTTCGTGCCTGAAAACGCCATACCCCAGAGGCACCTGATACAACTGCAGGAGATAATATCCGACTGCAAGGAAACGGCGCCGTCGAGCAAGAAAGTACAGGCCGAGTACGAGCGCATGCTTGTAAAAGGCGGCAAAGAGTTTGAGATACTCATGGACCGCACAAAGGAAGAGCTGCTTGCCATCACCGATGAAAAAATAACCGAGGCAATACTGAGGGTGAGGCTGGAAAAAGTCAACATCATACCGGGTTTTGACGGGGAATTCGGGAAGATAAGCATATTCAGGGGCGCGGAGAAGTTTAAGGATAAGACAAAAAACATCCAGATGAAAATATTCGGGGAATGATGAAAAAAAATACCCGGGACATTCTCGTGCTGGTCTTTGTGGCCTTCACCGGGTACAATATATTCCTGAACAGGGAAGCAAGGCCCCTGCTTAAAACAATAGCCCCCGGCATGGATTATTCCTTCATCGTCTCGGTGATACCCGACAGGCTGACCTTTATTAATTTTGAGTACCTCAATATAAGTTCACCGGCTTTGACCATAGACCTGAACCTGGGCAACCTTATAAGGAAAGATTATGAAAAAAGCATTGATGGAATTATAGCCGTCGGGATGAAAATGAAGTTTGTCAAAAAGGCCGGGGCCCAGGACTCTCCCAGGGCGTCAGCGCGCGCGTTTGTCATACCTTTCTGCAGGTACCTGTATATTTTCAGGGGGACCATAGAATTCGAGGATATGGTGCAGAAATACAGGTTTTATATAAACAATATAACGGGGTTCAGCACCTCGAAAGGATCGGAAAAAAGCGAGGAGTTTTTGACGCTGGACCTTGCGGGGAACATATACGGCAGGGCGGGCCAGAAAGCATACCTCAAGTTCTTCTTTTACCCGTACTATAAGAACAGGTTCTTCCTTAATTTGTTCGCGACGGGTATAGACGCGAAGACCTTTGAGCCGATGTTCGCGAAGAATAACCTGAAGTTTGACAAGGGAAAAATAAACTTCATAGTCCAGCTCAAAGGCGAAATGCGCCATATATATATGAATAATGTGATGCAGTTCCAGCAGCTAAAGATCAGGGAAAATACCAGCCTAGATATCAAGGCGCTTTTCGGGGTATCGGTGGAGCAGCTTGTGGATTTTCTCAAGGATTCAAAAGGGGAGTTCTACATCAATTTCAACCTTGATTTTGATGATTCTGATTTCAACGACGTTTTTGTAAAATACGGGGCCGCTTTCAGGGATTCCATAGAAGGCCGCCTGAAACTTGGCGTTGTCACGGCGCCGCTTAGGCAGATAAAGGACCTTATATGGAACTTGACGGGAGAGAATGTGGTGAGGATATTCAAGTTATTTGGCGGTAATTAAGGGCGGGATTTTTGGTATAATGAAGGTAAATTAAAGCAAGTTGTCAAGCCAAAAGACAAAAGCCAAAAGTAAAGTTGATAAGTTGTGAAGAAAAAGCAAGGAAGACAGGGCAAAGCAGTTCTTTAAACACTTGTCTACTTGCACTTAACTTTACTTTTGTCTTTTGGATTTTGGCTTAAAAACTTAACCAAGGCTTTATAACAAACCTGGAGGTTTTACAGATGCGCTACCGCGAACAGTACGTGCTTGAGAACATAGCAGATGATTCATGGAGGATGTTCCGCATAATGTCGGAGTTTGTGGACGGGTTTGAGGCCATGGGGGACATTACCGACGCCGTGTCCATATTCGGTTCCGCCCGGGAACACGCCAGCCACAGGCATTATAAGGATGCTGAGAAAACGGCAAGGCTGCTTTCGAAAAAAGGCTACGCCATAATAACCGGCGGCGGGGGCGGCATAATGGAAGCCGCCAACAAAGGCGCTCATGAAGCCGGAGGCACATCTGTCGGATTGAACATAGAATTGCCGCACGAACAGCAGCCCAATAAATTCGCCAACATCCAGATGGGGTTCCGTTACTTTTTTGCGCGAAAGGTAATGTTTGTAAAGTACGCTTCGGCTTTTGTGGTTTTCCCCGGCGGATACGGAACTTTGGACGAGCTCTTTGAAGCGGCCACCCTGATCCAGACGAAGAAAATCAAACCTTTCCCGATCATCCTGTACGACAGGGAATATTGGTCGGAAATACTTGTCTGGATAAAAACGAAACTTCTTAAAGGCGCATATGTTTCACCGGAAGACCTGGATATATTCCGGGTTGTTTCGACTCCCGAAGAAGCTGTAAAAATAATAATAGCCGCCGGCAAAAAAGGGCTGAAAAAAGGGTTGAAAAAAAGAGGATGATAAAAGCCGTTTTTTTTGACGCCGGCGAGACGCTTATACACAGGAACCCGTCGCTGGTAAAAATAGTAAAAAGGCTGCTTGAAAAAGGCGGCCACAAGGTGGATTTGGACGCTTTAACTTCCGCAATAGGCTCCTCTGCCGTGGAAATGAAGGCGATAACCGAAGAAGGCGTGATGCCTGATTCGGTCAAGTGGGACCACTATATGAGGGCTGTATTTCGCTCTCTGAAGATACAGGATGAAAACACCGTTGAAAAAATAAAGTCCGCCCTCAAGGAAGGCACCAGTTTCAGGGCATATCCTGAAGTTCACGGCGTTTTAAGGCAGCTGCGCTCAAGGAAGGTTATACTCGGAGTGATATCAAACGCGTCGCGGTCGCTCGAAAAGATACTTGAGCGGGCGGGCCTGAAAGGCGCCTTTGACCATGTCCTGGTTTCCGAGATCGAAGGCGTTGAAAAACCCCATAAGAAGATATTCGACAGGGCGCTGAAAAAAACCGGGGTAAAAAAAGACGAGTTCATGTTCATCGGCGATAATTATATAGCCGACGTCGAGGGGGCCAGGAAAGCGGGGGTTAACGCGGTGTGGCTGTCCAGGCCGACCGTCAATGCCCAGTTTTCTTTCGCTCACGCGGCGGATAAAAATGTCCGGAAGGTCGGGAATTTGAGGGAATTCATCACATACATGAAAAAAGAAAAAATGCTGTGATAACCGTGGTATGCGCGGTCAGGGATTTGGGTGAAGAGAGTGCGGTCCTTAAAAATATCGGGGACAACAGGCCGGGGCAGGTGGTTTTGGTCGAGGGCAGGAGTCCTTCGTACCAGCGCAACGCGGGGGTAAAAGAGGCCTCCGGCTCCATTATTTATTATATTGACGATGATTCCGTCCTTCCTCCGGGCATAATAGCGGCTGCGGAAAAATATCTGGCAGCAAATCCGTCCTGCGCCGTGCTTGGCGGGCCGGAACTTGTTCCGGCCGCGGACACGCCGCTTCAAAGGTCTTTTGGCGCGGTTTTTGCCAGCCCTTTCGCGGCGGGAAAAAGCTGCAACAGGTACAGGCGGCACGGCGCCGTCAGGGAAACATCGGAAAAAGAGATGATACTCTGCAATATGTTCGTAAGGAAAGAAGTGTTTGAGGAATTAAACGGGTTCAACGAAAGTTTATACCCCAATGAAGAAAATGAATTCCTGGCCCGGGTGGCGGAGAGGGGCCTGAAGATAGTGCACGACCCGGCCCTGTTTATCCTGCGCAGCAAAAGAAAAGACTACCCGGGATTTATACGGCAGTGCTTTAACTACGGCCGCGGCAGGGCGGAGCAGGCCTCGTTAAGTTTTTCGCTTAACGACCTTGTGAATTTTGTACCGGCGTTTTTTGTGATATACCTGGCCTCCGAGGCTGCCATAGGCGGCATGGGGCTCCTGCCCATGGCTTTGTACGCAGCCGCCGACGCTTTTTTTTCGGTCAGGGCAGGCATTGAATATAAGGACGGCGTTTTGGGCGCCATGTGTTTCCTTGATTTTTTTATTTTGCATGTTTCATACGGCATCGGCACGCTGGCCGGATTCTTCACGTCTTTTACCCTGAAAGACCGCCTTCCGGACACAAATATACGCGTCAAAAAAACGGATATGCTGCCGTGAATATACTTGTAATTTCTTCCCAGGCAAGTAATACCGGTTCGACCTTGCGCGCGGAGTACATATATAAATATTTAAAGAAAGTAAATGACAACACCGATTACATAAAGCCGCCGTTCAAAAGCATGCCGTTCATGATGGATTTCATTTTTTCGCTCGTGTATAATTTTTTCAGGGTGATGAACATGAGGTATGATTTTGTTATTATAGTCAAGCCGTACCCCAACACGGTATGGCCGGCTCTTTTGCTCAAAAGCAGGGGGGCAAAGCTTATAATCGATATTGACGACCTGGACCATGGCTACAGGAATGGTTTTCTTTCCGGCATTATTTCCGGGATGCAGGGGAAGCTCGTAAAATGCGCCGATCTGCTTACAACCCACAACGAGGACCTTTTTAAACTGATAATAAGGGAAAACCCGGAGTATAAAAAAAGGGTATATATGCTCAACCAGTGCGTGGACAGGGAAATTTTTAACGCGCGTTCAACGGACAAGGCTGAAGTAAAGCGCGTAAAAAACGCCTACAAAGGCCGGAAAATACTTTTTTACATGGCGCACCTGAACATCGCGAGCTACCTGGAGGATTTGCTGCAGTCTATGAGGTATGTCGATAAGGACGCGGTTCTGCTTGTGGCCGGAGGAGGCCCGCTTTATAAAAAATATGTGTCATTGGCCCGTTCCCTCGGAGTGCGTGACAGGGTGGTATTTCTCGGCCAGGTGCCGGCGCGTAAAGCGGCCAATTACATAGCGGCTGCCGACGTCTGCCTGGTGTATTATGAGGACCTGCCGGTCAATTCATACAGGGCCTCGATGAAACTGCGCGAGTACCTGGCAATGGGGAAAAATGTGGCAGCTGACGCGGTAGGCGAGATAAAAAAATTCAAGGGAAGCGTTTTTTTAAGCCCCCCGGACCCGGTGCGTTACGCGAAGACGGTAAACGCGGCCATAAAAAGCCTTGAAAAAAGGGGCAAAAAAGGTTATAAATTAATACTTGAAAAATATGACTGTAATACCGAGATCAAGCGGTTTTACAAATATCTTATTGGCGGGCTTAAAACTAATGGATAACAAGCAGAAACAGGTAAAGTATGCCTGCATGTTTAAAAAAGGCGGGGCCATACTGGAGCTCGGCAGCGGCGGAGGGGATTTCCTGGACCTGTGCTCGGGAATGGGCCTTAAGGCCACCGGCGTTGACAGGAACCCCAAAAGCGCCCCGGGTTACAGGGTAATAAAACAGGATATCCCGAAATACCTGAAAAAAGAAAAAACCGCGAGATACGACGGCGTTTACGCCAGGCATATACTTGAGCATTTTGACAGGGCTTCGGTAACAGCGCTTTTAAAGGACGTAAAAAAAGTGCTCAAACCGGGGGGGCGCCTTGTGGCGATACTGCCGAATATAAAAAATATCGGCGTGGCCACGACCGAGTTCTGGAAGGACGAGACGCATGTCAGGCCTTATACGGCCGCGGAGATGAAAGAGATATTCAAGACCGCGGGCCTTAAATTCCTCGGTACAGGAACGGACCCGGAGAGTTGGGATAATTCGGCGGTAAAGAATTTCCTGAGGAAGATCAGGGCGATAATAAGCGGGGTCAATAACGAACCTCCGGATTATTTTTTAACCGCTGAAAAATAAAGGACGGAGAAGATTTTGAGACGCGAAGCGAAGTATTATAAAAAAGAACCCATAAACAAGGCCCGTTGCGTCCTGTGCCCGCACAGGTGCCTTATCTCAAACCACAAGGCAGGCATATGCATGGTGAGGCAGAACGAGGACGGGGTGCTGTACGCGGATTCCTACGCGGAACTCACCTCATACGCGGTGGACCCGGTCGAGAAAAAACCTTTGTATAATTTTTATCCGGGCGCCGAATTGTTTTCCATAGGCAGCTGGGGATGCAATTTTAAGTGCACGTTCTGCCAGAACTGGCAGATATCGCAGCAGAAAGTCGCTACCGAACATTTTGAACCCGGGGATATAATAAAGATCACAAAGGAAAATGAGTCCATCGGCATAGCATACACCTATAACGAGCCGCTCATATGGTACGAATATGTGTATGACACCTGCAAACTCGCCAGGGAGAACGGTTTAAAGAACGTCATAGTTTCAAACGGTTACATATCGGAAGAGCCGCTAAGGGAACTCCTGCCATTTGTCGACGCCATGAACATAGACCTGAAATCATTCAGCGAGGCCTTTTACAGGGAAGTATGCGCCGGCCAGCTGGACCCGGTGCTGCGCACCATAAAACAGGCGCACGACGCGGGAGTACATGTGGAGCTGGCGACGCTGGTAATACCGGGATTGAACGACAAAGAGGACATAAACCGGATAGTCGACTGGGTGGCGGAATTGTCCCCGGATATACCGCTGCATTTTTCCAGGTATTTTCCCCAGTATAAAATGAACCTGGAGCCGACGGACCTGGAAGTGCTGCACATGGCTTATGAAACCGGCCGGCGCAAGCTCAAGTACGTTTATATGGGGAATGTATCCGCGGAAATAGGCGGAAGCGACACCTACTGCCCGAAATGCGGCAAGGAAGTTATAAAACGCGATTTTATGTCCATAGATACTACAGGGCTGTTTGACGGAAAATGCAGGCACTGCAACACGGCGATAGCGGGGCGTTTTTAACGCCGCATGAAAAAAATAATCCTCGCTTCCACTTCTCCAAGGCGCCATCAGATACTGAAGGATTTCGGCATAAAATTCGATTTTGTAAAGCCCCGCCTCGATGAGGCGCGCGCGGCAAAACAACTCAACACCAATATCCCCCGTAAGATAGCCTGCGGACTGGCGTTAGCCAAGGCAAGGTCGGTCCTTAATAAGGTAAAAACCGGCATTATCCTGGGCTCGGATACCATAGTGGTGCTGCGCGGCAGGATAATAGGGAAGCCGAGGAGCAAAAAACACGCCTTTGAGACGCTTAAGGCCCTGAGCAGGGAAAAGCATTGTGTGGTGACGGCTGTCGCCTTTATTGAGGCTCAAACGGGCAAAACACTGGTTACATATGACGAGTCATTTGTCACATTCAGGCATCTTGAACCGGAGTGGATAAAGAATTACATAGAGACAAACCACGTAATGGACAAGGCGGGAGCCTATGCCGTGCAGGAAAATTCGGACCCGTTCATAAAGAAGATAGAAGGATCTTACTATAATGTTGTGGGACTACCTATAGAGAAGGTGAAGAGGATACTGAAGGAGTGGGATAAGATCTAAAGGGTTTTGATATTAGATGCTGGCTGTCATTGCGAGGAGCCGTTTTGTATTTTGGCGACGAAGCAATCTCTGTTCTACGATAAGTTCTTTTTGATTTGCTGCGGCGCTCCACAGGTTTTGATTGAGACCAGATTGCTTCGTCGCGGAAAGACGCGCTCCTCGCAATGACGATACAAACAATACAAATGAAAAAACCCGGCGCTCTCACGCCGGGTTTTTTCATTTGCCGCATTCAACAATCTACTATCTACGTTCTACATTGTCTTTTTATATGTTCTTCTCCACTATCACGACTTTTTCATCCACACGCAGTTTGTCCAGCAGGTCCTGGTGTTCCTGGGTGTATTTGATGTTCTTCAGCCTCATTGAAAGTTCGGAGGATTTTTTATTGAAGTCAGCGTCGTTAAACGTGGCGGCCTGTTCTGATGTGATCTTGGCTATGTAGTTCCCGTTATCCCCTGTGATAAGACCGGACACATCGCCTTTATTCAAATCCAGTACCGTGTCCGGGAATTCAGTTGATTTTATGGATGTTGGTTTTGAGTTTTCCGAGAATGAAACCGACGCCACTGATATCTTATACTTCGCCGAGAGTTTTTCGAGATCGGAGGGGTCCTTTATCTCGTCTTTCATGGCCTGGGCGCGGTCCTTCATGAGCTTAACGCCATCGAGTTTCTGCATTTCCTCCAGGACTTTTGACCTTACTTTATCGTAAGTGGGCTCAAAGCCGGCTTCCTTGCCGGTCACTTTTATAATATGGTAGCCAAACTGCGTTTTTACTATGCCGCTTATTTCGCCCGGCTTTAAAGACATGGCGGCCGTTTCAAACTCCGGTACCATCATGCCTTTTGAAAAAAATCCGAGGTCCCCGCCCTTGGCGCCCGAACCCGGGTCCTGGGAATATTTTTTTGCCAGGGTTTCAAATGACGCCCCGCCTTTTATCTTGGCAAGCAGGTCCTCGGCGAATTTCTTAGCCGCCTCATCGGTCCTGCCCGTGGGCGAGGTGGGGGAAGCGTCCGGCCTGATAAGTATATGCGAAGCCTTTATCCTGTCGGGTTTTTCGTAGTTCTTCTTGTTGACGGCGTAGTAATCTTTCATCTTTTCCTCGTCTATCTTTATCTCGCCCAAAAAGTTCTTGTAATTGAAATAAACATAATCCACGGAAACTTTCCTGCCGCGTTTCAGGTAATAAGCCTTTAATTCATCGTCTGTGACCTTTACTCCCGACTGCATCATGTTGCGCAGTTTTGTGAGTATGAGCGAGTCCCTCTGTTCGTTCTCGAAGTCGGAAGGGTTTATCCTCTGGTTGTTAAGGTACTGCACATAGCGGTCCTTGTTAAAAACCTGTTTGCCGCCCTCGCCCCTGTCGTTAAAAGCGTTGATGCTCATTATGGACTGCGCTATCTCCTCGGGGGAAGTGGTTATCTTAAGCTTTTTCGCGTAATCAAGCTGCAGCTGCCTTTCTATGAGCGAGTTTAAAAGTTCTTTTTTGAGTTCTTTTTCTTTGTCCTCGGATATTTTTATCCCCTGGTCATTGAGCTGCTGCTGTTTTGCCTGCCACGCCTCGCCAAGTTCGGTATAGGTGAGTTCGGTTTTTCCGACCTTGGCTATAAGGTCCGGATTGGATTTCGGGTCAAGGAAAGCCTGCTTGGCGCCCCAAACGCCGACAATGGTGATCAGGAATGCCGATAAAACGATCCATAAAACGTACTTTGCGTTCTTGCGTAATGTCTTCATCATGGAAATTCACCTCATTAGTAAATATCAATTTGCCGCGCGTTTTTACCCCACGGATAAAACAGGGGATATTATAGAGAATTCCGCGGAAATAAGCAATAAAAAACTGGAAGGATGGGTCCGGCAAAGCAAACGTACTTCCCGCAAAATAAGGGGCAGGTATACAGGGGCGCAAATAAAGAGGCGCTTGTAAGAGGTACTTAAAAGGGATATAATATAATCCGCTAAAACGATAATCGGGAGGGATTATTAAGTGAATAAGATCCGGATAAAAAAAAATGACAATCGGTACTTTGTTTATTTTTGCCGGCATATTTACCGCAAGTGTATTAGCTGATTCTCCGCCGTGCTATTTGACCCAGTGGGGGAGTCTGGGCAGCAGCAACGGTGATTTTAATAATTTAGCCGACGTGGCGGTGGATAAGTCGGGGAACGTATTTGTGATGGACACCAATAATAATAGGGTCCAAAAATTTAGCAGCACGGGCGTCTTTATAACGGAATGGGGCAGTTTTGGGGCAGGCGCCGGGCAATTTAATAACTCATATGGGCTGGGAGTGGACGCCGGCGGAAATGTTATTGTAGCTGATTACGGAAATAACAGAGTGCAGGTGTTCAGCGGCACTGGAACATTCATCACACAATGGGGGAGCCTTGGATCCGGCGACGGGCAATTTAACGGGCCTGATTCTGTCGCGGTAGACGGCACGGGAAATATTTATATTACCGACTACTACAATAACAGGGTACAAAAATTCAGCAGTGCAGGTTTGTATATATCGCAAACGGGTGTGTTGGGTACAGGTAACGGGCAATTTCACTACCCGGACGCGGTGGCTGTGGACAGCGCCGGGAACATGTATATTAACGACCAGCAAAATAACAGGGTGCAGAAACTGGACGGCACGGGGACATATGTCGCGCAGTGGGGAGTACTTGGCTCCGGGCCTGGCCAGTTTAACACGCCGGATGGGATAGCTGTGGACACCGCCGGAAATGTGTATGTCGCCGATTGGATCAATAATTAGGATACAGAAATTCAGCAGTACAGGCGTATACCTGACCGAGTGGGGCGGGGCCGGGACCGGCAACGGACAATTCAACCGTCCTTCGGGGATAGCCATTGACAACAGCGGGAATATATATGTATCCGACCAAAATAACAGCAGGGTCCAGAAATTCGGCGATTGCTCCAGCCCTACGCCGACAATAACCCCGACATTTACAATTACCCGGACGTCGACGCCGACGTTTTCTGCAACGGTGACATTGACAGCTTCGCCGGCCAACACAAATACCTTAACCACAACCCGGACCTCCACGCCTGTGATTATGGCAACATGCACGTTTACTCCAACGCCTGTAGATACAAATTCCCCAACCGTCACGCCAACCATGACGCCATACCCGGCCGGGGACATGCATGTATTCCCGAATCCTTCCGGTATAAACTCCGCGGGGTATGTTAAATTTGAAAATCTTCCGTCCGGCTCGGTGGTTTGTATTTATACGCTGAGCGGGGAAAGTGTCGCGTGTTTCAACCCTGAAACCCCGGCACTTTTATGGAAATGTCGGAACAATTACGGCAATATTGTATCGCCGGGTGTATATTATTATATTGTCAAATGGAATGACGGCAGGGAACATGCGACGGGGAAAATTTTTCTGACCAGGTAGAGCCTTGGGAAGTGTGGCGAAACGAAATTGTATGGATTACATGTGACAGGAAGCGCGGGAACGACATACTTTACCGACATTCAGTGACGAAAAATTTGCCATTAATAAAATGGATTGTCCCAAAGCACAATAAAAAACCGTGTAAAAACCGCGTTCCTTTCGGTTGACAACCCGCCTGTTTTTCGATATAATCATCCATATTTTGTTTCACCCTGCGCTGGGACATAAAACTACTTATAATATTGGTATAAATTTACCGGAGGTGTATTGTGGCTGTTTATTTTGGTTGTCTTTTGAACTGGTGGGTCTTATCTCTTATTATCGGGCTTGTGGCTTTTCCTTTAAGTTATTTTCTTTTTAAAAAATCTTATGACAAGGGCTATATGTTCTCAAAGATAATCGGCCTATTTATCGTGGGGTACCTCTCCTGGCTCATCGGGTTCATCAACTTTTCATGGATATCCATTACATTCGTCATACTGCTTATGGCGGCAGGGTCAACCTGGGTTTTTATCAACAATAAAAAGGAAATACTGGAATTCATGTCCGAAAAATTCGCGCTTATCCTTATAACCGAACTTTTTTACCTTTTCATATTCCTGCTCTATGGGTTCTTCAAAATGTACCACCCCGACATTCTTGGCCAGGAAAAATTCATGGATTTTGCCTTCATGAACGCGGTGGGCAAGTCCGACTCTATGCCGCCTTATGACCCGTGGATGGCCGGCAAGGGAATGACGATCAGCTACTATTATTTCGGGTATGTAATGATGGGCATTATCCTGAAGCTCACGGCCATCCCGAACGGAATGGCATACAATGTGGCGCTCACTTATCTTTACGCGATATCGGCTCTCGGCGTGCTCGGCCTGCTTTACAACCTCACGAAGAACTATGTCATGGGCTTCATCGCTTTCGCGTTCCTGCTTGTGCTGGGCAACCTTGACGGCTTAAGGCAGCTTTTCCATAATAAAGGAGCGTTCATGGACAACTTCAACTGGTGGAATTCCACCAGGATCATGGACTATGAGAACTACGATTACACTATAACCGAATTCCCGTTCTTCTCGTTCCTTTTGGGCGATATGCACCCGCACCAGATGGCCATTCCCTTTGTCCTGCTTGCGCTTAATAACGCGCTGACATACATCAAGTACGAGGCAAAGATGCTTTTTGAGGCGACTGTTGAAAAACTCTCCTTCCTTATATTTACCGGGCTTGTCCTTGGCGGGTTGTGGTTCCTGAATTCATGGGATTTCCCGACATATTTCTTTGTCACGGCCCTTTGCGTGCTGTCTTATAAGTACGGCCGCGACGAAAAACTTGAGACGCACTATAAGGATATGGGCATAGCGCTCGGTATAATATTCGGCACGGCTATCATTGCGTACCTGCCGTTCACGCTCGGTTTTAAGAACCAGGTCCGCGGGATCGGGCTAGTGACGGTGAACACCAAAGTCACGGACTACCTTGTGATCTTCGGGGCCATGCTTTTCCCCATAGCCGTATTCCTGGTGACCAGGACGCTTAACTGGGTATATGCCATAAAGCTCCAGGGAGCCGGTTCAAAGGCCAAAAAACGCGATTTATACTGCCCGCGCTGTTCGTCCGTTTTCCGCGAAGGAAAAACCATATGCGGACAGTGCGGATACATGATATCCGGCGACGAACTGCACCTGGGCGGCATGGAAATACCGGTTAAAAAATCAAATGAGACCGTGATGTCTTTCTTTAAGACCCTTATAGACCCGGCCGGGCATAAGGATAACAAGGTATATCTTTACTCCATAATCACCGTGGTCCTCGCGATAGTAATTACCGTTTACAAAACCATTATTGACAAGCCGTCACTCGGCTTTACGGGCATGACTTCCGGGCTGCTTTTCCTCGGGCTCGGCATTGTGCTTCTTCTGGCCTTCACAAAGACGGAAATGAAGGAGAACCAGTTTGTGCTCATCCTCATATTCACGGCGCTTTTCGCGACATGGGGCACGGAAATATTCAGGGTGGTCGACGGGTTCAATGACAATGTGAAATTGCGCAGGATGAACACGGTATTCAAGTTCTACTACCAAGCCTGGATAATGCTTTCCATAGCGGCTGCCTACGCGTTTTTCTGGGTGACGCATTTCTATATGAAGTTCAAACCGCTCGCGCTGAAGCTTTCATGGTACATAATATTCGGGCTGCTCATGGTGAGCGGGTTTCTCTACACCATAGGCGGTACATATATAAGGACAAAAGGAACCTACATGACGCTTGACGGCGGGGATTTTTTCAGGGGATTCTCGTATGACGGCAGGCTCTCGGCCAACGGCGATTACCAGGCTATGGACTGGATAAAGAAAAACATAAAGGGCCATCCGGTGATCCTGGAAGCCTGCGGAGGCTCATACACTGAGTACGCGAGGATCTCGTCATTCACCGGGCTTCCCACCGTTATCGGCTGGCCGTGGCACGAGACCCAGTGGAGGGGCTCTGGCGACGAGGCGGGCAGGAGAGAGGCCGACGTAAAAGAGATGTACGAGACCGTGGACTTAAACAGGGCCGCGGAACTTCTTAAGAAGTACAATGTCAAATACGTCTACATGGGCGCGCTTGAAAAAGACAAATACGCCGCGAGCCAGGCCGGTCTGCAGAAATTCAACCAGATGGCGGATATTGTTTACGCGAATAAGGCTGACACTGTAATATATAAAATCAGGGATTAACAGGAGGAAGAAATGGCTGATACCATCAAATGCCCGAAATGTGGCGAGGAAAATCCGAAGACCAACAGGTTCTGCGACAGCTGTGGAAGCAAGCTGATAGCACCTGTTTCCACACCTCCCGCGAGGGAAGCGCCCATTGCGACGGGCGAGAAAAAGAAAGTTAAAACGGCAAAGGAAGAAAGCCAGTTAAAGCCGGCAAAGGCCCCGTTTTTTTCAGGGCCGGCCGTTGTTGCCGACCTGGCGCAGGCACAGGGCGGCATAGTAATCAATTGGGAGATAGTGGCCTGGATACTTATCATTATCGGCGCTTTTGCCATAAGGTTCATTGACCTCGGCATAAAGCCGCTGCACCACGATGAATCCATGCACGCGTTTTACGGATGGAAACTTTTCAAGGGCGACGGGTATTCATATAACCCCATGATGCACGGGCCTTTCCACTATCACGCGAACGCGCTCATTTACTTTTTATTCGGCACATCCGACTACACGGCCAGGGTCGCGCCTGCGATCTGGGGCATGCTCGGCATATTGCTCATGTGGAACTTCAGGCCGTATATGGGCAAGACCGGGGCGTTGATTGCGGCTTTTACGATGGCCATATCGCCCACATGGGCATACCAGGCCAGGTTCATCCGCGAGGATATCTTCATGGCGGTGGACACGATCATGATCTTCATCGGGTTGATGCGGTACTTTGACACCCGAAAACTCAACTGGCTTTACCTGGCGGCCGTGGGGCTCGCCTTCGCGTGGGCGACCAAGGAAGCCAATTATATCACAATGTTCATTTTCGGAACTTTTCTTTTTCTGCGCTGGATCTGGGAATATTCACTGCGCGTCATACCTGAAAGATTTGAAAAAGAAGGCGTCGTATTCAGGACGGTCGAGTACTGGCTCGGGGAAGGCAAATGGGATTTTTTAAAGGCCCTCGGGCTTTTCGCGCTTGTGCACGGCCTGCTCTACTTTAACAAGCAGGGGCCGTTCTGGCCGAATTTCTGGACAAATTTAAGGGGCATACCCGACGGTTATGTCGGCGGGCTCGTTTACTGGATAGGGCAGCACGGCGTCGCGCGCGGAAGCCAGCCGTGGAACTTTTACATACTCATGCTTCCTTTCTATGAAATGATGTCGGTATTTTTCATGCTTATAGCTTCGGTTTACTACCTCGTGGTCCCGCAGAAGAGGACATTCTTCAACATATTCTGTATTTACTGGTGGATCATGGCGGTCATAGTTTACTCATGGGCAGGCGAAAAAATGCCCTGGCTCGCGATACATCCCCTGCTTCCGATGCTCATACTCGGGGCCCAGATGGCGACCGATGTATTTGAGCGCAAAGACTGGGGCTGGCAGCGCTCGGCAGGCATCACGGCTTTTATCCTGCTTGCCATGTGTTCGCTGCACGGCACCATTTACGTATGTTTTAACGGGTCCGGAGCTTCGCCGAAAGAGTCCCTTGTTTACGTGCAGACGTCCACGGACGTCACCATGGTGGCCAAGAAGATCATGAAACTCTCGAAGAATATGAAAAATATGCTCTGGGATTCACAGGCATTCAGGGCTTTTGACGAGCATAATATGGAGATAGTCTGCGAAGACTATTGCACCTGGCCTTTTGCCTGGTACCTGAGGGATTACAATAAGATAGCTTACGACCCCAAGAATATCCCGGAAAATGAGATGGGAAAGCCCGTAATACTCTCGGGTATTGAGGAAGCAAACCCCGGGCATGACCAGCGCGTGAAAGACATGCTCACAAGCGAAACCATGATGGATAATGGGAAAATGGTGCCGAAGCCGATCGATAAAATTTATATACCATACCGCTACAAGCTCAGGGAATGGTGGGCGCCGGACGAACCAAGGTGGTGGAAAGCGCCATTTTTCAGCCAGCCGAATAATCCCGGCAAAATGGAATTGTTATGGACCCGTTTCATGTATAGGGACGTATGGGGCGACCTTGGTTCCTACGACTTCGTCGTATATATAAGGAAGGATCTTGAAAAATTCTGGGCGGGAGGCGTGGAATGATCGATATTAACATGATGTCAAAGCAGGAAAAGATCATAATATCGGTTTTACTCGGCTGCATACTGATCCTGGTGCTGATTATGTTCAACCCGGACAATACCAGGAATGAAAGAAAAACGGCGGTTGAGCCGCAGAATATAATAACGTCCGGCGGGGCGCCGGGAACGGAAAAAGGTTTCTTTTCGTACCCGAAAGATATCGCGGTCGATAAAGACGGCAATATATACGTGGCGGACTCGAAAAACAACAGGATACAGAAGTTCAACAGCGCGGGGGTTTTCATACTCGCGTGGGGCAAGGAAGGCAATGCCCCGGGCGACCTGAAAGAACCATGCGGGCTCGATATTGGCCCGGACGGCAATATATATGTGGCCGACACCTGGAACGGCAGGGTGCAGATATTCACCAATACCGGGAGTTTCCTGCAGGTTATGGGGCAGGACCAGGGCCTCTGGGGGCCGCGCGACGTGGCGGTTGACAAGGACGGGAACGTTTATGTCTGCGACACGGGAAACTGCGTCGTCTACAAGCTTGATAAGTCCGGCAGGCTTCTTTCCATGTGGGGCAAAAAAGGCGGGACAAACGTATTCACAGATAAGGAAAAAAAGAACAGGGTAAAAGACAAGCCGGGAGAGTTTGCCGAACCGTTTTCCATCAAGCAGGGCCCGGACGGCAATATGTACATAGTTGACAGGAAAAATTTTCGCGTGCAGGTAATGACCACATCCGGAAAATATGTCCGCGAGTTTGAGGTAAAAGGCTGGTCGCTGGACCAGGTAGCGGGCGGATGCCTGATGGAGCCGTACATTGCCATAGACGAGCAGGCAAAAAAATTGTTTGTAACCGATTCCACGAACCATGTGGTGCTTGAATATGCCCTAAGCGGCGGCGCCCCGAAGAAGATCATTGTTGACAAGAGCGGAGCAAAACTTTCGTGCACGGCAGGCATCGCCGTTTTTAAGGACGGCCAGCTGCTTGTGACGGACACCGCGGGAAAGATAGTTACTGTAATGGAATAGTTTTCTATCAGGATAAAATGACGCTGCGCTATTGACGGAATAAAGCGGAGCGATATATTTCAAGGAGGGTTGGTAATGGCTAAGAAAAAAACAGTTAAGAAATCCAAAGTTAAGTCCAAAAATAAAAGGAAGAAAAAAGGCGGGAACAGCCTGCTGNNGTTTATCATAGGCGCGGTGGTCCTCATCTCCAAATTTAACGGCGGGCCCGCGGTTAAGTATATAAAGTCCGACAAGCTCGCCGAGTGGGGGGACACAGGGGATAAGAAGGGCCAGATGAATTCCCCGAGGGGCGTGGCCGTGTCACCTGACGGCCAGTTTGTTTATGTCTCTGTTTTGAATAATTCAGCCGTATATAAATACAAGCAGGACGGGACATTTGTATCGGGTTCCGCCGGAAAAGGAAACAAGCCCGGGGAATTTAACGAACCATCCGGAATATCAACCGACAAGGACGGTAATTTATACGTGGCCGACGCCTGGAACGGGCGCATTCAGAAATTTGACAGCAAGGGCAAGTTCCTGCTTGAGATAGGCGGGGTAAAGGGCGGATTCTACAGTCCGAGGAATGTTTCCGTGAATAAATACGGGGTCGTGTTTGTGGGCGACACCGGAACGAGCAGGATACACAGGTTTGACTCCGAAGG
>PMTB01000188.1 GCA_003167475.1 candidate division FCPU426 bacterium | reverse complement strand
TTTCTATAGATGCGGCTACAAAAACTAAACGCAACTCCCTCTCTAAATTCGCAATTCCGTTTCCGTAAAACGGATTTGCGAATTGACATATAAGCTCCTTTATTGTATGATGAAAACATGAAAACATTCATAAAAAGAAACATAGAAAGCCGTATTAAAGAGTATATACGTATTTTCCCATCAGTTTCTCTTACCGGGCCGCGGCAATGCGGGAAAACAACCGTGCTACGGGAGACGCTCGGGAAAGAGTATGCCTATGTATCGCTGGACGATAAAAAGCATAGGGACATGGCCATCAATGATCCGGCGTTGTTTGTCAAAAAACTTCCGGAAAAGGTAATAATAGACGAGCTTCAGTATGCGCCTGATGTGATGTCGTATGTAAAGATAGAAATTGACGAAGCACGATATAACGATCGCGAGATCAAGGGAAGGTTTGTAATTACCGGGTCACAGAATTTCCTGCTTATGAAAAGTTTCACCGAGTCGCTTGCCGGGCGTATCGGGATTCTGTATATGAATACGCTCGGCTCGGATGAAATTTCAGGGTTTTCCGGCGCAAACTCAACGCGGGAGCTGTTTGAATCCGCATGCACAAGGGGTACCTATCCGGAACCAGTTTTCGATAAAAATACAGATATAACCGGATGGTATGACAGCTACCTGACGACCTATATAGACAGGGACGTCCGGAGCCTTTACAACGTAGGGGACCTAGATACATATGATAAATTCATAAGGATACTCGCGTCCAGGCCGGGACAGCTGCTCAACATGGCAACCGTATCAAATGACTGCGGGGTATCAGCCAGCACAATCAAAAGATGGCTTTCAATACTTGAAGCGAGCGGCATCATATTTTACCTGTACCCATACCACGCAAATATAAGGACAAGGCTGGTAAAAACCCCGAAAGTGTACTTTTACGACACCGGGCTCGTGTGCAGGGTTAACAACATAAGGAGTGCGGAAGACATTTATGGACACGCCATGGCCGGGCAAATCTTTGAGAATTATTGCGTATCAGAGGCCAGAAAAAAACTGCTCAATACTTCCACCTACCTGAATTCCATGCACTTTTACAGGGTTGATAAAGGCCCGGAGATAGACCTCATGGTGGAGCACCGCGGCAAACTTGACCTGTTTGAGTTTAAATCAGGGATGTATATAGGGACTGAATCCGCAAAAAACATAGAAATGGTCATAGCAAAAAATAAAAAAATAGCCTGGACCTCGGCGCATGTGGTGACACTGGAAGACGAAGCACAGATGCCGCATGTAACAAGGAACGTAAAAAGAACCGGTTTGTTTGGGATGCTTGATATAATTAAGAAAATAAAATGATACAGCTTATCATATTTTGTCACCTGACAAAATAATGAGTTATATTATTGAAAGGTAACTCTGTTTTTGAAAGAACTAAATATTTCATCCGTGTAAAAAATCCGCGATATTTCTATGGTGACAAACTTTTATTGAAAAAATGGAATATTTTGGTATAATAATGTCATCAGGGGGTAAAAAAACGTCAAGCAATTAAAGGGGCTAAATGTCTAAACAACTCAGACTAGCTACATCTGTGAACTTTGCCGGAAAAATGGACGATAGGGGATAGAATCTAAAAAGACATCAGAGCAGGAAATTAATGCTTCGACAAATTAAATACATAATAGTTGGGTAAAAATGAACGGAGAATACGGCAGATTTATGGAACAACTGCTCGCCCGTAGAACTGATTTTTCATTACCACAAATTTGTAAAGCCGAAAGTAATTTTGAATATGTAAAAGAAATTTCAAAAGAAAACTTATTTCTTAAATTTGAGGATTTTACAAACCGAAATTAACGCCGTGATCTCGGTCGGCGCTGTCTTTTCCGGGGCAAGGCCGTTCCCATGTGTTTCAAATGGAAGGAAACAAGAACGAGGTAAAACGTCTTATATATTGACAACCGTCTAAAAAAGTTAAAGGGGAAAAATAACAAAGAGCATTCTTTCAGGGCTATATTTATTACGAAAGGGGTTTTAGCAATACCGCAGGCCTTTGGCCCGCGGATTAAAAAAAGGGAGATACACCATGAAAAAAGCAGTATTGTTTTTTGTTTTTGCGGTTGTTGTAGTTTCATTTTTTACAGTTTCATGCACAAAAAGCCCGACCACGCCTGTCGCAACACCCACACCGGTACCAAACCTCCAATTCACGGCGCAGGTGGTAATAAGTTCAGGTGCAGGCGTTACAATGGGGCAGATAACAATAGTTACAGCGGGTTCAGTTGCCGTAAACGACGCCACAGTCACCATGAACGGCCAGGGGCTTACATTCGCTGGCTCCGGAGGCTACGTTAACATGGCCCTGACCGGGATAGTCACGGGGACGACAGTCAACCTAGCGATATCATCGCCTGAAGGAAACGCAAGCGGCTCCGTGGTAATGCCCGCGAGCTCAATGGCGGTTGGATCCACATCCGGCGCGGTTGCCGGTTCCGTATACATGGCCCAGCATACATAGTATATAGGGTTATTTAAATAACCCCCCCGGCTTTTTTAGTCGGGGGGGTTTATTTAATCCGATACTGTCAAGAGTGTGTGTATCGCGCCAGTGGTCTTGTCTTGGTTACGGCTACCATTGTATGTATGTGGTTCAAGTGGTGGAAGTGGTGGAAGGGGTCACCCATTTAAGTGCTTGTCA
>PMTB01000251.1 GCA_003167475.1 candidate division FCPU426 bacterium | reverse complement strand
GCGGGGGCGCGTTCCGAAGGTTTGGGCCGCGCTTTTACGGGCCTGGCTGACGACCCGTCCGCGGTCATTTACAACCCGGGGGGCCTGGCACAGCAGAACCCGCTGCAGATAACTTTGCAGCATGTCATTTTATTTTATGACACCATGTATGATTTTGCTTCCGTCACTTACCCCCTGTCCGGGATCGGGACTTTTGCCGGATCCTATGTCAGGGTGGGTTCGACCGGTTTTGACTCCAGGGATGCCCAGTGGAACACTACGGGGACATTCGGGGTTTATGACCAGGCGTTCCTCGTGTCATATGCCAGGGACCTGACCAGCTGGCTCGCCGCGGGAGCGAACTTAAAGCTCATAGACGAGTCCGTCGCGGACGCGTCTTCGTTCGGTTACGGCGCCGACCTTGGTTTTATGTGCAAGCCTAATGACATGATAAATATCGGATTGTCCATGATCAATATAATACCCCCTTCGGTCAAACTTGACCAGGCAGCGGAAAACTATCCCGTGGTATTGAAGCTCGGAATGGCCTTTAAGTTCCTGGNNGGCGACAGGATTATACCGCTTTTTGATCTTGAAAAAACTTTCACCGACAAGGATTTTAAGTTCAGGTTCGGGCTCGAGGCTTACCCCATACAGGACCTGGCTTTAAGGGTCGGGCTTGACGAGACAGAGCTTACTTTCGGCGCGGGTTACTTTATAAAACCTGTCAGGATAGACTATTCATTATCGAGCCAGGACCTGGGGCTAACGCACAGGCTCTCGCTGACACTGGCTTTCGGCGGTTTTGACATAAACTTAAAAGCAGACCCGAGCATATTTTCGCCGGTTGGCATGAAGAAAAACACCACCATATCCATATACGCCGTTACCAAGTACCCTATAAGCGAATGGGAATTGAACGTCATAAATGAGGATGGGGACGCGGTGAGGACCTACAGCGGCGACGACAATCCGCCCGCTTCCATCATATGGAACGGCAAGGACGACAGGGGATTGCCTGTCGGGGACGGCGAATATAAGCTTGTCATGAAGGTCAAGGACAAGTCAGGCAGGTCCATTGAATCAGGCAGGGAAACCGTCAAAGTATCAAGCTCCATACCGCTGCAGGGCGGCGGGGTAAAACTTGAGGAATAAAAGCGGGCTTCTTAAGCCGTGGAGCGCATAATTGAGGACAAAATCCGGACCTATCAATATAAAAAAATGTGAGGACAAAGAAATGACAAAAAAAATCATAAGTATTTTTATGTTCATGTCTGTGCTTGTCTGTTTCGCTTTTACGCCGGTTGTCTTAAGAGCCGACGACAGCGATAAGGAAATGCAGAAGAACTGGAGCCTTGTTTTGGACTCCGTCAAGACGGCGCCCAACGACCAGGCGACTTATGATAAGCTTGACGGTTTCGCGGCCAGGTGGAAGGACTCAAACAGGCTTGATTCGGCCAAGGCGGTTTACCTTAAAGGCACGCTGCTTGACGACGCGAATAAATACCAGGCAGCGTATGATACATACAAAACACTTGTTGAGCAGTACTCCAACTCGCCGTATTCGGACAGCGCCAACTACAAGATGGGCGAGGACCTCTATAATATGGGCAAATACACCGACTCGCTCGACGAATGGAGCAAGTTCCGCTTCAAGTATTCAAACAGCCTCTTTATTATGGAAGCGGTTTACGGCATCAGCCTTTCATACCTGAATGTGAAGGAATTCAAAAAGGCCGACAGGGAACTCAATGATTTCCTCGCGAAATACCCGTATTACTCGAAGGATGACAACGTGAAGTTCATCGGCGGGCTCATAGATTATTATCTCGGGAGGTATGATGACGCGGCTGACAAGCTCAAGACGCTCAAGACGGACGCCGCGTATTATTACCTCGGGCACAGCCTCTTAAAGCAGTCGAAGTATCTTGACGCCTCTGAAGCTTTCAAACAGGTAAGCGAAGGCGAAGACGCCAAGAAAAGCAAGTACCTGGAGAGCGCGCTTTACAACAAAGCCGAGGCTTTTTACAAGGGCGAGAATTTTCCCGTAGCCGCCGGCGATTATCTTAACTTCATAAGCATGTTCCCGGCGAGCACACTCACGCCTTATGCCGTTTATAAAAGGGGAGCCGCGCTTTTTAAGGACAAAAAATATGATGCCGCGGCTGTGGTTTACAAGCAGGTCATGGATTCCACAGGCGATAAAAGGGTGAAAGCCTACGCGCAATACCTGGTCGGCGAGTGCCAGCTGAAACTTAACAAGTTCGACCTTGCCCTCGGTGCCTATCAAAAAGTGATGGATAACTACCCGGATGTTTATGACGCTTATTCCTCTTCCATGGTCAAAGCCGGCTGGTGCTACGTGTCACAGGGCAAATACGACAAGGCCGAGGAAGTTTTAAAAAGTTTCACGGAAAAATTCACGACGCACGACAGCCTGCCGCTGGGCTACTACCTGCTGGGAAATTCATATTACAACCAGAAAAAATACGGGGCAGCCGTCGATTCATATAAATTCATAATAGATAAGTTCAAATATACGGACCTGACCGAGGCCGCCCTGCTGATGCTCGAGCTGTGCTATTTCAACCAGGGGCAGTTTGCCATACTCACAAGCGAGTCTTCCGTGTCCCTCGGCGCGCTTTCCGACAAGTTCCAGACATCCCTGACCAAGATAAGGGCGAGGTCGTATTACTACCTCGGCGTTTCCTATATGAAAACAGGGATGTACGGCCTCGCGGCAAAGTCGTTCCAGACCATAGTGGATTCCTACTACGACAGCGACATCACCTCGGAAGCCCGCGCAAACCTGGCATGGTGTTTCTATCAGGTCGAAAATTTCCGCGGAGCCAGGACCATGGCAAAAGACGTGGTGTCTACGGCCACGACGCCGGCTGATGTGAAGAAAGCGTGCGAAATACTGATCGCGCATTCATACTTCTCGGAAAAAGACTATGACAAGGCCTCGACCGCTTACGGGCAATTTGCGTTCGCGCATGAAAAGGACAAGGATTTTGAGCTGACGGCCGAGGCTCTTTTTGAGCAGGGAAAAGTGTACGAATACCAGGAATTTTATAATGACGCCATAAAATCATGGCAGGTGCTCTCCAACAGGTACCCCAAATCAAAACGCGCGGCAGAAGCCATATTCAAGGCTTCGGATATATACAACAAGGCGGCCCAGTATGACAAGGCGCTTGCCGGGTATAATGAAATACTCACCAAGTACCCGAAGGATGACATGGCGGAAGACGCCATGCTCGCGATAGCGGAGGTTTATTATAACAGCGACCAGGAAGCGAAGGCCGTCGACGCCTACAAGCGCTTCATGGTCAAATACCCGGATTCAAGCAAGGTGACAAGCGTGGACGAAGGGATGCAGAGGGCGTCGTACAGGAAAGCCGAGAAGTCAAACGACCCGAAAATGTTAATGGAGTTCTACACAAAGTATCCGAACTCAAATCTTGCCGTCGGCGCGCTTTATAAGGCGGCTGAAACTTATTACACCAATAATAAGTTCACTGACGCGATCGACGCTTTTAACAAGCTCATAGCGCAGTTCCCGAACGACACCATGGCGATAAACGCCCACTACTATATAGGCGCCTGCTATGAGGCACTGAAGAAAAGCGACGAGGCTGTCGCCGCGTATAAGGCTTTCATCAAGAACTACCCGAAGCATGAACTCGCCTCCGACGTCACGTTCAGGCTTGCCACTTCGGCCTACATGGCCAAGAACTATCCGGATGCCATCTTCTACTATGAGCGGGCCATTGAAAAGTACCCCGGCACCGATTACGAACTTAACGCCATGTACAATGTGGCTTTGGCCTACGGCGAGTTCGGCAAGCAGGACGACGCCATCAGGTATTACAGGCTGTTTGCCAAAACTTTCCCGAAGGACCCGAAGTCCAAGGATATACCTCTTCAGGTGGCGGGAATGTACCTGGAGGCCAAGAGATATAAGGAAGCGATCGCCGCTTATGACGAAGTTTATAAGAGCGCCAAGGATGACGCTGTGCGCGACGAGGCGCTTTACAGGACCGGGGACGTTTACGCGAGCCTGGAGCAGCCTGACAAAGCCATCGAGACATATTCGCTTTTGATCAACGCGCAGCCTGTCGATAATATATTCAGGGTCACGGCGCTGATCGCGCTTGCGACATTGTATGAGGAGAAGCTGGACTGGAAGGATGCTGTCACAATTTACGAGACAGTGGCGGTTTCGGGCGGGCAGAAAGAATATGTCTCCGGCGCGAAGCAGAGAATGTCCGACATCAGGGCGGCTTATCCGGCGGCGTTTGCCGCTCCGGCAGCGAATACGGCACCCGCGGCTGTGACACCGGCCGCCGGCGCGAAATAAAAAAGAAGCAGTAAGGCCGCTTTAACCCCGGCCAATAAAAAACCAAACGGATGAAGGAGGACTAAAAGAGATGCAATTTGACATGATGCAGTTTTTAAGAAGCAGCTGGGTTCTTTTGCTTATGGGTTCATTATCGATTGTTGTTGTAGCGCTTGCCATAGAGAGGTGGTTTTATTTCCAGAGGACGAAGATGGATTCAGAGGCTTTCATGGAGAAGATCAAGGGTTTTATCGTTGACGGTTCATACAAGGAAGCAATCGAATATTGCAAGACCTTCAAGGGAAATGTGGCTGCCGTAGTGCGTTTCGGCCTGGAAAACAGGCAGTTCCCGAGGGAAGAAAATGACAAACTCATGGAAGCCAAAAGGATGGAAGAAAGGCTTAACCTGGACAGGTACCTTGATATCCTGGGGACGCTCGGCAATACGGCCCCGTTCATGGGACTGCTTGGAACGGTTTTGGGTATCATGCAGGCGTTTAAGGACCTGGCAAATACCACAGGCGCAGGACCTGAAGTTGTCATGGTCGGTATCTCGGAAGCACTGGTCGCCACGGCCGCCGGGTTATCGGTTGCGATACCTGCCGTTATCATCTTTAACCTTTACATGAAAAGGGTGAAAATAATCTCGGTTGAAATGGACGCAGTATCCAAAAAACTGCTGGTTCTGCTGGCAAATTACGGGGAGGGCGCAAGTGGCCGGAAGCGCGGATGAAGAAACAGCTATAACGGACATTAACGTAACGCCGCTTGTCGATATTTCGCTGGTGCTGGTCATCATATTGATGGTTATATCCCCGTCTGTCGTACAGTCGGGAATAGTGGTCAATTCCTCAAAAGTGACCGAGTCAGTCGGGAAAAGCACCAAGAGCGAAGCGGTGAACGTAAGGGTCACAAAAAAAGGCATCAATATAAACAACAAACAGATAACAGACGCGGACGCTCCGGCCGCCTTAAAGGCAGCCGTTACGGCGAACGTGAAGAAACTTGTCATGATCACGTCAGACAGGGACGCGGAGCACGGCAGGCTGGTATGGGTCCTTGACGCGTCCAAAATGGCCGGGGCGAAGACGCTCTCAATCATGAGGGAAGACAAAGGCAAGAAATCACAAGAGTAATCCGGACAAGGAGGAAGTCAATATGAGCATGAAAACAGGCGGCGGAGAAGACGAGCCTATAACAGACATTAATGTAACGCCCCTGGTCGACGTATCCCTGGTGCTGGTCATCATTCTTATGGTTACGGCGCCCATCATGGTACAGTCAGACCTGAAAGTTACAATCCCAAAAGCGGTGACCGACGAGGCCAAGAATGAGGACCATGTCACGGTTACCATAGATAAAACCGGACAAACATCCATAAACGAGAAAAAAGTAAAGACGCCGGATGAGATTGAGCAGTGGACAGTGCGCAAACTGGACAAGAGCACGGACAAGGTTGTAATAATCAAGGCTGATGAGGGAGTGGACGAGGGCATAGTTCTTGACGCTCTTGACTCGATAAAAAAAGCAAAGCCGAAGAAAATATATTTCGCAACGCAACAAAAAGGAAAATCGGAAAAATAAGGAGGAGACGACTATATGTTCGCGAACGACCGTGATGTAAAAGGAGTAAGCGGCTCATTTATATTTTCAGTGATAGTGCATCTCCTGATAATTTTTCTTATATTCAGGGCGCAGCAGAAATCAAAGGAACTTGCCGATTATAAGCTCACCGAGATAAATATGCTCGAACAGGTTCCTGACGAGAAAAAACCCCTGGAAGTCGAAAAGCCGAAAAAGATGTTCGATATCTTAAAGCAGTTAATTCCGATCAAACAGAAGATGGACATAGCCCTGGATAAGCCAAAGGCTTTGGACTTAAAGAAGCCCGAAATGAACCTGGCGAAACCGCAGGCGCTCGCGCTGGATAAGACCAAGATGGACTCTTTAAAGCCGGCGCTGAAACTCGATTTGGACAATGAAATCGGGGCAAAAAAAATAAACCCGCAAATGGTGGAGCAGCAGAAACTTGCGCTAGCGCAGGAGAGAAAACTCGCGGCCGCGCCGAGCAAGCTCAATATGAACATGGCGGCTTCGAAAAGTTCATTCCTTCCGGCGGCAAGGCCGGCTGTTTCCATGGACGCGATGAGGGCGGGGAGCGGCCTTAAGACCGAGGCGGTAAAGATAGTCCCTACGCCCGAGCCGAAAAAAGCTTCGGCTGAAGAAAAGATAAGCATAGCCCCGCAAAAGGGAACAGCGCTTTTGATAACCGGGCAGCTCTCGGGCAGGAATATCATGAGAAAAACAGCCCCGCAGTACCCGAGATGGGCCGAGGAACAGGGCATACAGGCCCAGGTAGCCATAGATTTCACAGTGCGCGCAGACGGTTCCGTGAAGGAAAACCTCATGGTTTCCAGGACTTCCGGATACCCCGAACTTGACGAGCTGGCGAAGGAAGCGCTCCTTACCTTCATGTTCGCGCCGCTTTCGACTTCCGATGACCAGACGGGCACGGCCGTATTCGTATATAAACTTTCGAGGTGAGCAAGTATGAAAAGATTATTTTTGCCAGTGTTTTTGTTTTTTGTCATATCCGTGTCGCAGGTTAACTTATCGGCCGATGAACAGCCTACGCCGACCGCAGGCGCCGACTCGTCGCAGGAAGTCGTGGTCAAGGGCCAGTTAAAGATCAAGATCGACGCGGAAATGCCGGACATAGCCATAAAGACGGACACCAACGAGGTGGCCCAGTCCATCGTGACCACCGAGGAAAGTTTTTTTGCCATATCCCCGGAGGATGTAAAGGACGTAAAGGCGTCGCTGCCGGATAAAGTCTCCGCTGATCGCGCGGATTATCATGCCAACCTTTCGTTCCTGGAAATTCAGCCTATATTTAAATTATCCCCGAAAACGACTGTTGACATAGATAACTGGAGTTTTAAGGTGACCGACTCCACGGGAGGCACCGTATTCATTCAGAAGGGAAACGGCTCGCTGCCGGGAGTTATTTCATGGGATGGCTTTGACCGTGAAGGCAGGATACTGAAAATGGGGTCCCCGTACTGGTACATACTGCAGACCATTGACAAAGCGGGCAACCTGGGAACGGTACGCCGCGAAACACCAAAGGAAGTCACGGCCATAAAGTATAAGAAAGACAACAGGCTATTCATAGAAGTGGCGTCAAAGGTGCTTTTTGATGAAAAGAGAAAAGAGCGCCTGACCGACAACGGAAAAATCATTCTTTCGGAGATACAGGACTACATCAAGATGAGCAACACTTTCCCCATGTCCATCCAGGTATATTCAGACGATAAAGGGCTGTCCTCCGATCAGATCAGGACGCTTGAGAAGCTTTTTACAGATAAGATGAAGGTGCCGAAAGAATTTTTTAAAATGGAACCGCTGATAGACAACAGCGTCCCTAAAAATTACAGGGTTATATTTATAATCAACGGCTAAAAGAGGGCTCTATATGATATACCTAAAATACAGCGGAACTTTGCAGTCAAGGGACATGATAGGGCAGCTTACCGATGAATTTACCGATATCTGCAGGATATCAGGCTGGGAATATTCCGTTATAAAGGAAAATTTCAATACCATGACCTTAAGGCCGGCCCAGTCCGGCGGGGATCCATTAAGGGACTTTGACGCAATGGAAACGCAGACTTTAAGTTCCTCGGAAGTGTTCCTGGAAGGTATCGCCATAAAAATAAGACCTGATTGCGACCCGATACGGTTTACTTTTGACAAATCCTGCAGGCTGGCCACAATTGCTTTTTTAGCGACCGACACATCAGGGCTGCATAAAAAATTGACAGTAAAGAAATATGAATTCCTTTATTATCCGTATATTAAGCTTTATACCGCCTCCGCGGAATATCATTCCCAGGTGGTTAAACTCCTTGATTACGTCAAGAAGAGGTATGTGGGCGACCTTGAGGTCGTTGATTCCTCGTTTTACTGGGAAACGCGCGACGAGGAAATGCTTAAGGTAAAGATATGGAAGTCTTCGATCAAACAAAAAAGCATCTGATTATATTTTAACTGTTATTTATTGTTAACCCTTTTACAGAGTCCATTTTCCTGTCTTAAAATATTGTCATATCTTTATGCGCTTTGCGCGCGAAAAGGACTTATTATAAATATTGGAGGCTCTATTTGGCATGAAAAAAATAGCTGTAATGACCACAGGCGGGGATGCCTCTGGAATGAACGCGGCTATAAGGGCTGTGGTAAGAACGGCGATAAGCAGCGGCCTTGAGGTCATGGGCATACTTGAAGGCCTTCACGGGCTTCTGCATAACCAGTTCATCGGTATGGACATGGCCTCGGTCGGCGGTATTATAAACCGCGGCGGCACCATACTTCACACCGTGCGTTCAAAGGATTTTCATAAAAAGGAAGTAAGAAAGATCGCTTACGCGTACTTAAAGGACCGCAAAATCGACGGGCTCATATCAATAGGCGGGGACGGCTCGCGCCAGGGTCTGTATTGCATAACAAAAGAAACAGGCATACCTTCGTGCTTTATTCCCGCGTCGATAGACAACGATGTTTACGGCACGGATTATACCATAGGGTTTGATTCCGCCGTCAACGTCGGGTTGGACGCCATAGATAAGATAAGGGATACCGCCGCGTCGCACCAGCGTATATTTATAGTGGAAGTTATGGGAAGGGAACACGGATTTGTGGCGCTGGAAGTGGGATTAACAGGCGGCGCCGAGCTTATATTGATACCGGAATTTAAACGCGACCTGAACATGAAGAAAATAGCCGAAGCCCTGAACAACGGGATAAGGCGCGGAAAGAACAGCTCGATCATTGTTATGGCCGAAGGCGTCGGCCGTTCAAGCGATTTCGCAAAAAAGATCGAAATGGCGACAGGGATGGAAACCCGGTACACTGTCCTGGGTTATATACAGCGCGGAGGCTCTCCTACGGCCATGTCCAGAAAACTCGCGTTGACATTCGGGTACGAGGCGGTAAAATGCCTGATGAAGCTTAAAAAGAAACAAAGCATGATGGTAGGCATTCAGGCCAATAAGGTTAAGGTCATGGAAATGAAAAGCGTTTTAGGCAGGGAACGGGCCATAGATTCTGCCGAATATAATATGAACAAGGTTTTTTCACTTTAAACCGGAGGTTTTTTTTGACTAAACTACAGTTTTTCGGCGCGGCAAGGGAAGTTACCGGTTCAATGCATGTGGTTGAAAAGGACGGCTACAGGCTTCTGATCGACTGCGGCATGATACAGGGTAAAAGGAAAGAGTCATATGACAGGAACAGGAACATTGCTTTCCCGGCGACGGGCATCAACGCCATGATACTCACGCATGCCCATATAGACCACAGCGGCAATATCCCCACTCTTATAAACCAGGGTTTTAAGGGAAATGTTTACTGCTCCCATGCCACAAAAGACCTGTGCGAGCTGATGCTCCCGGATTCCGCTTATGTCCAGCAGAAGGATTTGGAGTATGTGAATAAGAAAAGGTTAAAACAGGGTAAGACCCTTTTTGAGCCGCTGTACAGCATAGATGAAGCCGAAGCGTCGCTGAACTATTTTGTCACCAAAAATCTCGGCGAGAAGATATCTTTCAGGGAGGATGTGACGGCATACCTGCTTAACGCGGGGCATATACTCGGCTCCACCATGGCGGTTGTGAAGTTCCAGGAAAAAGACAGGGAAATAAAGATAGGGTTTACAGGCGACCTCGGCCGTAAGAGCCTGCCGATACTCGCCGACCCTGACCAGATAAGGGATGTGGACTACCTTGTGATTGAATCAACGTACGGCGGCCGGGACCATAAGCCGATCGCAACCGCTTACACAAAGCTTGTAGGGCTTGTAACCGATGCCTATAACAGGGGCGGCAAGATAATAATACCGGTCTTCGCGGTTGAGCGCGCGCAGGAGGTGCTTTACGTATTGAACAAGCTCTTTCTTTCGGGCAAGATACCGCCCATGCCTGTCTTTGTGGATTCGCCGTTGACCGTAAAAGTAACCGAGGTCTTTAACAGGCACGCGGAGTGTTTTGACAAGGATATGCTAAGGTTCATAGCGGACAATAACGACCCTTTTCACCTGGACCTGGTAAAATACACTCAGAGCGTGGATGACTCGAAGGCCATAAACGACTACGAGAAACCGTGCATAATATTGTCGGCTACCGGGATGTGCGAGGCGGGCAGGATACTCCACCACTTAAAAAATAATATCGGGAACCCTAAAAATTCCATACTCATCGTGGGATACCAGGCGATTAACACCCTGGGAAGGCGGCTTGTGGAAGGCGAAAAACAGGTGCAGATATTTGGGGACTCCTATAATGTGGCGGCGCAGGTAACCGTAATAAACGAGTTCTCCGGCCATGCCGGACAAAAAGAACTGATAAAGTTCATCCAGGCCACGGCAAAAATGAGCGAAGGCCGGCTTAAAAAGGTTTTCCTTGTCCATGGCGAGGAGGGACAGCAGGAAGAACTGATAAACGCCCTTCACGTGTGCGGGATGGAAAACGTGGATAATCCGGGGCCGGGAGAAGAAGTGGTTTTATAGTTCTATTGTTCTGTGTTCTGTGTTCTCTGTTCGAATACACGGCAAACACAGAACACAGAACACAGAACAGCCAAAGGTGTGTAAAAATGATAAAATTCAACCACGTCTACAAAGTTTTCGAAAAGGACATCAAAGCCCTTGATGATGTCACATTTTCCATAGAAAAAGGCGAATTTGTTTTTCTGACCGGTCCTTCGGGTGCCGGGAAAACAACTGTGTTTAACATGCTCTACAGGGAAGAAACCGCGGACATGGGTACAATATTTGTGGAAAACACGGATATATTCCATCTGGCAAAACGCAAAATACCTTTTTACAGAAGGCGTATCGGGTTTGTTTTTCAGGATTTTAAACTGCTTTTTGACCGCTCGATATTTGAAAATATCGCGCTTCCGCTGACGATAACGGGCGCGCCGCAGGAGTTCATAAAAAAAACAGTGCATGAAGCCATTGAAAAGATCGGGCTGGGCGGCAAGGCGGACTTGAACCCATGGCACTTATCAGGCGGTGAAAAACAAAAAACCGCGATAGCGCGGGCCACCATACTCAACCCTCCGTTCATCATGGCGGACGAACCGACCGGCAACCTGGACGAGGAAAGTTCGTGGCAGATAATGAATATGTTCGGGGAACTAAACAGCAAAGGCACGACCATAATGATAGCCTCCCATAATAAGGAGATCACGTCCAGGATGGCAAAAAGGGTGATCAGGCTTGAGTCTGGAAAGGTTGTGCTCTCATGAGGTGGCTCAAAGAGGTCTTCCTTAATTTCAGGCGCAGCGGCTTTATGAGCCTGATTTCCATCGGGACCATCGTACTCGCGGTCACCGCCCTCGGCGGGTATTACCTTATAAATGAGTCCATAGCTTACACCGTGAAAAGGGTGCAGCAGAAGGTGGAAGTCGTGGTTTTCCTTCACGACGGCCTTGAAAAGGAAAAAATAGACAATATAATAACCGAAGCGAAGACGCTGCCAGCCGTTGCCGATATAGTCTTCACCTCAAAAGAGGACGCTTACACCGAATTTTTAAAGGACCCCGATATCGCCGGCATTATGAAAACCTTTGACGGCAATCCCCTTCCGGACTCCATTAACGTGAAACTTAAGGAGTATTCAAAGGATAATATCAATAAAATAGTCAAGTTTTTTGATTCCAAGGAAGGCGTCGAGGACATACAGTACGGCGGGAGCGAGATAGACAACCTGATAAATATCATTAATGTCGTGAAAATGATCGCCGGGGCGGCCGGTATTATTTTCATCGTATCCGCGCTGCTTGTGGTATCCAATATAATAAAGCTTACGGTTTACGCCAGGCGGCAGGATATATATATATTCAGGATGATCGGAGCGTCGGAATCTTTCATCCGCATGCCGTTTATCGCCGAAGGGATAGTGCACGGGTTCATAGGCGGTTTGATTGGCTGGGGCCTGGTATACGGGGTCGTTACCATACTCATCACCCAGGTCAGGAAGGAAACAGGCATAGATCTCGCGGAATTTTATCTTTTTTCGCCGGATTTTTTCAACATAAAATTCATGTTGGCTTCGATAGGCACCGGCACTTTGCTTGGATTTACCGGGGCCATATTCGCCCAGGGGAGATTGTTTAGGTGAAATACAGGTTTGCTAATTTTTTCCTGATCTTTACAGTGATTTTTCTATTTCAGCAAACAAGCGGCTGCTGCCGCTTGTTTGCTGTGGAGATAAAAGAGGAAGTCAGGGATTATAAATCAAACCTCGATAAGACAAAAAACGACCTTAATTCCATAAAAGCCGCGATAGAATTGCAGCGCGCCGATATCCTCAGGGAAAAGACCCGCGAAAAAGCAACGACAAAATACATACAAAGGCTCGAACGCGAGCTTGATGTCACCCGTAAAGAGCTCGCGGTGTATAATAATAATATTGGCGTACTTCAGTCCGGCATCAGCGACCTGGACTCCAGGATAAGGGAAACTGAGGCCCTGAAAAAAATCAAGGAAAAAGCCGTTATGGAGGCCTTAAGGCGCCAGTATGAAAAACAGGATAAGACCTATATAAAGTTCCTTTTCCGGTCCGGCGGGATATCGGACTTCATAAAAAGGTATAAGTTTGTAAAGATACTTTCCAGGAAAAACGCGGAAGCGGTGGAACAGTATATGATGCTCATGGAAAAGCTTAGTTCCGATAAGTCCGCCATTGTGGACTATAAAGGCGAGCTTGACAGCGTAAAAAAGGACAAGGAAGACCAGTGGAAACGCTTCAGGAACGAGTCGTGGGAAAAACACGCCGTGCTTAAGGGCATACAGACAAATATAAAAGAACGCAATAAAATGATAAAGGAACTTGAATTGTCCGCGAGAAAACTCACCAAACTGCTCGACACCATGGAAGCCGAAGTTGAACTATCCGACAAGGACGCCGCCGAAGCTTTTTCGCTCAACAGGGGGAAATTCCCTTGGCCAGTGGACTCAGGGTACATACTTGCGAAGTTCGGGAAATATAAGCACCCGCAGTTCAAAACTATCGTTGAAAACCGCGGCCTGCACATAAGCGAGCGTTACGGCGCGCCGGTATATTCCATATTTTCAGGCGTTGTAAAGTACGCTGACTGGTTCGAAGGCTACGGCAAGATGATCGTTATATTTCACGGCGGGGGATACTACTCGGTTTACGCGCACTTATCCGATATTACGGCGGCAAAAGGCACGAAAGTTGGGATAAAGCAGGTGATAGGGAAAGTGGGCGACACGGAATCATTTTACGGCAATGAACTGTATTTTGAGCTTAGGAACAAAGGCACGCCGGTGGACCCGCAGAAGTACCTGAAGAGAAGATAGGCGGCATTCGGAGAGCCTTATGTTAAGTCGTGTCCGGTGCTGACAAATTTCGCCCCGGAATTTTGCGCTTGTATTAGAAAGGGGTATCGCGCAAAGGTCCGGGTCAAAATTTGTCAACACCGGACACGATAAAGAACTACATGGATTTAAGGGGTAAGCTTCCGACAATTCGGCTGTAAAATCACCTTTTTACTTTCATCAAAACACCAAGGCCGACAAACAGGAAGAATATGTTAGCCATCCAGGCGGCCAGTATGGGGGGCATGGCGGCCACTTTTCCCAGGGACAACGCTATCGTAACGAAGCCCATATAAAAAAATGATATCACGATCGTCGTTATGAAACCCAGCGCGGCATTGAGGAAATTCCTTGTTGTTGAAAACATGAACGGTATGGAGATCCCGAGGAGCGCGAAAATAAATGTGGCGAAAGGAAAGGCCAGTTTCAGGTGCAGGTTTGTTTCCTCCTCGCCCGCCGAGAAGCCGCTTTCCTTCAGGAGCGCTATAAGCTTCATGAGC
>PMTB01000101.1 GCA_003167475.1 candidate division FCPU426 bacterium | reverse complement strand
CGCGAGCCTTGTGGATTTCATCCATTACGTCCCTGCCGGCTTGGTTTTTATCAATGTTCCGGCCGAGTTAATTGAGCGGAACGTAAATGAAAAGATAATTAAGGGGGAGAAATGCGCGTTTTGCGCTGGATTCTACCTTTGCAAGGGTTTTTTGGAGCCGCATAACAGGGGCATATACGAGCATTGCAGCGGCTTTTTCAGCAGTCTTTTTGACGCATTAGAGATAAATGCGTCAAAAGAAGAAATCGCGGCAAAAAAATGATGACCACCATCATAGTAAAAGCCACCGAGAACTGCAACTCCAACTGCGTTTACTGCAGCGTTGAGGGAAAAGAACGCGCAGTGGTGAGGATGAGCGACAAGGTGCTTGAAACTTTTACTGAACGCGTAAGCGGGTACCTTGCCGCCGATGAAAGGCGCAGGGTAAACATCGTATGGCACGGCGGGGAACCGCTGTTAATGGGAAAAGATTTCTACGAAAAGGTATTTGAGGCGCAGCAGCGGCTGGCGGGAAAGAACGCCTGGCGCATAATGAATAACCTGCAGTCAAACATACTGCTCTATAACGAGACCTTTGAGGAAACTTTTGAGAAGCTCGGGATAGGGTACATAGGGACAAGTTACGAATACGTGGAAAAATTAAGGGGCCTGGGAAAAAACGTGGACTCCGAACTGTACAACCGGCAGTTTTTTGAGGCGGCCCTGAAGCTGAAAAAAAGGAAGATCGGGCTCGGTATCATATATGTAGTGACTTCCAAATCGGTAAACAAGCCTGTGGAGACCATAAACCTGCTCTCAAACATATCCATGAATACGGCGGATATGTCCATCAGGATAAATCCCATATACAGGGAGGGTGAAGCCAAAAAAAGCGAACTTGCATACCTTTATGTCACGGCGCAAGAGTACGGGCACTTCCTTGGAAAGGCTTTCGTCCACTGGCACGGCAGGCGCCATATATTCCCGCAGATACAGCCTTTTCAGGGTTTTATGGACAGATACTTAAAGCCCGGGGCCATACTCACGTGCGATGAGGCCGGGATATGCGGTAAAACACACATGGGCGTCGACGCGCTCGGCGGAATATACCAGTGCGGGAGGGCCATGGACGCGGGGCTTTTAAAGTACGGAACCCTTTTTGACAACGATTTTGAGAATGTTTTTGACAATCCGCAGAAACTTGACCTGGACACCCGCAATGATGTCCTGTCAAAAGGCGAATGCGGTTCATGCAGGTTCTTTGATTATTGCCACGGCGGATGCCCGGTGGACAGTTATAATTATTTTGACGCCTGGCACCATAAGACATATTTTTGCGAAACAAGAAAAATATTCTTTGAGCAATATTTTGAACCCGCGCTTGGTGTTCGCCTGGAACGGAGGGATATCTGATGCCTTCCGTGGCCAAACCCGAGACAAAAAAATACCTTATAATCCCGAACATCGGGATGGGGGACTCGCTTTTGTCGTTGGGCGCTTTATTCAAGGTTAAGACACTGTTCCCGGCATCCCAGACCAGCGTTTTATGCTGGGGAGAGCGCTGGCAGGATGTGTACAGGGAACTGAACTATATCAGCAGGGTGATAACCGCGGACCCGCTTTTTGAGGCGGGTTCCAACCCGCCTGTCCTGGTGAAAGAAAGCCGCAAAATACTCGCCGACCTTATAAACCAGCATGATGTCATAATATCGCTTTGCGCCATAGAAAATATTGAAAATATCATAAAAGAAAACAAAAAGCCCGAAGAGTATTATATCTGGTCGTCGAAGGACGAACCAGCGCCCACATATTTTGAAAGCTTAAGCCAGGGGCTTAACAGGTACCTTGGCACCTCGCTGAACTGGCACCCGCTGATGTCGCCGGCCGTGTCGGCTGTCATGGCCGAGCAGATGAGGACATGGCTCGTGCTTAACGTAAAAGGCAGGAAGCTCGCCGTTATTGCGGTGGCAGCCGGTTCGCCTATCAGGAAAATTCCAATCGCGATATTTCTCAAGGTATACATATACCTGCTTAACGCGGGTTATATGCCGGTAGTTATAATCCCGAATGACGCGTCCAAAGATTATTACGTCAAATTTTTTGAAAAATACAGGATCAAATCTCTTGAATTTGCATACCTTTCCGATATTTTTGAGTTTATTTCTGTTGCCGGTCTTTATGTCGGGCCGGATACGGGGCTGTCCCATTTTGCGGCGCTCAAAAACATCCCGTCGGTTATTATCATGGGCCCTTCGCTGCAGTATTTCAGGCCATACGGGCCGAAGGCTTCTGCCATTAATTTCGGGGAGGAATGCGAGTTCCAGAAAAAACCCTGCGACGCCGCAGGCAAATGCGAGTACCAGGAAAACGGCGCAAAATGCTTCAAACAGTTTGATACCGGTGATTTTGAGAGCGCGCTGGCAAAGATCAAGATAATCGAGGCTTTTTAATGATAAAACTTTTGTTCACCGCATTCATCATGGCCGCGTGCGCGGCTGTATTTGCCCAGGAGATTCAGATAAGGTCAATCCCTTACGATGCGCTTGTCATACATACGGACGGTACGGGAAAAAATATACTGGACCGCAAGAACTGCCCGGCAATTTACGCCGGTTTAAGCCCTTCGGATATGCTCTTTATGACACGGAAGGGTTATATATACAGGGGCAGGCCCTTAAAAGCCGAAAAGAAGCCGGCTTACAAGGAGTTATTCGTCGAATTGGCCCCTGTTACGTTTGTGGCAAAGGATGATTTTAAGGCCGCTGCGGGAGCCACCGACAAACTTCTGAATTATATGGAATTATACCCGATGCTTGCCGACGGGGAATTTTATTTTGCTTTTTACAAAGCAATGGAAAAAAACGCCGTGAAAAACAAATCGTTCGGGATGAAGAACATAATGGGCGATGTCGTGTACAAAGACGAAGCCAACGGCGTGTGCGCCGTCACTTCCGTAAATTTCGACATGGGCGCAAAGCAAAGCCCCATGGCCCCGGCGGCGGCGGGCGACAGCGGAGTGAAGAACGCGCTGAATATATACTTTTTCGGCGCTGACGGCAAATTAAGGTACCAGATAGAGAGGAACTGCAGGAAATATATCTCTTTCGCGGCGGTATTCGACGGCAAAAAAAAGGTCCTGAATATAACGGAGGATTATGTCACACTGTACCTTAATAACATGCAGGGGGATATACACGTAAAGCTTGAATATTCCGTGGCTTTGCCGTCCCTGAAATTCAACTTTGAAACGATCACGTATTACACAGAACTTGAAGGCAAAGAATATATGCCGGTGAAATACGCGGTGGGAAGCGGAGCGGACCATGTTAAGAACAATAAATGACAAAAACGAACTGGATAAAAGCCTCGTATGGATAAGGCCGGACGGCGGTATAACAGAGGCCATGATACTTTCCGGATTGCTTTACGGGATAAACTCGATAAAGGGTAAAAAGTTCGGAATGTTCAGGCAGATGCCGTATTCCATGCTGCTTTACGGGCATCCGGCAGTTGCCCAATTCGGGATACCTCCCGAAGATTTTAATATCGTAACCACGGCTTACAGGATGAAAGAAGCCCCGGGGGCGGGTGATAAAAGGCCCTATAACATCATGTCGCGCATCCTCGAGGGAAGCGTGATCGGGCCTGAAAAATTGTGGGTAAGCATGGAGGAAGACATAACGGCAAGTTTAAAGTATTTTCCGGTAAGCAGCGGGGCTGTTTTTATCGCGACCGGAAGGGAGAGCAAAGGCGGGTTCTGGGACCTGAAAAACTGGAACATGCTGGCAAAGATGCTTGAAAAGCACACGGGCCGCCCTGTGATACAGATCGGAAACATCCGCGACGAGCGGGTGGACGGGGCATTTGACCTGCGGGGCAGGGCCGGTTTAAAGCAGACGCTTGCGCTTATCAGGGAAAAAGCGTCTGCCGTGATCAGCCTTGATTCGTACTTCCACTTGGGCGCAAAATGGGCCCAAAAACCGGCCATAGTGCTTTGGGGGAGCGTTGAGAGGCCGGCATACGGTTATGACGACCAGATAAACCTTGAAAATCCGGCCATTTCGGACGATAATAAAGTGTCTTTTGACCCTGAACTTGTTTTTGAAGCTGCAAAAAAAATAATAGGCAAATAATGCGGGAGGTTTCAAAATGCTCGGAGTATCTGATCTTTTGATCGTGGGAGTCGTGGTCATCGTTCTTTTCGGGGCCGAGTCCATCCCTAAGTTCGCTAAATCGCTCGGCCAGGCAAAAAAGGAATTTGAAAAAGGAATGAAAGAAGGGGCCGAGGAGGATAAAAAGAAAGAAGAACCAAAAGCGGAAGAAGCGAAGGCGGAACCGAAGAAGGAAGAAGCCAAAAAAGAATAAGACGTTGGTAACGGCCCGACTCAGATAATGACGGAAAAAGCCTTTATGATAGGTCGCGTCCGGTGCGGGCCAAATTTTTCTACGGATTGTGCGCTTGTATTATAAGGGGTTTAGTGGCGCACAGGCCATAGAAAAATTTGGCCCGCACCGGACACGATAAAGAATTACATGGATTTAATGGTAATTGCCCTACTTAATGTCCATGTTTTTTGAAATGGAATCCACAAACTCTTTCACCTGCCTTACGATACGGCCCAGCGTCCTGAACACTTCCTTGTATTCCGAAGGTTTTACCAGGACTATGAAAAGAATGAATATGAGTATTAATTCCGAAAATCCGTTGAACATATCAGCCCACCCTTCCTTTTCCGACGCCTGTAAGTTTTGCAACGATTATTGTAAGCACAAAGAGCACCAGGCAGGGGAGCGCGAGCATTGACTGCGTGATAACGTCGGGGCTCGGGGTTATAATGGCGGCGAGGATGAAGATGATGATTATTATATACCTGAAGTTACTGGTAAGCTGTTTTACCGTGAGCAGGTTGAAATGCAGCAGGATATAAAGAAGGACCGGGAATTCGAATGTGAGCGAAAAAGCAAGGACCACGCCGAGGATGAATTTAAGCGACTGGGTGTAGTTAAGCAGGGATTTTATCTGGGCCGGGAAAAACGCCGGGTTCAGCAGGAACTTCAGCGCGACCGGCAGCATCACGAAATACGAGTAAAGCATGCCGCCGACGAAAAGCAAAAGCGCGGCGCCGGCGCCGGCAAAAAGCACGGTTTTTTCCTTTTTTCCGAGCGCGGGCAGTATGTATAAAACCACGCAGGCCAGCAGCACGGGAACGCTGACAAAAACCCCGAAACCAAAAGCGAAGTTCAGCTGAAGTATCAGGGCCTCGGCCGGGGAACTGACAAAAAGATTCTGGTTATATTTGCCGATAAGAAGCGGCACAATTTTATTAAAAAGGAAAAACCCCGCCACACTGCTTATGGCCACGGAATACACGCACATCATTATATATTTGCGTAATTCGGCAAGGTGGTCGAGGAAGCTCATGTCTTTGGGCGCTGTTTTTGTTATTTGATTGTTTTCCAAATGATTCTCCGGTTTTTCTCAAATGATTATACGTCTTTACATGGTTAAAGGCAATTAAAAATTCAAAATTAAAAATGTAAAATTATGGTCTATTGCCCCGGCCTTTGGCCGGGCAATATTATAATAAGTCGCAAAGCGACACCTTAATTTTGAATTCTAAATTTTGAATTTTTAATTAAGCCATGGATTTTCTATGAAATTTTTATCCCCAAAACCGCCTTTTTATGTTATTATATTTCTGGATTTACTACTTTAACGGAGGGAATTCATGAAAAAACTATTTATGGCTTTACTCGCAATGGTCGTCATATCCATACCCGCTTTTATTTTTGCGGCCGATAACGAGGATTATATCGACGGCGATACGGTAAATAAGCACGATACTGGGGACCTCCTTGACAGCGGTACGGTGGAAAAGGTTGAAAAACCCACGGTCGCTCCGACCGCGGCGCCCGAACCTACCGAAGCGCCCGTAGCCACGCCTGTTCCCGCTCCCACGGCAAAACCAAGGCCTACGGTAAAACCCACGGCAAAACCCACACCCAGGAAAGTTGTGAAAGCGCAGCCTACGGCAGTACCTACGCCTACGGCCATACCGCAGCCGGCAAAACGCGCCGCTGAGTTCGCCGTGGTCCAGGCCATGGCCGAAGAAGTCGCGAAAAAGAGGACCTTTGAGAATTATTTCGGATTGCTTGACCGCGACAGGAAGTTCAGGCTCATATTTACACTGCAGAATACCGGCGAGCAGCCGTCTTTTTACACGAACGCCGCCCTGATATCCGGCCATACCAGCATCATAGTGGCGGGCACTGAAAAGGACCTTCAGACTGTCCTGCCGGCCGACAAAAGGGAAATGACATATGAGATAGTGATACTCGGCAGTTATGACGGACAGCCAAAGCTGCCGCTCACGTTGAAAGTAAAAGCAGCCGGATTTGAAAGGGACTATCCGCTGGATATCTACATAGAACCCGAGAACCCGTACGTATTATACGGCATTATCGGCGGGATACTCATCCTGCTAATCATACTCATAATAATCCTGACGCGCAGGCGCACAGGCTCGAGTACGGGCAAGAAGGACTACGATTTCGAGATGAAGTAGGCTGTAATCTTTTGCCTTTTGAGTTGGCTGTGCTGTCATTGCGAGGAGCTGATTTAGAACCATAGCGACGAAGCAATCTCAGTTCCACCGATAAGCCTTAAAACCAGGCCTGCAAAAGTACAGAGATTGCTTCGTCGCTGAAAAACTCGCTCCTCGCAATGACGATCGACGTAAAACGATTCACTATAATCCATCAAGGAGAACAAAATTGTTAAATTTCCTCAAAAAAATATTCGGCACCAGGGTTGACAGGGAAGTTAAAAAGATGATGGTCACGGTTGACCTTATAAACGAGATGGAGCCTGAGCTTGAAAAGCTCACCGATGACGAGCTAAAGGCGAAGACGCCCGAGCTGAAAAAACGCCTCGCGGACGGCGAGACGCTTGATGATATTTTGCCGGCGGCTTTTGCCGTGGTCAGGGAAGTATCAAAGCGCGTTATGGGTTTGAGGCATTTTGACGTGCAGTTAATGGGCGGCATGGTGCTTCACAGCGGCAAGATAGCGGAAATGAAGACCGGCGAGGGAAAAACACTCGTCGCGTCACTGCCCGTGTATCTCAACGCCCTTACCGAAAAAGGCGTTCACGTCATCACGGTCAATGATTACCTGGCTGAGCGCGATTCGCTCGGCAAAGGCAACTTTAAGGGAATGGGCAACATATACACCTTTCTCGGCCTTACAGTCGGCTGCATAAAGAACGGCACCCAGACGCAGGAGCGGCAGGCAGCGTATGCCGCTGATATTACGTACGGGACAAATAACGAATACGGGTTTGACTACTTAAGGGACAATATGGCGGTTTACCCGCAGGACAGGGTGCAGCGCAAGCTGAACTACGCTATCATCGACGAAGTCGACTCCATCCTGATAGACGAAGCCAGGACGCCTCTTATTATTTCCGGGCCGTCGGAAGAATCCACGGACCTTTACTTTTCCATAGACAGGATAATACCGAAATTATTCAAGGAAACCGACTACCAGATAGACGAAAAATCACACACGGCATTTTTAACCGAAGCCGGCGTGGCCAAGTGTGAAAAACTCCTGAACAAAACCAATCTATACGACCCCCAGAACATCGAGATAATCCACCACGTAAACCAGGCCTTAAAGGCGCATACGCTTTTCAAACTCGACAAGGATTACATAATCAAGGAAGGGAAGATCGTGATAGTCGACGAGTTCACAGGCAGGCTTATGCCGGGACGCAGGTGGTCGGACGGGCTTCACCAGGCCGTGGAGGCGAAAGAACGCGTGAAAATAGAGCGCGAGAACCAGACGCTCGCCACCATTACCCTCCAGAATTATTTCAGGATGTATAATAAATTGGGCGGCATGACCGGGACGGCCGAGACCGAAGCGGAAGAGTTCTGGACCATTTACAAACTTGACGTGCTCACGATACCCACGAACAGGGACAATGTCAGGATGGACGGGCCCGACGCCATTTATAAGAATGAAAAAGGAAAGTTCAGGGCGATAGCCAACGAGATACAGGAGCGCTATAAAACAGGGCAGCCTGTGCTTATAGGCACCACCTCCATAGCGAAGAACGAGTTGTTGAGCGAAATGCTCAATAAAAGGGGTGTTAAACACGAACTTTTAAACGCCAAAAACCACGAACGCGAGGCGGAAATAGTCGCGCGCGCCGGGCAAAAAGGCGCTGTTACGGTGGCCACCAATATGGCCGGACGAGGCACCGACATCGTCCTGGGCGAGTTCGTAAAGGACCTCGGCGGTCTGTATGTCATAGGGACCGAGCGCCACGAATCAAGGCGCGTCGACAACCAGCTCCGCGGAAGGTCGGGACGCCAGGGCGACCCCGGGGAGACCAGGTTCTTTGTTTCTTTGGAAGACGATCTTATGAGGATATTCGGCTCCGGCAAGATACAGGGTATCATGGAAAGCCTGGGTATGTCCGAAGACGAGCGCGTGGAGCACCCGTGGATATCCAAGTCAATAGAGCGCGCACAAAAGACGGTTGAAGGGCACAACTTCTCAATCAGGAAACATCTGCTTGAGTTCGATGACGTATTGAACAACCAGCGCTCGGTCATTTATGGCCGCAGGGTGCAGATACTTGAGGGCACAAACCTTAAGGATTCCATTATGGAAATGCTTTATGAAGTTGTCAAAGACGTTGTTTTCGACATAGCCCCGGAAAAGACATACCCCGAGCAGTGGGATTTTGACACAATGACGGAGCGCATCAAAAGCTCCTTCGGAGCGGTATATAAGGTTGACAAAGAAACGCACGACCTTACACAGCTGACAAGGGAGATACTCGAAGACGACATATATGAACAGCTGAAAGCCGAATACGATAAAAAGGAAGCGTCCCTCGGCCCGGAACTGATGAGGGAAATAGAGCGCAACATAACTCTGCAGGTCGTCGACACGAAATGGCGCGAGCACCTGTATGCCATGGACCAGCTCAAAGAAGGCATAGGTTTGCGCGCCTACGCGCAGAAGGACCCGCTTATAGAGTACAAAAAAGAGGGGTTCCAGCTCTTTCAGGCCATGATAGTTTCCCTGGAAACCGAAGTTGTCGAGTTCCTTTTCAGGGTGCAGGTTGTGAACGAATCCCAGCTGCAGCGTAAGAAATTCGCCTCAAAAATGCAGGAGTCCCGGCCGGAATTCACCATGCCAACGGCCCCCGCAGACGGCGGGCATATGGACGAGAGGGAGATGATGACCAATTCCCCGGACGGCCCGCCAAAAGTGGAAACATACCGAAGGGACCAGCCCAAGGTTGGCCGCAACGAACCCTGCCCGTGCGGCAGCGGCAAGAAATACAANNCTTTATCCATATTCTATGGACAATAGGGTTGCGGATCTTGTATGAAACGAAAGTTTAAGGGAGGCTCCAACATGGCAATCCTTACCGATGAAATGAAAGACATGATCTCCAAGCAACAGTGCTTTATCGCGACCGTGGGCAAAGACGGCAATCCCAACGTCGCACCAAAACGTTCCACACGCGTGCTCGACGACAGCACCCTGATCTTCTCCGAAGGCACAGGCGGGGCGACATACAGGAATATCAAGGACGGTTCCAAAGTGTCGATAGCCGTGGTAAACAGGGATATCATTGACGGTTACCGTTTTGTGGGAAAGCCGGAGATCCAGGAAAGCGGCCAGCACTACGACAGGGCGGTCGAAATGTCGGCAAAAAACAACATGCGCAAACCGCTGGCGGTAATCCTGGTCCATATCGAGGAGGTCCACAGTCTTAAACCTGGTCCGATGGCGGGTAAGAAGATCGGTTAATCCGATTTTGTATAATATCACACCGGGCAAGTTTGGAAATTGATGAGGGAAAGGGGAACCATGATCAATCCGTCATCTTTTGGATCTAAGGACCTTAAAAAAACATTGTTTGCCTTAATTATGCTTGCGGGCAGCTATGTTTATTATAAATATAACGTATTTTTTTCGCTGGCAGCCGTATTTTTACCGGTGTTATTTTTGTTTTACTCCAATGGATTTTTCAATCTGCCGCAGGATGCCGGCAGGGACCCAAATCCGGCCTATAAATTCCTTGCAGCCATGACGATTTTACTGGTAATAATGCATTTTTACCGCCCTTTTTTCCCGCAGGAACCAACGGGCGACGAGATGCATGATATAATAGGCGCCCATATGTTTCTTGGCGGAGAGAGGGGATTTTTTCACTATAATATCGGGGATGGTTCGTCAATAAGGTTTGTTCATAAAGCGCTGATGGAATTATTTATCGCGGTAACGGGAGGTATCGACAATTTAAGGATCCTGCCCCATATATTTTTTGTTCTTTCCTGTATTGTGTTCTATTTTTTGGGCCGTGAGATCGGCGGTAAAGGGCTTGGCGCCGCGATGTCGTTTGTTTTTTCCGCGGCGTCATTTACGTACTATTTATCAAGGATGTTATTTTCTCATTATTTGATCGCTCTTTTTATCCCGCTTACGGCGCTGCTGTTCCTTTTGTATGTCAGGAAAAAGAATATCATATACCTGATCTTTGCGGGTATATTGTATTTTTTAGGGTTCTTTACATACGTGGCATGGTTTATTTTGGTACCGTACTGGGTCCTGGCGCTGGTTATATTCAGGAAAGAGATGAATAAACTTCATTTTACCGCGTCGATTTTGTTCGTCGCGCTCGCTTCAGCGGCGGTCTTTTTGTTTTTTATACATAATCCCGGAACGATTGACTATGCTTTCGGGAAATCATCGGGCGGTGTTTTCGGCCTTTCGCATATATTTCAAACGTTCGGAAAAGCCGGCTTAAGCCTGCCGGTATTGTTTATGAAACCCCTGGACTCGCCTTCATCAAATTTTTTATTCAGCCGTAATTTACCGTTGTTTTCCTTTGCTGAATTCATACTTTTTACCGGGGGAGCCGTAATAATCCTTAAATACCGCAGGACGAAAATAAACATGTTGTTC
>PMTB01000147.1 GCA_003167475.1 candidate division FCPU426 bacterium | reverse complement strand
TTTCACAGGCGGCAGGGTCCATATTCTCCATAGAAGCGCCTTCGGCCATGAGGGCCATGGGCACCATGGGGCCCATGCTGTATTTTGCGGGTATTACATTTGACATTATCTGGCAGTCCATAAAACGGGTCTTCGGTGAAAAAACAGCGGGGACATTTATTTTCCCCGTGCTCCTTGTGGCCATGCTCTGGAACCCCGTAAAGGACAATTATAACGAATATTTCGGGCGCTGGATAGGCGGCATGGATGAATTATCCACTGCGGCGGGAAAGTACTCGGCCGAACTCGGGGAAAAGTACAGGATACTCCTGTTTACGTCGACGTATTATCCGGGCCACCCGCCCTATAAGTTTTACAGGCATGATTATAAGGTAAGCAACACCGACTGCCCCGAGGACGGGTTCCAGCCGATAACACTGATAACGGACGAGAATTACGCGATATTCCACCATTATGATACATGGCAGATGCTGTCTTACTGGGAAAGAAAATTCCCGGATTCAAAGATAGTGGAAGTGGACCATCATTATTTCAACAAGAAACTTAAACCGGGCGAGGGCATGGGAAAATTTTTTACGGCCCAGTTGATAAGCAACGCGGACATACAAAAGATCAGGGGATTATACGCCACTTATGTCTATGCCGGCGGGGCCACGGAGAAAGTAACGAACGACGACGCGGCATTCAACCCGGACAGGGCCCAAAAGGCCCCGTATAAGGTTTCATGGAGCGGGCAGGTATACTTCATGCAGTACGGCGATACCGCTTTTACAAAACAAGGCGGCGCCAATGTTACGCTCTACATTGACGGCAAAAAAATAGAATGGGGCAGGAATTATCAAGTGCTTAAAGGGCTCAACAAGATCAGGATCGAGGCTTACAGGAAGGACGCGGCCGACACGTTTAAGATATCCTATGTCACAAAGCACCTGGGAATGTCGGGCGTTTTCAAGGAAGATACCCTGACCAAACTCATGTATTACCAGGATTTCATGCCTGAGGGATTGCACGCTTACTTTTACGGAGGCACTGCCTGGGAGACGGATTCCCTCCAGTGGGAGGAATTTGAACCGTATGTATATTTCAACATGGCATCTTATATAGGCAATTATACTTCGCTGAAATGGGGGGGCTCGCTGGACATCCCGGCAGACGGCAGCTACTATATAACCGCGCCAAGCGGAGCCTACAGCAAATTGGTTATCGACGGCAAATGGTATATGGCCGTGGGATCTCCGCCGCCGGACGCCAATGTGGCGGCTTTTTTATCGAAACAAAAGGCAATGCCTGTGCAGTCCTTTAACCTCAAAAGAGGGAGGCATAAGCTGGAGATATACGCCACAAAGACATCCGACATCAGGATAGTCTGGCGCAGGGGAATGAACGTCGCGGAGGAGATACTCCCGCCTGAATTGCTCACCCCGGACCCGGATATGCAGGAGTCAAAAACAGAGATAAACCAGTCATACGGGGCCGCTGCAGCCGGCAAAAAGTAAATGGGCCGGAAAAATTCTGCGGGCAAAGGCGCGGGAACGGTTTCGGTCATAGTCACCACATGCAACCGCTTTCGTGACCTTATGGAATGCATAAAGTCGATAAACAGTTCTTCCTATAAAGACAAGGAACTGATAATCATAGACGATAACTCCGCGGACGCCACAAAGGCTTTGACCGGCGCGCGGGTAAAAAAAGCGGCGAAGAACTTTTCCGCCGTCAGGATAGTCCATAACAGCCAAAACCTTAAGATGGTCAAATCCAGGAACCTTGGAGCGCGGCTTGCGCGCAACAAATACGTTCTTTTTATCGATGACGACAATGTGATCGGGCGGGATATGATCAGGGTGCTGGTGGAATTCGCCGATGCAAATACCGCGTACGGCATAATAGGGCCCAGCATGTATTACGGCAACGGCAGGCTTTATATGAATTATCAGACCATCAATTTTTACACCGGAAAGACAAGGGGAACAGCGCTTAAAAACCCGGAAAAGGACCACTATGACACCGCCGGCGTCCCCAATGTTTTTATGATCAGGAATGAAGTGTTCGGGAAAAGCGGGTATTTTGACGAGCAGCTTGTGCAGACGTTCACCGAGCCGGATTTTTCACTAAAGGCGGCAAAATACGGCTTTAAAAGCTGCATGCTGCCCGCCGCAAAAACAATACATAAAGTTCAGGAAGAGGATAATTTTACGCCGCGCGGGCTCGGCGGGCAGTTCAGGCAGAAAGCCTACTGCCTTATGCGCAACAGGACGCTGATTATCGCCAGGTACGGGGCGTGGCATCAAAAACTGATATATGGCATATTTTTTTCCTGGTTCTGGCCCCTGGTCTACTCGGCCCTTATGCTGAAATTTATGCGGTTTGACCTTATGAAACTTTACTGGACGGGTTTTAAGGACGGCATCGTATATCTTTTGACGGGTAAGCTTAAAAATAGCCTCGAGGAGCTGTTAAAGTGAAGGTAATGGTAACCGGCGGCGCCGGGTTCATCGGCAGCCACACAATAAAGGCGTTATTGGACCTGGGGTATGAAACCGTATGTGTGGATGATTTCAACGGTTATTACGACCCGGCCATAAAAAAGAGGAACGTATCCCAATTCAGGGGCGTTAAGGGCTTTACGCTTTACCGGCAGGATATTACCGACCTTAAAGCCATGAGCTCCATATTCAAAAAGGAAAAACCCGCGCGCGTGTGCCATCTGGCGGCCAGGGCGGGTGTAAGGGCCAGCATTGAGGACCCCTTCATATATGAAAAAGTCAACGTCAGGGGCACGCTCAATATGCTCGAGCTTGCGAGGCTGAACAACGTCGGGAATTTTGTGCTTGCGTCGTCCTCCTCGGTTTACGGCAATAATAAAAAAATCCCTTTTTCAGAGACGGACAACGTGGACTATCCCATCAGCCCGTATGCCGCGACAAAAAAAGCCGCGGAACTGCTGGCGTATAATTACCATCATTTATACTCTTTAAACTGCACCTGCCTGAGGTTCTTTACGGTTTACGGCCCTTTTGGCAGGCCTGATATGGCGCCGTATCTTTTTACGGACGCCATTTATAAAGGGCGAAAGATCAACAGGTTCGGCGACGGCACATCCAAAAGGGACTTTACTTATGTTTCCGACATAGTCAGCGGAATAGTTTCGGCCCTGGGCGTAAAACCGGGATATGAGATAATCAACCTCGGCAATAACAATCCGGTCGAGCTTAACTACTTTATTTCCCTGATAGAAAAAGCCCTTGGCAGGAAAGCCGTTATAAACCAGCTGCCCCCGCAGGCCGGCGATGTGAATATCACTTACGCCGATATTTCGAAGGCGAAAAAGCTCCTTGGTTACACCCCGAAAACCGGCATTGAGGAAGGCTTAAAGTTCCTGGTTGACTGGTACCTTAAAACCGCAGGAACCAGGCGGTAGTATGTGCGGCATACTCGCGGTCATAAAGAGGGAACAGGAGATAAATAAGGGCCTTTTCTCGGATATGCTTGATACGCTTTCGAAAAGAGGGCCGGATAATAAGGGCATGTATTTTGAAAAAAATCTAGCGCTAGGCCAGAGGCGCCTCTCCATAATAGACCTCTCCGATGCCGGA
>PMTB01000175.1 GCA_003167475.1 candidate division FCPU426 bacterium | reverse complement strand
CACATTATTTACCGCGCCGGTTCCGGCACCATCGCTTGCGGGCGTGGCTTCCATGATATTCACTTTGGTATATAATTCGACATTGTCGCCCGGCACGGCCAACTTCTCAGGCTCTGTAAGCGCCACTGACGGCAACGATCCTTCATTGATTTACTCGACGCCTTTTGCCGGGTCAAATACCATAACGGTCGTCAACTCCGCGAACCTGGCGAATGCGATATCCGTATCCCAGCTGGTGGTGTCCACCGGACAGCTATTCACAGTGGTGCTGACCGTCACCAATAACGGCTCAGCCGCGACCCAGGTTCCCCAGAATGTGACAGGCAATGTCCAGATCATAAGCGCCGGATTATATGTCGCGCCCGCCGCGCCTGTTGCGCTCACTATTTCTTCCGTCGCCGCCGGCGGCAGCTACAGCTTCACATGGGTATTCGGAGCCGCGTCGGCCGGCACGCTGTCATTCTCCGCGTACGCTTCTTATAATGATGTTGACGGCCCGAAGAATTCCATACCGCAGCTGTCGCAGCTTGTTGAAGTGCAGAATTCCTCCAGCCTGGCAGGGGCCATAAGCGCGCCTGTTTTTGCCGACGCGGGCCAGATTTTCACGGTATACATGACGGTCACAAATAACGGCGGAGCCGATGCCACCGCCGTAACCGCCACCGCCGTTATCACCGGCTCTGCGGTTCCTTCATTGGTACTCGGACCTCCGTCCACCGTCATAGCAGGAGGAAACTCCAACGTCTTCATATGGACATTCTCTACAGCCGGTTCGGGCATCGCGAGTTTCTCGGTCAGCGCCACCGGCACCGACCAGAACAGCGGCCTGCCTGTAAGCACCGGATGGCTCGCGAGAAAAGATGTCACGGTACAATCGCCGGCGAACCTTTCCATAACCGCGTTCACAGTGTACCCGCCTGTCGTGACACAGGCCCAGAGGGTCACGGTTTCCATGACAATATCCAACCTTGGACAGGCGGTTGTCACCAATGTGACGCCTTCGTTATCATACTCAGGCGCGGGAGTCCTGACCCTGCTTACCGGGCCCGTGCCGGTGACCGCTGATTTTGGCGCGAATTCCTCCACCACTTTCGTATGGACATATTCCGCTGCGGCAGTCGGGCTTGGCAATATATTCAGCGCCAGCGCGCAGGGTAATGAGCTTAATACCGGCGCGGCCGCTTCGACAGGCCCGTCGCCTTACGTAAATCTCGACATCATAGCGAAGCAGGCCATACTGACATCGGAAATGATAGTAATACCGCCTGCATCAAGTTTCAACCAGGTCATCACTGTGCAGTTGTCGGTTACCAATACCGGCTTCTACGCGGCCAATAACGTGAACACAGACGTGCTTTCATACGGGCCGGCCGCCCTTGTCGGGTCGCTGCTCAGTTCGCCCGCGGGCGGACTGCCTCTTCCTGTGAACGCGTCCCGCGTATTCCAGTGGACATTCTCGACCACCTATACAGGCGGAACGCTTTCATTCAGCACCAGGGCAACGGGCACGGATTCAGTGAGCCTGCTGCCGGTCGCGTCGCAGTTCACGGTTGCGGCGACAAACGTTACCGCCCCGGCGTCTTTGGCCGTGGATATAGTCGCGTTCCCGTCAACCGTAAGCGAGGGACAATTCATCACCATATTAATGACGGTCACCAACACCGCGTCAAGCGCCGCGGCCTTGAATGTAATGCCGACTCAGCTCTTCAAGAGCGGCACAGGATTTACAACGCCGAACAACCCGAGCGTATCTTCGCCGGCATCAGTATCGCTTATAGCGGGCGCGTCACAGACATTCACATGGATAGTGACTGCCACAAGCCCGAACGGGGCGGGCGCGGTGCAATGGTCGGGCTGGGCAACGGGCACAGACCAGAACAGCGGCCAGGCCGAAACCTCGGCGTCCAATATGAGCAACCTGATAACCATACAGACTCCGGCGTCATTGGCATTGCCGGATATCACAATACCGGGAACGGTATCGCTCGGCCAGGACTTTACTGTCATTATGACAACCACGAATTTTGGCGAGGGCGCCGTGAACAACGTTCTGCCGTCGCCAAATCCGCCGGTAAATCTGGGCACCGGAGGATTTACAATTGTGGGACTGCTGCCTGCCGCGGCAAATATAACAGGCGGAACGGCCTCTACATTTACATGGGTTCTGCACGCGTCAGCGCTCGGGACCATACAGCTGCAGGGCCATGTGACAGGGCTGGATGTAAATGCCGGGGTGATGATAAATTCGGCCGACAGAACGTCAGCAGTATGCACGGTGCAATCCGGCGCGAACCTTGCGTCTGCCATATATATAAATCCGCCGGTCAATTATAACGGCCAGCTCTTTACAGTATCACTTGTTGTGACAAATACGGGGCAGGCAACAGCCGCCAATGTGGGCGCCACACCGCTTACTTTCAGCGCCGTGCCGCTGCCGACACTCTGGGCCAGCCAGGTCGGCCCGGATCCTGTTACTGTCAGCGTAACGGGAGGCACTTCACATACATTTGTTTGGACCTTCACGGCCTATGGAGCCGGAAATATAACATTCAGCTCAAGTGCATTGGGAACTGAATCCAATACGGGCGCGTCGCTGACTACAACCGTTACGGACGTAACAACAAATATATTGTCATCGGCTGCATTGTCATCAGACCTGTGGCTTAACAGGACGACCTTATCGGTCGGACAGCAGCTTGTGGTAAGGCTTACCGTCACAAACACCGGTTTCGGGGCGGCAAACGCCCTGAACGTAAATGCGATACCGAACCTGCTGTTCAGGTACGGCACACCGGGTTCCATGACATATATCTCAGGGCCGTCGGTCATACAGGGCAATCCTGCGTCTGTGACCGTGGGATCCTCGGTTGTATTTGAATGGACATACAGCGCGCAGGCCGCCGGCGTTTCGAACTTCAGCGTCCAGGCCAGGGGCACGGATGCGGGCATAGGCAATATTACCGGAGTACCTGAATTATCGTTGCCTGTGAACGTACAGACAGCGGCGGTCCTTATAGCCACGTCTTCTGCGTCGCCCGCCACCGTCAATGTGGGACAGGAAATAACCGTGAACGTGACGCTGACCAATACCGGCGGCACAACAGCGTCGGGGATAAACTGGAGTTATACCACAACTGGCACGGGTGTTGTTACGCTTGTGAGCGGGCCTTTGCCCGTCGTGCCTGTGGACATACCGGGCAATTCGGGCACGGTATTTACATGGAGATTCATGACCACGGCCCGGGGAACGTTCACCTTTAACGCGACATCAGTCAACGGTACGGACCTGAATAAAGGCACGCCAATCGGCAGCAACCAGACGTCAAGTTCTGCCGTTATAGACAATCCGGCGGCCCTCACATCATATGTAAGCACGGTTCCGGTCAATACGCTTTCACAGGGGCAGGTTGTCACGGTTATTCTTACGGTATCAAATACCGGGGACACCAAGGCAAATAACATCGCCCCCGTTGTATACAGTTCAGGGACCGGCGCTGTCACAGGTCCTTTGACTTCGCCTGTCGGCGTTAATCTTCCGGGATTGAACGCGGTCAAGTTTACCTGGACATTCTCCGCCACCGGGATAGGGCTCATGACATTCAGCGCGTACGCTTCAGGCGCTACGGACGCCATCAGCCTTGCCGCGATCAACCCCACGCTTGGCCAGGAGACCGTGGATGTAAATATAACTCCGCCGATGCCCAACCTGCAGTCAACGCTGACAGTATCGGCCCAGACCATGCCCAACGCGGCGCTCAACCAGTTCATCACTGTTATAATGAACGTGACAAATTCCGGCGTCATTGCGGCTACCACGGTTTCGCCGACCATAGCATACAGCGGTCCTGTCGAAGGCACGCCGACGGCCGGCACAGTATATCCGGTAAGTGTATTTCCTTCCATAGCGCCATATGGCGGCGCTGCGTCATTTACATGGGTGCTTAAGAATACAGGACTCCCGGGTTTTGCCTCGGTCACGGTCACCGCGATCGGCTGGAACGCAACAGGGCTGAATTCAACCACTTCACAGACAGGCGGCATCAACGTCCAGCCATCGGGCGCGGATTTTATTGCCGATGTATCGGTCAGGGGTCCGAACGCGGCCAACCCGTCGCTTGTGGGCCTTGGAGAAATAGTAACTGTCATCATGACGGTCACCAATGTGGGCCAGACAACGGCTGATACCGTTGTGCCTGCGCCCGTCACCCCTAACGTGACCTCACAAAGCACCGGCAACGCCTTTGTATTATCGGGACCGTCTCCGCTCAACGCGGTTGCCGTGGCCCCGTTGTCGGCAGTATCGTTCACATGGACATATTCCGCTACAGTCGGGGGCACGCTGACATTTACCACGGGCATACAGTGGACTTATCCGGGCAACACGGTTTCCGCGTATTTCGCCTGTCCGACCGTCACTGTAGAGCCGGGAATTTCACAGGCAATAGCGTTAAATTCCATGCTGCTCAATAAGAACAGGTTCAATCCGCTCTCCGGCGAGACGGTCGGAATAACTTTCAGCCTTGTAACTCCCGGGAACGTGACAATATTGATATACAATGTGGCCGGCAGTAAGGTCAGGACAATTACCTACAACGGGATGCAGAGCAATATTCTTTATACCCAGCTGGCATCATGGGACGGCAGGGCCGACGACGGCATGCTTGTCACAAGCGGTATTTACTACATAAAACTAAAATCATCTTCCACGAATTATGAGGTTATTAAAACCGTGGCTGTGGTGAAACAATAATGGGGTGTTTTTTAATGAAGCGACTCGCGGTACTTGCGGCGATTATGGTTTTGTCTTCACAGGTCTGCGTATTCGGTCTTGGCGCCGGAACATCAAACGCCGACTTCCTGAAAATCGGCGCGGGCTCAAGGCCGTCCGCCATGGGGGAGGCTTTCACGGCTGTGGCTGACGATTCAAACGGGGCTTTCTGGAACCCGGCCGGCATAACTGCCGTGGATAAAATAAGCGCCACATACATGTACCTGCTTTGGTACCAGAGCGAAACTTACCACTATTTCTCTTATGTCATGCCCATAGATTCGGGCACAAACTTCGGGATATCCGCCAACGCCCTCATTACTCCGGGATTTGATTCAACCGGAGGCCTTATGCCGGCTGTGCCGTCTTCGTACGATCTCGCGGTGACGGGCACCATAGCCAAAAACCTGGGAAATATTTACACGAAAGATTTCACCATCGGCAATATATCGCTCGGCGCGAATTTGAAGTTTATCAAGAGGTCGCTGGTCGGGGTTGACCTTGGGACGTTTTTTTTCGCCGACATAGGAGCTATTGCCAATATTACGGATGATATGAAACTCGGGCTTGTCATGCAGGATATAGGCTCGGCTTTGGGCGCGGACCCTTCGCCGTTCACCACCAGGCTGGGTTTGAGCTACAATTTAGCCTTTACAAAAGAAACCGGGCTGCTGCTCGCGGCGGACGTTATAAAACCAATAGACCTTACAAACCCTGATTTCCAGAAATGGGAATTCGGGCTCGGCGCGGAGGTAAAACTTTTCGGCGTCGGTTTTATCAGGGGCGGCTATAAGCTCGGGCAGGACGACCAGGGCCCTACGGCCGGCGGCGGCATTTCATGGGGCTGGGGAAGCCTTGATTACGCGTTCCTTCCGCATGCGGAGCTTGGTTACACGCACAGGATATCCGCGTCATTTAAATTCGGCAATACAGTGGCGCGGCCTCTGGTCGGCGCGCCGCAGCAGCCGCAGCACACGACCGCGATCGCCGGCGACAGGATAGTTTCGGTCGGCTGGGACCCGAACCCCGAGGGCAATATAACGGGATATAACATATATTACAGGGAAAAAGGAAAGGGCAAGTACGTCAAGCTTAATACCGAGCCGATAATGGAAGAGGCCAAATTCAAGGCCGTGCTGAATAACGACGTAACATATTCATTTGTCGTGACCGCGATCAATAACAGGGACCTGGAAAGCGTTTATTCCGCCCCTGTGGAGGCAACGCCTAAAAAGAATATTGTGGTAAAACCGCCCAAAGTCGAAGGCGTGTCCGTAAAACTGCAGGACAAAGCGCTGGTTGTCACATGGAACGGGAACAACAGCGAGAATATCGCCGGTTTCAACATGTATTATAAAAAAGAAGGCGATGCCAAGTTCAAGAAACTCAACAGGTCGGTCCTGCGCGAAACAAAAGCCACCCTCGGAGGGCTGACGGCCGGCGTTAAATATTACTTCACTGTTACCGCTGTATCCATAGACGGCCTCGAAGGCGATTTTTCAACCGTCGTAAGCGACACGGTTCCTGATACGGATTATTACTAAATCTGATAAACGGATGTAACCCATGTATAAAGTTATGGATGAAACGGACGAGGCATCCGTCCGCAGCAATCTTATCGATGATATAAAGCTCAGGTGGGGCATGCTCGGCGTAGCCGTCCCCGTCTGTATTTTGTATTCAGTGCTTAACAAGTACTCCAATCTTGTTCCCCTCATGGTCATTATGGCCCTAACAGCGGTGGCAAATTATTTTTATTATTATTTTTTGAACAGGGATATTACCAATTACAGGGGGATATTTTTTGCCGAGGCCCTGGGCGATATTGCCCTTATCGCGGCCGGGATAGTATATACCGGCGGCATGGCCAGCTCGCTTTATCTGGTATACCTGTTCATGCTCCTTGACGGCGCGTTTGACTACTGGACGGGGAACAGGTACTACATTTTCCTTTCCATGACGATCGGCTCGTATTTTGTGGTTTACCTCATGTTGAATTCGGGGCAAATACCCGGGCCGAACCTTTTTAATTTTGCGGTAAGGTCAATTTTCATGGTGGCCATAGGATTGCTTGCAAACAGCCTGGCCAGCGAGATAAGGACCCATCATACGGACGAAAAAAAGGATGATGCGGAGAAAGCCAGGCTTTATGAGGAAATAAAAAAGTCAAATCTAAAACTCGAAGAGAACGTAAGGAAAGCCACCGAAAACCTCGAACGCACCAACCTGATGCTGGTGAAAAAAAACATAAGCCTGCTTGCGGCGCACGAGATATATAAGACCGCCAACGAATCAAAGGACAAAGCCGAACTCCTGGAAATGATCCTGGGCATCATAGTGCCGCTTATGAAGGGGCACGGCGGGATAATATTCTCCGCCAATGACGTGAAAAACCGCCTCAGGATAGAGAGCCTGAAGAAACTTGACTGGGCGCATGACCTCAAAGCCGGCATGGACATTGAGATAATGCCGGACTCGGAACTTTACGGCGCGCTTATCAGGCGGCAGGCGTTTTTGTACGAGGATATTGAGGATATGAAGGAAGATTTCATGAGGACCTATATAAAAACCGGTTCCTGTATTGTGGCTCCTCTCATAGGCTCCGGGAACGCGGACGGCCTGATAATCATATTCAACAAGAATCCGTATGTTTACAATAAAACAGACGCGGAGTTGCTTGAACTCCTGGGCGAGCAGATCGGCACGTTGATATACAGCAGGTCGCTTTACGAGGAGGTCATGCTCAAAGCTTCCGGCCTTGAGAGGCTGGTCAAGGTCACCATCAATATCGAATCATCCCTGGATGTGGACGAGATCATCAGCACCTCGCTGGTGGAGGGGATAAAGAAGCTCTTTAACTATTCAAACGGCATCATAACCATGCTGGACGACTCCAATAACCTGAAGATACGCGCGCAGTACGGCTACAAGGGCAGGCTTCTTGAAAAGGAGATCCCGAGCGCAAGTATAACGGGCTGGGTCTTTAAGAACAACAAGGGGCTTATAATCAAGGAAGCTGAAAAAATGAAGTTCTACAACGCCGAGGCTGACTCGCTGTATCTGCGGGGGAACGCCATCATAGCGCCGGTCACCAGCAAGGGAAAAGTGATCGGGACCATATGCCTCACCCGCAAAGAGTCGTACTCGCGGGAGGACCTCTACCTTCTGACCATCCTGGCGACGCACATGGGCTCCACCATAGAAATGGCCCGCCTGTATGAAAACGTCAAACGCGACTATATAAACACGGTGTACGCCCTCGCCGCGGCCGTCGACGCGAAGGACCACTACACCCACGGCCATTCCACCACTGTCATGAAGTATTCCATGAAGATAGCCGAAGCCATGGGGCTCTCCGACGAAGAGGTGGAGACCATCAAGTTTGCGGGATTGCTGCATGATATAGGCAAGATCGGCATCAGTGAAAATATAATAAACAAGCCGGGCAAGCTCACCAACGAGGAGTTTACCATTATAAAAATGCACCCGCAGCTGGGCGCGAATATAATATCCAAGATAGACTCGCTAAAGAAACTTGTTCCCCTGGTGCTTTCGCATCACGAATGGTTCAACGGCGCCGGCTACCCTCTGGGCCTGCGCGGCGAAGAGGTGATGATAGGCGCGCGGATAATAAGCGTGGCCGACGCGTATTCCACTATGACCTCCAAAAGACCGTACCGCGATGAACGTTCCATGGAATACGCTGTCGCTGAAATGAAAAAATGTTCGGGCCAGCAGTTCGACCCGAAAGTGATAAACGCCTTCCTGAAAGTCCTAAAAGAGGAAGAAGTGGCGGAAAAAATAGCCCTTGCCGAGAAGGCGAAACTCGAGGATGCGGGTAAAAAACCCGACACTGTCATGCCGGACGAAGCCGGCGATAAGATGAAAAAAAGGATAAGGGTGCAGATAGAAGGCGATTTAAACGACCCGGAGATAAAGAAGAACGAGGAGTTCTACTCTTAATATACAGCGTAAAGTTTTTAAGCCAAAAGACAAAAGCCAAAAGTAAAGTTGTTAAGTTGCAGGCAAAGAAAGGCCGATAAGGTAGGCCATACTTTTCAGCCCTTAAAAACTTAATAACTTTACTTTTGGCTTTTGTCTTTTGGCTTAATAACTTTGAAGTTTATGATGTTGCCTAGAGCCTATATTTATGATATTATTTAAATTACTTCAAAACAGGAGGCTTTATGTTATTAAAATTAGGGCTGCCAAAAGGCAGCCTCCAGGAATCTACTTTTAACATCTTCAAAAAGGCGGGATTCAATATAAACTCCTCGTCACGCAGTTATTACCCGGGCGTTGACGACCCGGAGATCGCGATCACGCTCGTGCGCGCCCAGGAAATGGCCCGCTATGTGGCGGAGGGTGTTTTTGACGCAGGATTGACCGGTTACGACTGGATGGTCGAAAGCGGCGAAAAAGTAAAGATCGTTGACAGGCTCGTGTACGGCAAAGTCGGCCTGCGCCCCGTGCGCTGGGTCCTGGCAGTGCCCGAAGACTCGAAAATAAAGTCCGTAAAAGACCTGCAGGGAAAAAGAATATCCACGGAACTTGTCAATACTACAAAAAATTACCTGAAAAAAAACGGGGTCACGGCTGATGTCGGGTTCTCGTGGGGAGCCACCGAAGCGAAACCGCCTTACCTGGCCGACGCGATAGTTGAACTTACAGAGACAGGTTCTTCTTTGCGCGCAAACAAGCTCAGGATAGTCGAGACCCTGCTGGAGTCCACCACCGTCATGATTGCCAATGAGAAATCACTTAAGGATAAATGGAAAGCGCAGAAGCTGGACAATATCATGCTGCTTTTGAAAGGCGCCCTTAACGCCGAAGAAAAGGTCGGGCTTAAGCTCAACCTCCACAAAAAGGACCTGAAATCCATCCTGAAGATACTGCCCGCGTTGAAAAAGCCCACGGTATCCTACCTTCTGGGCGAAGGGAAAACCTGGATGGCCATTGAAGTCGTGATCGATGAGAAAAAGGTCCGCGAACTGGTGCCAAAGCTCAAGGAAAACGGGGCAATTGACATTATTGAGTATCCTTTAAATAAGGTAATTTACTGATAAGGAAAATAAGTGAAAAAACACATCGCGGCAATTGTTCTGGTTGTTTTTGCCTGCGGTTCCGTCATGGCCGAAGAAAGCCAGGACATGTGGACCATGCAGGACGACACCGCATTTTATAATTCGCTGACAAAATCGGCGGATTACACATCAAAGCCCGTATTCAAACCCATGGCCTACACGGGACATGACCTTGTTGAGGACATAAAGGTCACGGCCGTTGAAAGCATACCTTTCGGCTTTATTTATACCTTTGCCGGATTATGGGTGGCCAAAGCGATCAAGGATAAAACCTGGTCGCCGAATGTCGGGTCCCTGTCGGAAAATCAGGGGGCTTATTTCACGTGCATAGGGGCTTTTATGGCGGTAAATGTCTGCGTGAATATATTCACTTTTTATGATTACACCAAAAATAAAAAGGGGGACGCGGTTGAAAAAAAAGACAAAGCTCTCCCTTAAGACCAATATACAAGAGACTATTATATAGGAGAAAACACGATGGCGGATATCAAACCTTTTAAAGGTCTTTACTACAACAACGAAAAAGTCGATCTGAAGAAAGTCGTAATGCCGCCTTATGATATTATCAAGGACAAGGATGTTGAGGGTTATTATAAGAACAGCCCCTTTAATATAATCAGGATAGATAAAGGTATGGAAGAACCCGGAGACACAAAGCAAGCCAACAAATATACGCGCGCCGCGGACTTTATGGGCGAGTGGATAATAGACAATGTGCTCGACCGCGATGACAGGGATTCCTTTTACGCCTACACGCAGGAATACCGCATGCCTGACGGCAAAAAGAAGGAAATGACCGGTTTTTTCGCGGCTGTAAAGATCGAGGAATACGGCAACCGCGTCATATTGCCGCACGAGCGCACCCATGACGGGCCAAAGGCGGACAGGCTTGAACTTATGAGGAGCACGTATTCCAACACGAGCCCGATACTGGCAATGTACCCGGACCCGGAAAAACGGGCCCATAAATTCCTGGCCGCTTTCATTAAGAAAGAAAAACCTTTCATGAGTTTCAGGGATTTAAACGGCCTCAATGCCAGGCTGTGGAAGTTAAGCGGCGGCAAAGAGATAAAAACCCTCATATCGATCTTTAAAAAGAAACAGCTCTATATCGCCGATGGGCACCACAGGTACGAGACGGCAATGTTTTTCAGGGACGAGATGAGGGAAAAAACCGGTGTCAAAGAAACCCCTTTTGACAGGATCATGATGTGCCTTATCAGCGTCGAACACTCAAATATCTCCATACTGCCCACACACAGGGTGTTTAAGGTGTTCAAGGAGTTTGACCCCGAATGCGCCCTGATGAAGATGTATTTTTCCGTGAAAAAAATGAAAAGTCCGGCTGCGCTTAAGGCTGCTATGGCTAAAAAAACCGTGAAAAAGTACCTGGGGATCATCAAGGATAAAAAACCATACCTCCTTGAATTGAAGCAGGCTCCGTATAAAAAACTCGTGGCGAAAGCGGGGCATATCATGGAATATTACCTTTTAAGCCCTGCCATACTGCATACGCTCATATTTGAAAAAATACTGGGTGTTCCCGAGAAGGAAATTTTCGGCAGTATCACATATACCCAGGATATTGACGAGGCTGTAAAGTACGCCGTACAGGAGGGCTATAAGGCGGCGTTCCTTGTCCAGCCGGCGACCACGGAGGACGTAAAAGTGATATCCCAAAAAAACGAGGTTATGCCGCAGAAATCAACGTATTTCATGCCGAAAATAATAACAGGAATTCTCATCAACAAGATGAATTAGATCCTGGAATCCGGGATAAAATTTTTTTCAGGAGCGTCATGGACCTATTCAGCAGCAATGAAGATGAAAAGACAGATATTTCAAAGCAGCCCCTGGCTTTCCGTATGCGGCCGCAGTCATTGGAAGAATTTGCCGGACAACGCCACGCAGTGGGCGACAAGGGCTTTTTAAAAGGCATGCTCTCCGGCGGCAAACTGCCATCGATTATTTTCTGGGGGCCGCCGGGTACGGGGAAAACCACACTTGCCATGATAATCGCAAAGCTTATTAACGCTGAATTTATATCGCTGTCCGCCGTTTCCAGCGGCATAAAAGAGGTCAAAGCCGTTGTTGAGCAGGCCAAGCACAGCCTCCGTATGGGAAGGAAAACCATCCTTTTTATCGACGAAATACACAGGTTCAACAAATCACAGCAGGACGCTTTCCTGCCCCATGTTGAGAACGGCACGATAATCCTAATAGGGGCGACCACGGAAAATCCGTCTTTTGAGGTGAATTCCGCGCTTTTGTCAAGGACAAGGGTGATAACGCTGAAGGCGCTCGAAGAGGAAGACATCAGGATGATCATCAACCGGGCCATAACCGATAAGGAGCGCGGGCTCGGGAAAAGGAAGATAAATATAGCTGAAGACGCGGTCAAACTTATCGAAACGGTATCCAACGGGGACGCGAGGACGGTTTTGAACATACTTGAGGTGATAGACTCGCTCAAAACCGGGGAAGATTACTCTATAACCGCGGAGGACGTGAAGCAGGCGGCGGATAAAAAAACTTTTCTATATGATAAGGCCGGAGAGGAACATTACAATATCATATCGGCCCTGCATAAGAGCATGCGGGACTCGGATCCGGACGCGGCTCTTTACTGGGCTTTAAGGATGCTTGAAGCCGGAGAGGACCCTTTATATGTGATACGCCGCGTCATCAGATTTGCCAGCGAGGATGTCGGTAACGCGGACCCCATGGCCCTGCTTATGGCGAACGCGGCAAAGGATACATACCACTTTTTAGGCTCGCCGGAAGGCGAACTGGCCATAGGCCAGGCCATTCTATATATAGCCAGCGCCCCAAAAAGTAACGCGGCATACGCGGCCTTTTCTGCGGCCCAGGAGGACGTCAGGAACACAAAAGACGACCCCGTTCCGTTGAACATAAGGAACGCGCCGACAAAACTGATGAAGGACCTTGGGTACGGAAAAGGGTATAAATACGCCCACGATTTTGAGGGCAATTTTGTGGACCAGCAGCATCTGCCCGACAGGATAAAGGACAACAAATATTATTTTCCGACGGAAAACGGCAATGAAAAATCCATCAAGGAGAGGCTCGAACAATGGCGAAAACAAAGGGGCTGATAATACTTTTTTGCATGTTCCTTTCATCCGCCGCCTTTGCGGAGGAAATAAGGGCCCTGTACCCGGAAAAATTGTCGGTTAAGCCGGTGAATGTCACCTATAACGCGCAGGCCTATGCCGTCTGCGTTACAATACAGTCCGAGGCCGTATGCGTGACCATTGAAGCGTCCCCGTTGAATGTAACCCAAACAACGGAATATTTTGAGGACATGATTAACCTGAAGGTGAACGAACTGCACCTGAACATAACGCCGTCTTTTAAGGTGGTGCTCCCGGACGCTAGCGTAAATATAGGTTTAAAGCAAAAGATCGGCGACACGATACTGGAGGGTTCGACGGAATATAACTACATATATAACAGGATAAAATACGACCTGAAATACGGCCTTGAGACCATATTCCCGGTTTATGTCAGGCTTTACGACGATCTGGAGTTTGAGCAGATATACAATAATACAAAATATATACAAAGGACAAAGGGCCTTGGATTGAGTATCGGCACGCCGCTCCTGTTATCTTCGCTGAAGTTCGGCGAGGAATTCAAAAACGAGAGCGCTTATCTGGCTCACCTGAACAACACCTTTGATGTGGAGCAGGGGGTTGAATCGAGGTTCAACACCTGGATGGATTACAGGCTCGCCGGGAAACAGGGCGGCAATGAATTTGATATGGTGCACCTTAGTATTAATTTTGACAAGGCAATCCCCTATAAAGACTCCAGGTATAATTTTCTGTTCCTTAATTCCTCCATTTCAGGGAATATAAGGTTTGACAACGGTAATAATCTTTATTATGCCGCGGAGACCGGCCACATGCTTGAGGCACAGGACGCTCCGTTGTGGACATTGTACAATATGGGCGGGTTTGACAAACTTATAGGATACGGGCTGAATGAATTCCAGGGTTATTACCAGATATTCGGCCGGTTGAGGTTCGACGCGATGGTTGCGGACAAGATTGGCTGGGAAGTGTGGTGGGTAAAGCTGGATAACCTGAAAGCTTTTGCCATAGTCGATTGCGGCAGGATTGGGGACGTGCACATAATACAGCATTTCAATTCCTACCTGTACGGCGTGGGCGCGGGGGTAAGTTTTCAGTTCATGTTCAGGAAAAGGACGCCTGTAAAGGTGACATTTGCCCTGGGCCAGGCCGTGCCGGGCGGCAGAAAGCCGGTTGTGTATTTTGTTTATGAACTTCTGTAATTAAATCCTGTATAAGGGCGGTCCAAAATGGAAACGGAATCTGAAGGAAATAACAGGGATATACTGCGCAAAATTGCTTTTAACGCCATGAAGGAACACGGGCTTTTGACGGATTTTACGCAACAGGTCATGGATGAACTGAGTAAGATCCGGCCTGAGGACGGGGTAATCCCGGGCATTAAGGACCTGACGGGGCTGCTATGGTGCTCCATAGACAATGACGCTTCACTCGATCTTGACCAGCTCACAGCCGCTGAAAATACCGGCGATGGCGTGATAAAAGTATACGTCGCGATTGCTGATGTGGATCACACGGCCGGTAAGGCTTCGGCAATAGACCTTTTTGCCTCGAAGAACACGCTTTCCGTGTATACCCCGGCAGTGATCTTTCCCATGCTGCCGGAAAGGCTCTCCACGGACCTGACGTCGCTTAATTACAACAATGACAGGCCCGCGATAATTGTGGAAATGGGAATATCTCCGGACGGCACCCTCACAGGATCGGATGTTTACCAGGCGAAGGTGCGCAATAAGGCAAAACTGGCCTATAACAGCACAGCGGCCTGGCTGGAAGGAACCGGCCCGATGCCCGATGGGATCAGGCGGGTTACGGGGCTCGATGAGAATATAAAACTGCAGGATGACGCGGCCCAAAGGCTCAAAGGTTTAAGGCACGCGCATGGCGCCCTTCACCTGGTGACTTTGCAAACAAGGCCCTTGTTCAGGGATGAAAAGATCACAGGGCTTGAGCTTGAGACCCCGAACAGGGCCAGCGATATTATTGAGGATTTTATGATAGCTTCAAACGGGATAGCAGCCAGGTTCCTTGAGGCAAAAAAGTCCCCGTCCATAAGGCGCGTCGTGCGCACGCCGAAAAAGTGGGACCGCCTTGTGGCGCTCGCGGCGGAAAAAAATTTCAAACTCCCGGCAATACCGGACGCCAAACCGCTCGAGGATTTCCTTATGAACCAGAAAAAAATGTTCCCTGAAAGTTTTCCGGACCTTTCCTTAAGCGTGATAAAGCTTCTGGGCCCGGGGGAATACTGCCTTGAAATACCCGGTGGCAGCACTGAGGGCCACTTTGGCCTGGCTGTAAGGGACTATTCGCATTCCACGGCCCCGAACCGCAGGTATCCGGACCTGATTACCCAGCGCCTGCTAAAAGCGGCGATCAGCGGTATGCCGGTCCCTTATTCCGCGCAGGAACTTGAGGATCTGGCGAAGCACTGCACTGAAAAAGAAAATGACGCTAAAAAAGTGGAGCGCAGCCTGGATAAATCCGCGGCCGCACTTCTGCTTTCCGGCATGATAGGCCGTGAATTTGACGCGCTGGTGACAGGGGCGTCGGACAAAGGAACATACGTAAGGATATTCGATCCGCCGGTCGAAGGCAGGCTTGGCCCGGGGCTGATGGGGCTTGAGGTGGGGCATAAGGTCATGGTGATACTCGTAAGCACAAATGTGGAGCGCGGATTCATCGATTTTAAGTTGAAAATACAATAAGGCAAAGTTATTAAGCCAAANNAGACAAAAGTAAAGGGAAGGCAAATAAAAGAAAAGTGGGAAAAGGCGGAAGTTTTACCTTGAACACTTTACCCCCTTTTATTACTTTACTTTTGGCTCTTGGCTTTTGGCTTAACAACTTGAATTTTATATCCAGGCTTTCAAGCCTTTTCATTTGGAGGTAAAAAAATGGACAAACTTAGTAAACAGCTCTTCAGGCTCAAGGATTTGAACGTGATGATGGCCGAGACACACGAAGAGGGCCACAAACTTAAAAAAGCGCTCGGTCCTGTCGAGCTTGTGCTCTTCGGCATTGGCGTCATCATCGGCGCCGGTATTTTCGCCACTGTCGGGACTGCGGCGGCGGGCGACGCTGCCAGGCCCGGGGCAGGGCCGGCTCTCATATTATCATTTGCCATAACGGCCGTGGCTTGCGGCTTTGCTGCTTTTTGTTACGCGGAACTCGCCTCGCTTGTGCCCATTTCAGGCAGCGCTTATACCTATTCTTACGCCACGTTCGGTGAATTCATTGCGTGGATTATAGGCTGGGACCTTATGCTGGAATATTGCGTCGGGTCGATTGCGGTATCCATAAGCTGGGCCGGGTATCTCAACGGTTTTCTCCGTTCCCTGGGGGTGAATTTGCCTGCCTGGGCCACGGTGGACCTGAGGAGCGCAACGCAGGGTTTTGCAAAAGCGGCCGCCCTCATAAAAAGCGGAATCCCGCTGGACCAGCTTACCCCGGCCCTTCACAGGTCATGGGAAGCTTTCAGCACCGCGCCGCACTTTTTTGGCATTCCAGTCATAGCAAACCTTCCGGCGAGCCTTGTGGTGATACTCCTGACGCTTCTTCTTGTCCGGGGAATAAAGGAAAGCTCCACATTCAACATAGTGATAGTGGCCATAAAACTGCTTGTCATAGGTTTCTTTATTTTCATAGGGGCCCGGCACATTGATCCCGCAAACTGGCATCCTTTCGCCCCAAACGGGTTTGCCGGAATAAAGGCCGGAGCAGCCATAGTGTTCTTTGCTTTCATAGGGTTTGACGTCGTGTCAACTATGGCGGAGGAGACAAAAAATCCGCATAAAGATATGCCCATCGGCATTATAGGATCGCTTGTGGTCTGTACGGTATTATATATGCTTGTGGCCGCGGTATTCACGGGAATCGTGCCGTTTCAGGCTTTAAAAGACGCCATGGCCGCTGAAAAAGCCGAGCCGCTGGCATACGCGCTGCAGCATGTGAACCTTGGATGGGCCGCGGCAATAGTCGCCGTGGGTTCCATAGCGGCGCAGCTGGCCGTCCTGCTCGCGCTGCTCCTGGGACAATCCAGGATATTTTTCTCGATGTCGCGCGACGGCCTTTTGCCTAAAGTATTTTCCAGCGTACATCAGAAATACAAGACGCCGTATGTTACCACGATAACGGTCGGGCTTTTGGTAGCGCTGGTGGCGGCTTTCACGAACATAGACGAGATGGTTGACCTGACCAACATAGGGACCCTGTTCGCCTTTGTTTTGGTGTGTTTGGGTGTCATTATACTCAGGGTAAAAGAACCCCACAGGCCGAGGGCGTTCAAGGTTCCGCTGAACCCATTGTTCCCGCTTCTGGGGGTTGCCTCGTGTGTGTTTCTTATGACCGGCCTCCCGGCCATAACATGGATAAGGTTCGTGGTTTGGCTCGTGATCGGCCTGTTTGTGTATTTTATTTACAGCTACAAGCACAGCATGCTGCACCCCGGGAACCGCAAATAAAGTTGATTATTTGGGCGAATTTTGATATATTTAATGCTGTTTTAAATTCAAAGGAGAGATAAAGATGAGCCTCACGCTTGCAGGTTATACGTTTTCCGATCTTCAGTCCATGACTGATTATATACCGAACCCCGAAATGACCGGACTCTTCGGGATATTCTTTCTGAAACACCCGGATAAAAAAATGGCCGATTACGGGGTACTTTACATCAGTGAGACGGAGGAAATATACGGGGACCCGGCTTTCCCCAAAGGCCATAAAAAGTACCTGGATTGGGTTGAAAAAGGCAAAGGCGAGGATAATCTCTATATAGGTTTTTGCCCCACGCCCGGTATGGTGCCGGCAAAAATTAAGCTGATTAAAAATCATCTTATATACAAATACAATCCGCCAAGCAATAAATAGGC
>PMTB01000252.1 GCA_003167475.1 candidate division FCPU426 bacterium | reverse complement strand
AATAATGTAACGCCGATAACGCCGGTAATAAGCGGAAGCGGAAACGCAACGCCGATAGCTGTAGCGACGCCTGCGGCATCGATAGCGCCCGGGGCGAGCGCGTATTTCACATGGACTTATAACGCGGCCGGTGCGGGCAATGTGGTATTCACGACATCAGCCGCAGGCACGGATATTAATTCCGGAACAACGGTAAACACGACGGTACAGAGCACCTCGTCGGTATTGATCCAAACGCCAGCGAGCCTGACGGCGTCGCTTGTTGCATCGCCGTCTCCAGTTGAGATGAACTCAAATATAACGGTGGTAATGCTGATAAATAACGCCGGCCAGGCAACCGCGAATAATGTATCGCCTACGGCAGGGTTTGCCATCCTGGGGACAGCGCCATATACATATGTATCCGGACCGTTGCCGATCAATGTGACCATAACCGGCGGTACATCGGCGGCATTCACGTGGGTATACCTGCCGACAAATGTGGGGAATATACACTTCACGGCGAACGCTGTTGGAACCGACTTTAACTCAAACGCTGCAATACAGCTTGCCTCGGATGTGACCAGTAACACAGTGCAGGTCCAACCGAACTATCCTGTATTGGCAAGCTGGATCAAGGCAATGCCTAATGTGATAAATGAAAATCAGAAATATACTGTAATATTATCGGTAAGCAATGTCGGGGTTGTGCCTGCGACAAACACAACGCCGAACGCGCTTCTCGGGACCATCGGCGGAGTGGCTACATTGTTGAGCCCGGCGACAGCGACAATAGCTCCGGGCTCCTACCAGGAATTTACGTGGGTATACTTAGCCGCGGCCGGAGCTGCGGGCCCGTCAGTTGTGACAGACGATGTGACAAGCCTTGGCCATACCAGCGCAAATATAACAACGCCGGGAACGAACTCGATACAGGCTTATCTGGTACCGGCATTGAGCCAGACCATAGCGGTATCGCCTGACCCTGCGTCAGCGGGACAGCAGATAACGGTTGTGATGCATGTGACAAACGCAAACGGAACAAGCGCGGCGGAAGGCGTAATGCCGTCGGCGCTTATAAAGGTTGGATCGGGAAATTACACGGGACCTATTACGTCGCCGACACCGGCCGCCACAATCGCGCCGAACACAAGCGCTGACTTCACGTGGACATACCTGGCCACAGTGCCTGGCACCCTGGGAGTCAATGGGTCGGTCACGGGATACGCCACATATTCGAAGACGACGATAACGTCGGCCGCGATATCAAGCAATATTATAAATGTGCAGTCACCCGCTTCTTTAAGCGCGGTATTATCGGCGCCGTCCAGCATAGATATAGGCCAGCCGCTTACTGTGATAATGGTTGTTACAAACTCCGGCCTGGCAAAGGCCGATGCGGTATCGCCCACGGCATTGGTGGAAACAGGGGCAGGCGGGGCGCTTTATCTTACAGGTCCCGTGCCAATTGGCTCAGACATACCGGGCAGCGGCGGATCGGTCAGTTATACATGGACTTATAACCCCCAGGGCAACGGGCTCATAACATTCCAGGGATCGGCTTTTGGCACGGATGACAATTCGAAAGCCGCGGTCCTCACAGGCAATGTCGCTACGGGCAATATACTGATACAGTCGCCGGCTGTGCTGGCTTTGAGCCTGAACGCCGTACCCGGGACCGTAGGGAACGGGTATGATATCACAGTATACGCCTCGGTCACAAATACAGGCGAGGCCACGGCAAATAACGTAAGGGTCGCCGAGCTTGACGGGCCCGGTGTTACGCTTCATACAGGCTTGGTACCTTCGGCGGCAGTCTCTATTCCCGGCGGTTCCCATCAGTACTTTACATGGACATTTACGGCCAATGTAATAGGAAGCATGAACTTTACCGGTGTCGCGACCGGCGTTGACGTAAATACAAATCTCGGCGTAACCTCGACGGTCGTTTCAAGCAATATTATCACCACGGTAAGCGCGGCGCACCTTGCGTCCGCAATAACAATGATGCCGTCGATTGCGTCGGTCGGCCAGTTTGTGACGGTAATAATGACGGTAACCGCGACAGCCGGAGGTCAGGCGGCTGATAATGTGATGCCGGAGAACTTCACGCTGACAAACCCAAGCGCGCTTACATATATATCTGGCCCGTCGCCGGTTTCATACACGCAGATAGCGGCCGGAACAGACCAGTTCTTCACGTGGATATACGGCGCGAGCCAGGCGGGAGTTGTATCCGCCAGCGCGGACGCCAAAGGCGTGGACCATATGCTCCTGAATAATATCGCCTCGCCGCTCTCCGGCAGCAATGTCATAACGGTCCAGGCTGCGGCAAATCTCGCGGGCGCATTGAGCGTCTCGCCGGTGCAGGTTTCTTCCGGCCAGGTGATACAGCTGGTACTGTCTGTCACCAATAACGGAACTGCGGCGGCGAATAACGTTTCACCCGTGCCGCCGGCTGTCAACGCAAGCGTTGTGCCTGTGGCTTCCCCGACGCCCGCCGTTTCCATAGTGGGCGGGGCAAGCGCTTATTTCACATGGACTTATAATGCCGCGGCCGCGGGTAATATAATATTCACCGCGTCAGCTTCGGGGACGGATAATAACACACTGCTTAACATTTCCACCGGTGTGCTCTCAAGCCAGAACGTGCTTGTACAGGCGCCGGTATCATTAACAGCTTCCATAACGGCCCTGCCTTTGACCATACGACAGCAGCTTGACCCGCTCACCGTAGTCATGACCGTTGTCAACAGCGGAGGCGCGCAGGCAAATTTTGTTGCGCCTACGGTAACCGGTTACGGAGCAGGAGTGATAGCGAATTTCCTCACGGGCCCTCTGCCTGCTACGGCCAATATTCAGGGCGGAAATTCCGCAAGCTTCACATGGACATTCAGCACGACAGGCATCGGTATGGTGTCCTTCAGTTCGCACGCAAACGCAACGGATAATAATTCGTTGATCGCTTACGGCGTGGACAGCAACATTACAACTATAACTTCGGTTGCCAATACGCCGCTTTTAACTTCGTCGCTTTCCGTCATTCCTTCGGACGAGAGCACGGGCCAGACATTCACGGTTGTCATGACGGTCAACAATATCGGACTGGTTGACGCCGCGTCAGTCACGGCGTCCGTACTCGACGTCACAGGCTCGGGCACCGCGGTATTGTTCCCGAATATCCAGCCGGGCGCGCAGCCCATACAGGCCGGCCAGTCAAAGTTCTTCACATGGAGATACCAGGCAACTGGAGCGGGCTCCATAGACTTTTCCGGGCACGCCCATTCCGTGACAGGGGATGTTTATTCAAATACCACGTCGGCATTTATGACGGCGCATAACGCGCCCATGCTCGCGCAGGATATCATATTATCGCCCCTGGCTGTAAGCGTAGGGCAGAATTTCACAGTCGAGTTTGTGGTGACCAATACCGGCGGAGCGGACGCCGAAGGCGTTGCGCCGGGGCCGTTTATAAAGATAGGAAGCGGGAATTATACATATGTCAGCGGGCCGGTGCCGGCTACGCAGACGGTCGGCGCGGGTTTGACGCGAGAGTTCACATTTGTTTACCAGGCCATATCGTCCGGCGACCTGGGCGTAAATTCGCATGTAAAAGGCTATGACCAGTACAGCAAAGTTACCATAACAAGCGCGGATGTCTCATCAAACACCATAACAGCAGACGTACCGGCTACTCTCGCCAGCTCCATATATGCGCCTTTAACCGTAAATAAGGGACAGTACTTCACGGTCACCATGTCGGTCACAAACCTGGGCCAGGCAGACGCACTCGCGGCGGCTCCCCAGACAATACTTATAGACGGACCCGGCGGGGCCATACTTGTACCGCCAGTGCTTCCGGGCGCGACCGCGATAGCTGCTGGTTCGGCGCAGACATTCACATTCACATACTCTGCTGCCGGAACGGGCACGCTTTCATTCAGGGGCTCAGCCTCGGGCAAAGACGCCAATTCCGGACTGACAATTAACAGCCCGGAGACATCCAGCAATATATTGGCGATAAATAAACCTGCCTCGCTTGCCATGAGCCTGTCGAAGAACACTCCGGCCCAGATAGGCACGGGAGACTTTATATCATTGATATTGACAGTGACAAACACGGGAGACACGGCGGCCCTGAATGTAACCCCTGCGGCGCTTGCTTTGGGCGGTTCGGGCGCGGTTACGCTTATATCAAACATAACTCCTCAAAACGTCACAATACTGGCGGGTGGGGCGTCGCAAAACTTCACATGGATCTATCAGGCAAACTCTATCGGCATGATCACATTTACGGCCACTATAGGCAATGGCACGGACGCGATAAGCGGCACACAGGCGCCTGTTATCCCGGCGCTTTCGGCACAGACTATCAATATAATATCGGCCGCTTCAATTAATATAGCGAATTTCACGGTAACACCGGCTGTGGTTTCCATAGGCCAGGATATCATGGTAGTAATGACGGTATCTGACGGCGGAACAGGACCTGCAACGCTTGTAAACCCGGGTGCAATGGTTTTAAGCGGAACCGGAGGCGCGTCATTTGTCAGCGGGCCGGCATCCGTGAACCTTACGATCCCGAACGGGTCAGGTTCTGATTTCACATGGTTCTACAAGGCGACAGCCGCCGGGAACATAAGTTTCAGTTCGTCGGCTACGGGTTTTGACGCCGGGCGTTCATTGGTAATAAACGCGGCGCAGGCTTCGTCCAATTCAATTACAATACAGGGTCCGCCGGTATTTATAGCTTCGCTTAATACAGTGCCGTCCCAGGTCAGCGTGGGGCAGTTTATAAATGTAGTCCTCTCGGTCACCAATAGTGGCGGGGCTTTGGCCGAAGGCGCGATAGGGGTAACCCCGGTAGTCACGGGTACAGGCAACGCTATAGCGCTTTTATGGCCGTCAACCACCACAATAGCCGCGGGAGCCTCAACACAGTTCGTCTGGACATTCAGCGCGCAGGCCGCCGGTTCGATCAGCTTCCTGTCGCAGGCAAGGGGATATGACACAAACAGCAAAGTCACGGTCACGGCAAACGCTTCAAGCCCGGAAACGATACAGACCATACCGCAGTTAAATTCCGTGATCGCAGCGTCGCCGTCGGTAATAGGCGTTGGCGGGACTGTCACGGTTGTCATGTCAGTATCCAATTCC
>PMTB01000053.1 GCA_003167475.1 candidate division FCPU426 bacterium | reverse complement strand
ACATTATCACTTTGCGGTTACAGTGCATGGCCTGCCTTAAAACCGGCAAAGCCGCTGTCTTATGGTTTTACAGCCAATGACAGCGCATACACTGCGCAGTTAAAAAGTACGACCATTGCCGATACCGGCAGGTTGAAAACAAAGGATATGGCCGTGCCCCCAACGGCGCAGACAGCCCCGGCAAGTGTTGAAAATAGCGCGAAAGTTTTCAGGTCGCGCGTCAGCCTGCGGGCTATGGCCGGCGGTATGATAATAAGCGCGAAAAGCATCAACCCGCCTATGATATTCAGGTTGGCCGCCACAGTCACCCCGGTAAGCAGCATTATGGCGTAAAAAAAGAGCCGGTCGTTTATCCCGTTTGCCGCCGCCATCTCCCTGTTAAAAAGCACGGCGGAAACCTGCCTGTAAAATACCATCAGGAACAATCCTGTTACCGCCAAAGACGCGGACATGAAAGCCACATCGCGCGCGTCCGCCAGAAATACGCTTCCCCATAAATATCCGGAAGCATTCTGCATGCCGCCCGGCATGATACCGGCCCCCAGGAAAGCAAGGCCCATGGCAAGGGAAAAAATAATGCCGAAAGAAATATTTGTTTTTGTCCCGGCCCTGTCGGATACGGGCCCGGCGAATATGGCCGTAAGTATGGATAGCGCGAAAGCGCCGGCCTTGCCCGGCAATCCAAAAATCACGGCCCAAATGCCCCCCGCCATGGAAGCGTGGGCTATGGCAACCCCGATGAAGGGGATATTCAGCAGGTAAACAAAAACCCCGATGAGCCCGCATTGCGCGCCTGCCAGCGCCATGACGCCGATGGCTTTGACAGAAAGTTCATCCATAGATAATTTCCCCGCTGTTCTTGGTTTTAAGTATCGTGTCCTTCGGACCGTCCATGATAATGCGCCCGCCTTTGACCACCACTATCCTTTTGCAGCTTTTAGGGATATGTCCCGCAAGGTGTGTCGCGTGTATGACGGTGAGGTTAAGGGACGCTTTCATTTTCTCGACAAGCGCCATAAAATCCCCGTATGCCTTCATGTCCAGGTTCAGGTTTGGTTCGTCCAGGAGCAATATTTCAGGTTCCCGTGAGAGCGCCATGGCCAGCAGCACTTTTTGTTTCTCGCCGCCTGAAAGCGCGCCAAAGGGTTTGTGGACCACCGCCCCCAGCTTCATTTCCCCGGCCCATTTTATTGCCTGTTTTTTATTTTTTCCCATGGCTATCACATCAAGGGCTGTTATGGGAAAATCATTTTCAGAGGAAAAATACTGCGGCACATATCCGGTCTTAAGCCGCATTGCCCTGACAGCGGCCCCGGTCATGGCGGTACCGGATATTATTACGCTGCCGGAAAACGGTTTTATAATGCCGAGTATGGATTTAAATACGGTGGTTTTCCCGGAACCGTTCCTTCCCAGGAGCGTTATGAATTCGCCTTTCTTAACTTTCAGAAACAATCCGTTTAATATTGTTGTTTTACCAGCTTTGACAAAGAGGTTTTTAATCTCAATTTCCAGCGGCTTTGTCGCCACTTTATTCCCCTAATGCGCTTTTTAACTGGTTTAGGTTATATTCCCAAAGGTTCATGAACATGCTGCCGTTTCCCGATACCCCGGGAAAAACTATGAAAACAACTTTTTTGATCTTCAGGCTTTTATTGAGTATGTCCGCGGTCGAATCATGCGTCCCGGTCATATTGCTTATTATAAGCGTAGCTCCACTGGATTTTGCCGCCATAAGCAGCCCGTTTAAATCCTTTGGTTTCAGACTTTCCGGCCCGCCGAAAGTTCCGGCAACATTCAGCCCCAAGTACCTGGCTGTTGCGGCCTGGAAACCGCTGACAAGCACATGGATATTCTTTTTCCTTACCTTTTGAATGTAGTCCATGTCGTTGATCACGGCATTCCTTATTTCGTCCACCCTGGAATTAACTCCGGATGAGAACTGCCCGGCCATGCCGGGGAAATATTTCGCCAGGATATTTTCGGCTTCCTTGATTCCCCGGAAATAATTCTCCGGTATGGTCATGTCATCGGTCCTTATGGTTTCCACCGCTATCTTCGGGTTTATCTTCAGGGCTTTTTCGGCCAATGGCTGCTGGAATGGCTGTATCAAAAATACCCTGGCCGACATTATCTTGGCCGCGTCCTCGGGCTTTAGGTCAAAACTCCCGGGGCAGACATCAGCCGGCACCAGCGTGGAGACGTCAAGTCCGCCGCAGTCTTTGGCAAGGGATAAAATGATGGAGCTGCCGCAGAGCACTTTGTTTGTGGAAATAGCGGTGTTCATACAGCCGGACATCACAAGGCCGGCGGCAAGTATTGTTAAGATTATTTTTTTCATATTACTCCTTTTTGTTTAAGACTATTAAGAAAAGCAAACGAATCCAGCATTTCATGCAAGAACCGCAACCTAAAGGTTGCGCCTACATGACCAAATACAAAATATTAATCCCCGGTCAGCCTGTGTAGGCGCAACCCTATAGTTCATAGAATATGGATTTAGGTTGCGGCCTTTGTTCTGTCGCGGCAAACCACCGGTAATTATAATGCTACAATTTTATAACCAGCCCGCCTTTGATTAAAAATCCCGGAACGGGATAATATGCCTTAACCTCGTACTTATTGTCTAAAATATTATCTGCGTCAACATAAAAAGAAGTGTCCGTACCAAAAATATCCAGCCTGTAATCAGCCGACAAATTCAAGGTGGCGTAATCCGCAAGTTTGAGAGTCGCCGGATTGGCCGAATCAGTTATATCCTTATTATATCTATCCTTGGCAAAATCCATTCCCACCTTTATACTTCCTTTTTTAATAAACTCCGCTTTTATATAGGCGCTTCCGCTCAGTAATGCCATATTCGCGGTCTTATCGCGCGGGTCGACATAACTGCCGGAAATCCCGGCCCTAAAAATATCAAGGAATTTGGCCGACACATCCGCGTCAACGCCCCTCATCATGATAAAACCGGAATTTTTCAGCAGAGAATCAACCGGATCGACTTGCATAATATTGGACCCCTCTGTCTGATATAGGGCTATATTATAAGTAACGCTGTCGAAAATTGTATGCGTGGTGCCCACCTCGTATTGCCAGAAATTTTCAGGACTCAGCCCGTTATATTGCGCGTATATCAACTGCCCCATAGCCGGGGTTTTAAACCCTTTTGAGGCGTTGACATATACGGTTTGCTGGTCAAAAAGGGATATTTTAAACCCTGCCTGCGGTATTGGCACGCTTCCCCAGGCGCTGTTAATGTCATAACGCAGCCCGGCTGATATGCCGAATATACCGGCTTCCTGGCTTATGGAAAAATAAGGCGCGTAATCGTTTTCATGCCATACCACTTCCTTGGGGGATTGCGAATAAAAACCCCCAAAATACTGCCAGTCAAAACCCGCCTTCGTGGAGTTGCCGGGGAATATGACCCACTCATTCATCACCCTTAATCCGTCATTTTCATACTGGCTGTACTCGGGCGCGGTTGCGGCAGGAAATGGATAAGACACCGGGTTCTCGCTTAGCAGAAATTTATTCGACCCTGAATCAGTAAAAAATATGGTTGAGCCCGTATAATCCGGCTGCTTGTAATCAACCCTGAAATCCCCGTCCCTTTGTATTGTCTGCGTCGCTTCCATGTCCCTTGGCCAGTTATAGCCCAGCGGGCCGGGATTGAAATTCCTGTCATAAGCGTAATCTATATTTACCGACGCGGTCAGGTCCTTTTGCAGTTCATATCCGCCGTGGGCGTGCACATTTTCCAGGTATGAGTCCGAGTTCGGCCTGGCGCCGCCCGTGGAACTGTAGGAACCGGAAACATTCATGTCTATCTCGTCTTTTTTCATCACCGCGTCCACAAAATGGTTCTGCGTATAATCATTGCCTATCATGGTCCCCAGCGTATATGACGCGCCTTCGAGTTCCCGCTTTTTCGTCTTTATGTTTATCACTCCGGCCACGGCCTGGTTGCCGTAAAGCACGCCCCCGGGCCCCTTGATGACCTCTATGGAATCGATCGCGTCCAGCGCCAGCGTGTCAAAGAACGGGTGGCGGTATATCCCCATTGACTGCGGCCTTCCATCAATGACGGTCAATATCCCGGAGTTCGGGGTTTCTCCCAGGCCCCTTATTTTCAATACCGAAGGCGTGTACAGCCCCGAGCCAAAAGATACTATATCGGATTTGTTGTAATAAATGCCCGGAACTTCCCCGAGAATATCAGCGACTGTCATGGCGGAATTATCAGTCAGAGCCGATCCCTTGAATGTGGCCGTTGACTGCGACAGATCGTTTAAACCCGTCGCAAAACTCTCATCCTCATCCTCCACAACTATGGAGCCAAGGTCAACGCCCTGGGACTCTTCCCCGGCTCCGGTAAAAACCCCCGGGGACTCGGCCTTTATAACTATAAATAAAGCCATCAGCACTACCGCGAAAATAATTTTTTTCATGTTCCCTCCGTATTTTTACCGTCTAATTGAGCTTGAAAACTATCGCCACCTGCATGTCGATCTTATTATTGCCGGTATTTCCGTTAAATGGCGGGAATGGGGACGCTCTTTTAACCGTGGAAATGGCCTCCGCGTCCAGCACTTCCCTGCCCGAGGACCTTGTCAGCGACACAGAGTCCAAAGTGCCGTCCGGCAATATCGAGAAAGAAATTTCCGCCGTCCCCTGCGTTCCTTCTTTCCTGGCGTCCTCCGGGTATATCCTGGCTTCCTGAAGCCTGTGTTTTACCGCGTCCTGGTACATGAATACGCTCTTATCATTATCCCCGCCTGAAGTTTCCGTGGACTTTGCCGTGCCAAAGTCCTCTTTCTTTTCAGGCGCTGTTTTTGATCCATCATTGCGCTTCAAGGCGCTCATATTCGAAATAATCTCCACATCCGGAAGCAGCGCATAGGAACGCGCGGTTTCAGCGGACGATATGAATCTGACCGGCGCTTTACCGGTTTTTACCGCGCCGGAAGCGTATATAATACCGCCTATCAAAGCCGCGTGCAGGACGGCCGATATGAAAAACGCTATTGTGCCTGTTAAGGCGCTTTTAATTTTACCCATAAAAACTCCGTCAAATATAATATAAGTTGATAATGATATTATCACAAGAAACAGCCTTGTTCAAGGGATTCCTAAAACCTTAAAATCGCAAGCAAGACCTCTAGTGCGATTTTAAAGAAAAAAGAAGGCCCGCCCCGTGCTTTATCATATGCGGCTTAAAAGCCGCGATAAATCCGGCACAGCGGGCCTTCCATTTCATTTCCAACTCAGGTGTTTTTCAGCAGCAGCAGTCGTCCATGGGCTTGCCGCATCCCGGGCACATCCCGGCCTTTTTTACCGCTTTTTTCTTGGCGGGTTTTTTTGCGGCTTTTTTCTTTTTCACAGCCATGCTTTTACCTCCTCAACAGCGATTCTTCTCCGGGAATATCCCCCGTATTTTTATATATATTATACGGAACAACGAAAGTCAAGGGTTGTAAAAGACTTTTTTTTGAGAACGGCTTATACCGTGGCCTGTTCTATATTGGAAAGGATGCGCCCCATTATTGTCTTTAACAGTTTGAACCCGCGCGCGTTCTTCATTATCGCATCCTGCCGCTGCACGTACTTTTCGGGTTTTAACGCGTTGCCGGGGTCTTTGAAAAATTCCTTTATGTGAGCGGGCGAATATTCAAAATGGAACTGAAACCCGAAAACCTTATCCCCGCTGGAAAAAGCCTGGTTATTACAGCCTTTGCTCGAGGCGAGCCTGCGCGCGCCTTTGGGTATGGAAAAAGTGTCGCCGTGCCAGTGCATGGCGATGAATTCAACCGGAAGGCCTCTGAATATGCCGGAGCCTTTTCCCTGCTCCGTGAGGTTTATGGGAAAAAATCCGATCTCCTTGAATTTGTTCGGGGTAACCGTGCCGCCAAGGCAATGCGACAAAAGCTGCGCTCCCAGGCAAACGCCCGTGACTATTTTGCCGTTTTTAACAGCCGTGCGTATGAATTCCTTTTCCCGCACCAGCCAGGGATATTTTTTGTCCTCGTAAATATTCATAGGCCCGCCCATAATGATGAGCCAATCGAATTTATCCGGCGAAGGCAACGCCTGGTTTTTATAAAGCAGGGTTTTTGTGACCTTATGTCCGTGTTTTTTAAGCCATGATTCCATGTTTGCAAGGTTCTCGTATTTGACGTGCTGGAGGTAGTGCACCCGCATGAAAACTCCTTTGTTCATTGTTCTCTGTTCTTTGTTCTGTGACCTTCTATAATACCTTCCAAGCTTGTTCACACGCCAGAGCTTCAGCGACGGCGTGCTGATCAACTATCGACTCTCGACTATCGAACGCCAAGAGAAGGTGCAAAGCCTTAATCAGTAAATGTCGCCCTTCGCCTTCCCCTTAAATATCCTGTAAACAAAGATTGTGTACCCTATGACCACCGGCATTCCTATGATTGCTATCCACGACATAAGCGTCAGCGTAATCTGCGATGTCGAGGCGTTTGATATGGTTATGTTCAGCGCCTCGCTGTTTGACGCCTTTATCATATTCGGGAAATGCGCGGCCGCGGTGATGACCCAAAGCCCGGCAAACGCCGTTGAAGTCGAAATAAAAGCAAGGCCCTCTTTTGCCTTCACCCGCGCGGCAATGGCAGTAATGATCCCGGCAAAGGCAATTATCGCGCCAACAATAAAAAGAGGCGATGCCAGGATGTTTTTTACAAAAATATTTATGACCAGCATATACACCGCGGAAAGTATAAGGTAAAAGGGGAGTATATATTCCAGCGCGTTAAAGGCGCTTTCCCGTAATTTACCCTCTGTTTTCAGCGCAGCGTACGCCGCTCCCTGCGCCAAGATTGCGCAAAGGCCGAGCACCCCGAACACAAGCGGCACCGGCCTGAGCAAAGTAAAAAAGTTTCCGGCATATTCCATATCCGTTGCAAGCGGCACTCCGTAAACCACATTGCCAAGCGCGACCCCGAATAATAATGACGCTAAAAGGCTTCCTATTGTGAATGACGCTTCCCAGAAACCCGCGCGCGCAGTATCATTCGCCCTGAATTCCATGGAAACCGCCCTGAATATCAATGAAAATAAGACGAGCATCATAGCCAGGTAAAACCCGGAAAACGCCGTGGCATAGGCCTGGGGAAAAGCCGCGAATAAGGCGCCGCCGCCTGTAATAAGCCAAACTTCATTACCGTCCCAAACCGGCCCTATGGCGGCGATAAGTATGTCTTTTTCCGATTTTTTCGAGGTTAAAAAAGGAAGGAGTATGCCTACGCCAAGGTCAAATCCGTCCAGTATGGAATATCCGGCAAAAAGCACTACAACAAGGATGAACCAAAGTATCTGCAGGCTGTTAAGGTCCATGGTTTATCCCCTCTTTTCTTCGGTTTTAAAACCCGCGTTCACTATTTTAAAAGCCACAGTCAGGAATATGGTCCCGAGTAAAAAGTAAATTATCGAGAACATGACGAGCGAAAAAAGTATATGATTTGCCGGCACTACCACCGAAGCCGCGTTTGACGTTCTCATGAGACCGTAAATGATCCACGGCTGCCGGCCCACCTCGGCCGATATCCATCCGGTCTCGTGCGCGATGTGCGGCAGGGGTATCATAAGCGGCAGCAGGAAAAGGAACCACCTGGTGTCATAAAGTTTTTCCGTGAAAAGCAGGTATGCGCCGAAGAGCCCCACGCCTATGGACAGCAGGCCTATGGCCACCATGATATGGTATGTTTGGAAGACGAAGTTGACATTTGGCCAGTTTTCCTTTGGAAAGTCATTCAGGCCTTTTATGACCGAATCAAAATTAAAATTATAAAGGAAGCTTAAGAACTTAGGCATATAAAAACCCGTGGTCTTCTGATTTTTGACATCGACCCATCCGAAAGCGTAAAGGGGAACCCCGGCCGAAGTATTGAAATGGCCCTCAAGCGCGGCTGCTTTTACAGGCTGGGTATTGATGACCTGTATCGCGTGCTGGTGGCCGGTCAAAAGCTGCAGTATCGGCGTTATGGCAAAAAGTATTATTCCTATTTTTAACATTTTTTTCGCGGTTTCCCCGTGCTGTTTTGTGAAGACATAAAACGCGCCGATGCCGGTCACCATTATGGAGCATGTCATCCACGAGGCCATGATGGTATGCAGGAAGCGTATGAAGGTGGAGTGGTTGAAAACGGCCGCGCCAAAATCGCTTAAGACTATCTTCCCGGTTTGCGCGAAAACATTCGCGTCATATCCGGCGGGCGTCTGCATCCAGGAATTGGCG
>PMTB01000267.1 GCA_003167475.1 candidate division FCPU426 bacterium | reverse complement strand
GGTTGCGGCTACACAAACAAAAAACAAATTACATCCAAGGAGGCATCGTGAAGTTCACTAAAAAAGGAAATGGCTTAACTGTAAACCTGGGCAAGTCCGTATTAACCCTCGAGGTTTTTTCCAAGGATATTATCAGGGTCAATTACCTCAAATCCAAGCCGTCGAAAAAAAGGCAGAGCCTTGTCGTCACGCTCGCACCTGAGAAGATATTCTGGACCGTGACTGAAACAGCCAAGGGCCTTGAATTAAACACGGGCGCCATTAAAGCCGTGGTAAATAAAACAAACAACGCGGTCGTTTTTTACGACGCGTCAGGCGCTTTACTGCTGGCGGAAAAGGCGGGGACCAGGGCCGTGACCCCGGCTGTCATTTCCAAAGAACATACCTTCAACTGCGCGCAGGGTTTCACCTGCTCCGGCGACGAGGGCCTTTACGGTCTCGGCCAGTACGAGGAAGGTTTCATGAATTACAAGAACTGCGATGTCCTCATGATCCAGGCAAACAGGGTGATAGTGAATCCGTTTTTGACCTCGACAAAGGGGTACGGCCTGCTTTGGGATAATTATTCCGAATCAAAATACCATGCCGGACATACTGACTTTTCATTCTGGTCCGAAGTCGGCGACGGCGTCGACTATTACTTCGTATACGGCGGCAGTGTTGACGGAGCCATAAAGCAGTACAGGAAACTGACTGGAAATGCCCCCATGTTTCCGAAATGGGTATTTGGTTTCTGGCAGTCAAAGGAACGGTACCTTGACCAGGACGAGCTGACGAACATAGTGAAGGAGTATCGCAAACGCAGGGTCCCGCTCGACAGTATAGTCCAGGACTGGAGATACTGGGGGGAGAACGAGGTGTTCTCGGGGCTGATATGGAACGAGAAAAGATTCCCCGAGCCAAAACGCATGATGAAGGAACTGCACGCGCTTCACGCTCACCTGATGGCTTCGTTCTGGCCGTCATTGGGTCCGGACTCAAAAGTACACAAGGAACTCGACGCGAAAGGCTACATGTTCCCCGGGCCGCACTGGACAGGGTCAAAGGTATATGCCGCCTTCAGCGAAGAAGCCAGGGCAATCTACTGGAAACATGTTAAAAAATGTCTTTTTGACAATGATGTGGACGCATACTGGATGGACGGAACCGAGCCTGAGTTTCTTTCGGCAGAGGACAGGTTTGTGCTCGCGGAAACAAACAAGGCAAACGGAAGCAACTCCATGGGCACCTTTGCAAGGTATCTGAACGCGTTCTCGCTCATGACCACAAAGGGTGTTTATGAAAACCAGAGGAAAACATCGGATGAAAAGCGCGTGTTCACCCTTACCCGTTCATCTTTCGCTGGTCAGCAGAGGAACGCGGCCGCCTCATGGTCTGGCGACACTTTTGCGGGATGGGAAACATTAAGGGGACAGATAGCCTCAGGTATTAACTTTTCAATGGCGGGCGTGCCGTACTGGACCACGGACGTCGGCGCGTTCTATCCGTTCTTTAAATATAAAGATGCGTTAAATGACCCGGCATATAAGGAATTGTATTTAAGGTGGTTCCAGTACGTGGTTTTTTGCCCGATATTGCGCGTGCATGGCACGGCTATTCCCAGGGAACTGTGGAGGTTCGGGGCTCCGGGGACCGCGCATTACGATACGATGGTTAAATTCATCAACTTAAGGTATAAAACCCTTCCTTATGTATATTCGACGGCATGGAAGGTCACCAACGAAGGGTATTCCTTTACGCGGCCGCTTGCGGCGGCTTTTCCGGACGATGAGAAGACCTTTAATATCGGCTCGCAGTTCATGTTCGGTTCGTCCATGATGGCCTGCCCTGTGACAAAAGAACTTTACACGAAGACAAAGAACATAGGCGATTACATATACCTGAACAATTTGTTCACGCCTGACGGAAAAGAGAACGGGCTCATATACGAGTGCTTTAAGAACATGGACTTCACTGACAGCCGTTCATTACGCAAGCTCGACACTTCTTCCATGGGCTGGGCCGGCAATATCCCGTTTGATATTAAAAGGGAATATTCACAGAGATGGACCGGAAAAATACTTTCAAATGACGCCGGGCTGTATGAATTCAGCGCCGTAACCGACGGCAGCGTAAAAATCTGGTTTGACGGCGGGCTTGTCGTGGACGCGTGGGACAACAGGGAAGAAAAACGTTTTGAATTCAAGCTGAAACTCAAGGCGAATACCAAATATTCCATGAAACTTGAGCATCAGCAGTTTAAGATGAACCAGGCGATAATGAGGATGAACTGGTACACGCCGGCAATGAGGAAGTTTGACGCCGTTAAATCAATGGATGTGTACCTGCCGAAGGCGGCCAAGTGGTTTGACTTCTGGACTGGAAAGGCATATGAAGGCGGCCAAACGCTGAAACTGAAGCCGGCACTGGAAACAATGCCGGTTTTTGTGCCTGCGGGCTCGATAATCCCGACCGGACCTTCGCTGCAGTACACTGATGAAAAGAAGGCGGATCCCATAGAACTGCGCGTCTATACAGGAGCAGACGCCTCCTTTGACCTCTACGAAGACGAGAATGACAGTTACAATTATGAAAAAGGCGTTTTTGCCGTGATACCGTTTAAATGGGATGACAAGGCAAAAACCCTGATCATAGGCGCAAGGAAAGGCGAATTTCCGGGAATGCTGATAACGCGCACGTTTAAAGTCGTGTTAGTTAAGGCAGGCCGCGGCGCGGGTATTGAAGACACGAAAAAAGCGGATAAGACCGTGAAATATGATGGAAGCGAAATAACCGTCAAGGCACCCCGTATGATTTTCAGGAAGTAATCGGAAGGCTTAAAGAGGCTGAAAAGCTGCCTTAAAGCGGCGGTAGAGGCCGGGCTGACAGGCGGGCGCGGATCCGGGTATTTATTGATATGCCTTAACACCTGAAAATCCAGCTTATATACTGTATATATTGCGCGTATTTATTCACGGTGTCGGCGGGCCTTCCGGCCCGTTAAAAATGCATGGAACGCAGGCGCCGCGGGTTGCTTATTTGTATGTTGTGTGCTATTTTATAAAGGCGATAAATCATAAATGACAAGAGGCATCAAATTTGGAAAACAAAAGCAAAAGAGTATTGGCGCAGGTGCCTGCAACAAAAACCCCTATTTCCGTGCTGCTCATATACCCGTTTTTTAAACTCAAACACGACAGGTCAATATTCCGTTTTCCGCCGCTCGGAGTGGCTTATATAGCCTCGGCTTTGAAGGCGGCCGGGTACAGGGCGGATATCCTTGACTGCACTTTTTTGACCCGGAAAGAAGCGCTGGAACGGGCGAGGTCGGCCGGGGCGGATATCATAGGCATTTATTCAATGATCACAATGTTCGGCGACAGCCTTGAGCTTGCCAGGGAGCTTAAGGGTTATACCGGGTTATTGGCTGCCGGAGGGCCTCTCCCGACCACGGACCCGGGCTTGTTCCTGAAGGAATTTGACGTAGTTGTCTGCGGCGAGGGCGAAAGCACCATGGTTGCTCTCGCGCGCGCTTTTGAAAAAAATATCAGCCTTATTACCGTGCCAGGCGTTGCAATGCCCGGCGGCCCGGACAAAGAAGCGCGATTTTCGGGTAAGCGGGAACCTGAGCAAAATCTCGACGCGCTTGCGTTCCCGGCAAGGGAACTGCTCCCGAATGCGGATTACATGGTTTTCGGAAAAAAGAAATACGGGTATTCCATTACTTCGTTAATGAGCATGCGAGGTTGCCCTTTTGAATGCGATTTTTGCAGCAGCGCCGTATTTGGCCGCTCCTACAGGGAACGCTCGCCAAAAAATGTGGTCGACGAAGTGGAGCAGGCGCTCGCCATCGGATATGAACATATTCATTTCGGCGACGATGTATTTACCATGAAAAAAAGCAGGCTTTTGGCAGTGTGTTCGGAAATAACAAGGCGCGGCCTGAAATTCAGCTGGGAGTGCCTTGGCAGGGTGGATTCGCTGGATCCGGAAATGGCTTTGGCCATGAAAGCGGCCGGGTGCGAAAAAATGTATTTTGGCATAGAGTCGGGCAGCGGCGCGGTGCTGAAACTGATGAATAAAAAGATAAGCACGCAAAAAGCCAGGGAGGCCGTGGAAGCCGCGAAAGCGGCGGGAATCAGGACAGGGGCGTTTTTCATACTGTTTTATCCGGGCGAGACCGACGCCACGGTGCTGGAAACAATACGCTACGCGCTTTCCTTGCCGCTGGATTACCTGGCTTTTTCGGTGCCGTATCCCATACCCGGGACAGGGCTTTATGAAAGGCTGAAAAGCCGGCAGATAGGGCAATGGAAACAGACCGACGGGTCCGTTTTTGGCCACAAACTGACATACAAGTCCGAATTTTCCGGGTTTAAGATGAAGTTCGGGATCCTTAAAGGCTCGGCAAGTTTTATGCTGAAAAAAATTCCCGGGATTTTCGGGAAGGCGGCCCTGAAACTTTTTGAATGGCCTACGGACGCCGCGCTCAAACTGATGAAGTAGGGAAAACATATCAAACGCCGCCTATTCAAAACAGCGGCAAAGGGAGGAAGGTTTTATGAAAAAACTGGTCTTGGTTTTATTGGCAATGCTTTGCGTTGGGGCGGTATCGGCAAAGCAGTTCGAGAATCCCATGCTCAATCTCACGGTTCCGTCGGGCCTTGAGCAGGGGGAAATGTACCTGGTCATAGGGCACAAGTTCCTGCAGACCCTCTATCACGATTCTACTGCGTCTTATGACCTGAAAAACGATTTTTTCGCGGTGCTCAATTACGGGTCCAACGTCAAGATCGGCCTTCGCGGCATGATATGGCAGGGTATTGAGGCAAATGTCGCGTATGTGTCCAAACACAGGGAAAAAATAGCCGGGTTAAGTTACGTTCTGAAAACCCCGGACATTGGTTTTATTACACAGATGGATATCCAGTTCATAAACTTCCAGGATATGCCGGCCGATATTAATCCCGTAAAGCAGAACTTGTTTTACCTGTTGTCTGTTGAATCAATCCCTTTCCTCGATGACAGGGTGGCAGTCGGCGTAAATGCCGGATATGACTCCCTTGAAAAACAGGCGGGACTCGGCATTGGGATAAGCGTTGAGACCATAAGGCATTTCAGGCTTTTGGCCGATTATTACCCGGTCATAAACCCTGCTGGCGGGAGGACCACCGGATGCTACGGCTTCGGTGTAAAGATAGACACGAACGGGCATCAGTTTGTCATAAAGGCCGGCAATTCCGACGAGATCGGCTCCAGGGACCTGATGCACGGCACAACGAATAACAACATGTACATAGGGTTTGACATCATGAGGCTTATTTCTTTTTGAGGCCTGTGACCTTTTATTGACGGGAGACTGGTATTGAAAAGGGATTCCATTTTGCTTTTTATCATAATCGCGCTGGGCGCGGCTTTAAGGCTGTCGCTTTTGGGCGCGCACAGGTTCACCTGCGACGAGTCGCTTTATTCCTACTGGGCTTATGACATGGCGCACCGCTTAAGGCCGGGAATTATTCCGGCTTTTGGCCTGGAAAAACCGCCCATATACCTTTTCGTGTCCGCTCTTGTTTGGCTGGTTTACCCCGTGAGGGAGGTCTTTGCCGAACTGCCGAACCTCGCTGCCGGTATAGTGGCGATCTATCTCGTCCATAAGGCGGGGGAACTGTATTTTAAGGATTCCCGGGCGGCTTTGATCAGCGCCCTGATATTCAGCCTGACGCCGGTTAACATACTTTATTCGGCGACGGCCTACACCGATCCGTTGATGGTGTGCCTGTCGCTCGGGGCTTTGTGTTTTTTTTTAAAGCGCGATTATTTTTGGTCCGGGGTATTATTCGGGCTTGCCCTGGGCACCAAGCAGTTCGCAGCTTTTTATCTGCCTTTTTTCGCGCTCTGTCTGTTTTTTATCAGGGAATTGCGGCTGGCAAAAACACTCCGGGCCCTGTCGTTCGCGGCCGCGGGTTTTGCCGCCGCATTCACGGTTCCTTTCATATGGGGCATGTACAACTCTGTCAAGGCCGGTAAAGGCCCGTTATTTGCCTTTGAAACATGGTTCGGGCTTAACGTCCTGCCGGTCATATTCAGCATAACAGCCGGTGATATAGCTAAAAGATCCGTTTCCTGGGTGTATTGTTTTAATTCCGTATTCGTCATGTGGTGGCTCAACGCGGCCGTTTTGTGTTCCGTCGCGCTCGCGATTGCCCTGAAAAGGGATTTAAAAACAGCGCTTATAGCTTTTTACCTCGCCGCGGTCATTGCCGGGGTGTCGGTTATCAGGACGCCGGTCTTTGACAGGTATATCCTGACCTTCGCGCCTTTTGTGGCGCTCATGGCGGGAGGGGCCTTTAGCGCCCTGCTTGGCAAAGGCACTGCGTTTAAAACAGCGGCGGCCTGCGCGGCATGCGCGGTAATTCTTGCTGTGTTCCCCCTGCGGGCCATGTACGGCTATAAAATTATCAACTTGGAAGGAAGAAGTTTCGGCGCCATGTCGACGCAAAATGACGGGATAGATATCGTGACTGACTACGTTAAAAGGCTCAAATTGAAGGATGCCCGCATTTATTCGGACCCGGACCTCACATACTGCCTGTATTATTATTTCGGCGGCACCGGGCACGGGATCGGATGGGAGCCTGTAAAAGAGGCTTTTGAAACCGCCGAAAAAATAAAACGTATGGACATAAGCTCCGGGCAGGAGGCTTTCCTGATGTTTTACGGAGGTAATAACCGTATCACCGGGTTCAGCCGGGAACTTTTAAAGGACGGTTTTATCTGCAGCGCGGAACTGGCTGTTGCGGACAGGTTTGGCTCGCCGAACCTTATTTTATACAGGGTTCTGAAAAAACAACGGAGCGTTCATGGCGTTTAAATTCTATTCCGACGACGGTTATAAAGGGGAAGGCGTATCCCGGGGCTTATCCCGTGGCCTGCTGGTCAGGCTGGACGGAAAGAATATAACCAGGGAAGGGATGGGGATAGGGGCGATTGCAGTAAGGTCGCGGGGTTTTACCTATTTTTCATCGGATTGTTTCACGAAGATCATTGGTCCGGGCCTTTACGAGAAAAGATATACGGTAAACCAAAGCCTGCTATGGTCGGCTTTCGGGCTGCCGAGCGTATTTTTAACCGGGCTCAATGAGTTCGTATCCGGGATCTACCGCAAAAGCCCGCTTCTGCAGGGTACGCTCCTGAACATGGGCATCGTGGCTTTCATAAGGAGGATCCTCGGGCTTAAGGCCGTATTTGTCCCCACGGCTCCCGTGGCCGAAGCGGTATTTACGCATGCCGTATCAGGGGAAAAAGTGTCGGTAAACTGCAGCGTCAAATTTTTTACGAAACAAAAGGCGGAAGTGATTATCCTCAATGAGTTTGGGGCGGATCTTTTTGATTCGGGTTACTTTGCCGGAAAGATTATCGGGCCGCCTTCGGGCTGGCAGGAACTCAAAGGTAAAAAGGATTTTCCGGAGCTATATAGCACTGCCCGTAAAACGCGTTTCAGGATAAGCTCATTCACGCCGGCACGCGATTTTAAATACAGGGTTTTCTGGGGAAGCGAAAGGGCGCACGACCTGTGCTGGGCCGGATTTGAATTTTCCTTTGACAATGACGGCGGCATTGAAAAAAAACTGCGGTTTAAATACGCCGTCGAGTTTAAAACTGGAGGTATCAAGTGAACCTTAAAACAGCGCTTGTCTATCCGTATTTTCTCACTAAAGCGCCCGACCATATACTTTTTCACCCTCTTGGTATTGCTTCGCTTTCGAGCCAGTTGAAAGAATGCGGGGCGGATTCACGTCAGTTTGACTGCACTTTTGAGGATTTTGACGCTGTGACAGGGCGGATAGTGTCGCTTGATCCGGCAATTGTCGGCATTTACATCATGGCGACAATGAGCGGCAATGCCATGAGAATGCTTAACGCGCTGAAAAAAAAGCTGCCCAATACGCTGTTTGTAGCGGGAGGCCCTTTGGCAACCCTTTATCCGACCCGCTTTGCCGCGTCTTTTGACGCTGTATTCAGGGGGGAAGCGGATGTTGTATTTCCGCGGTTCTGCCTTGATTACATGCGCGGGTATAACAGGGAGAATTTTGCAGCTCAAATGGACTTTTCAAAATATCATGGTATATTCACTTCTTCAGGCGGTTTGGTCAGGCAAACCCCGGAGGCGCACCAGGCGGCGCAGGCCATAAATTCCTTTCCGTTGCCAGACAGGGAAGGTATCAGGCATGACCTGTACCAGAAAATCTGGATGGAAAATACCGGGGCAAAACCCGCGTCTATCATGACGTCCCGCGGCTGTCCTTTTCACTGTGATTTTTGTTCCAAGCCTGTCTTCGGGGATAAATTCCGCAGGAGACGGATGGATTCCGTGATAGAGGAAGTCCTTGAGCTTAAAAAGCTCGGGTATGACAGGCTGTGGATAGGCGACGATTGTTTCACCCTTGACCCGGGCTTTGTAAAGGAGTTTTGCAGCGCCATGATAGGCGCAGGGACGGGTATGACATGGTCCTGCCTGTCCAGGGTGGATACCTTTGACACGGAAATGGTATTGCTTATGAAAGAGGCCGGATGCGTTAAAGCGTATTTTGGGTTGGAGTCCGGCAGCGACGAAACGCTCAAACTTATGAACAAAAGGTCGACAGTAGAGCAAGGCGCCGCGGCTGTGAGGCTGTTTAATTCCGCGGGGATTGGGACCGCCGGGTTTTTCATGGTGGGTTATCCGGGCGAGAGCGAGGAGTCCGTTGAATCGACCTTCTCAATGGCGTTATCTCTGCCGCTGGACGAGATATCGTTCAATGTCCCGTATCCGCTCCCGGGTTCGCCGCTGTATTCAAGGCTTACCGGGGTCAAAACAGACGAGGACTGGGAAATCGAGAACGAGGTAAAGTTCCTCTTTAAGAGTGATTTTGACCAGGAAGAGCTTAAAAAGCGGATTGAGCGGACAATGACCGCGTTCAGGGAAAAGAAGGTTAAGGCAATTAAAAATTAAGGTTATAAATTCCAGATTGACAAAAGCGTTTTCGTAAGTTAATATCACATTCATACGAAACATGGAATTTAAATATATTTAAGGAGAATGCGCATGAAAAAAGTCAGGATAGGCATCATAGGCGCGGGTAAAATCGCTGAAAGGCTCCACCTTCCGGGATACAGGGATGTGGCTGAAGCCGAGGTCGTGGCTATTTGCGATATAAAAAAGAACAAGGCTGACCGCCTCGCCGGGATGTTTAATATACCGGCGGTTTATACGGATTATAAAAAAATGATAAAGGAAGCAGGCATCGACGCGGTCTCGGTTTGCACTCCGAATTATTTGCACGCTGAGATGGCCATATTCGCGGCCGGAAATAAAAAGAAGGTGCTCGTTGAAAAACCCATGTCCATAACCATACCGGCAATGAAGTCCATGATAGCGGCAGCCAAAAAGAACAAAGTGCTGCTGATGGTCGAGCAGAGCCAGCGTTTTGACGCGGCCCATCAGGCGCTTAAGGAAATACTGGACTCGGGTGTGCTCGGTAAATTCGTTTCCGTGCGCGGTAAGATCGGCCACGCCGGTCCTGAGAACTGGTCTGACGACTCCCCCTGGTTTTTTGACAAAAAGCTTTCCGGCGGCGGTGTTTCAGTCGATGTTGGTATACACATTCTCGACCTCATCAGGTATATCACGGGCAGGGACGTGAAAAGCGTTGCCGCGACCATGGCAAACCTGTGCAAGAAACAATATAAGCTTGAAGACTCGGTCGAAGCTGTAATTAACTTTAAGGACGGCACAATGGGGGTTTTTTCAACCTCATGGTGCACGAACCCATACGAGCAGACCGTGACGGTTTACGGGGAAACAGGCCGC
>PMTB01000061.1 GCA_003167475.1 candidate division FCPU426 bacterium | reverse complement strand
ACCGCCCCCATTTCCTCAATCCTTACTAACGCATACGATATTTCAAATAATTTCAATAACACCGCCCCGGCCCCCAATGACACGGTATTTCCTTCATGCTTGAATCCATATCCGGCGCGCAAAAACATGGACTCAAAAAATTTAAATTCAACTCCCGCGCCTATATCGGCATATTCATCCAGCAGCACTTTTTTATTTACGTCGATATCCGCCGATATCCTGCAAAAGTCCAGCGCCTTGAATTTAAATCCTATCCCGGTTTTAAGGTTGATTGGAAGGGCTTCCGGCTTTGTTATATAGGCGCTTTGCCACCCTATGTTTTGCAGGACGCATCCCAAATCAACCTCCGGTTCTTTATCCTTGACCCTTGCGAGTATCCCGGCGTCAAATGCCGCCCCGTATTTGGTAAACGTATATATGCAGCTTTGGAAATACTTCATGCAAACGCCCCCGGACAGCCATGAAAGTACCGGATACGCGGCCGCGGCAGTGGCCACAAAGTCATAATTTTCGACCGCCCCCCTGTCGCTGCCGGCGCTGTCTATCCAGTCAAAGTTCCCGGTGGAATCATAAAGCAGGCTTCCGCCATATGCCCATTTTCCAACGGGTTTGACAAAATCAATATATTCATAATTTGTGTTCGCAAATGACGAAAAGTGGGTAAATGACATTGACGGCCCGCGGCTTCGCGCAAGCCCCGCGGGGTTGAAAAGGATGGAATTCGAATCGTCTGCAACAGCGGCAAATGAATTGGCCATGGCCGCTGTCCTCGCATGCGGTTCCACAAGCAAAAAATCAGCGCTTACGGAACTGTCGGCGGTAAGGCGTGAAACAGCGGCAAAAACCGCCAGCAAGAAACAAAAAACCGGGATATTTCCGCGCCTAAGCATATACAAACCGGCTGGTTCTTTTCTTCATGTTTACTCAATCACGCCGACAGTTACTTTTTTTTCAACCGAACCTATTCTCATATATAAAATATAAATGCCCGCTTTTACGGTGGCGCCTGTGTCGTCGTCGCCCTTCCAATATCCCGCATAAGCGCCCGGCAATTTGCTCCCGGAATAGATATTCCTTATTGGGCGGCCGTTCCTGTCGTAAACCCTTATCACCACATCACATCCAACAACGACATTATAGGCAAATTCCGTCCTGTCTCCGCTCAAAGGATGAATAAGCGTATTTTTCACATCAGGGCCGGGATGAATATCCGGATAAATCACTTTAACCTGCGGAACCGGAGTCTGCTTTAAAACTGCCGATGAGATACTGTTGTACGCAGGCGCTGCCCCGGAATCCTTAATGATATGATGCCCGCCGGCCGCCGCCTGTCCCGATACAACGGATATTAACGGCGGCTTCCCGATATTCCGATGGCCGGTGGTTTGTTCCTGTACCCCGTCATTTTTTTTCGCCATACCCGCAAACAACCGGGAATTATCCTGGTCCGGTCCATGGGAAACGGAAGCTAAAGAATTGACTGATCCGTTCTTCCCGCCGGTCTGTCCGAAATTACGCGCCTTGTTATTCTCCGCGGGGACATATTTTGGGGTCGCTGTTTTCATTGCCATTTTTATCCCGCTGGTGCCGGTATTACGCAGGGTAATTGAAACAACGGCAACCAGCGCCATTAAAACAAATGCCGTCGCGCCAACGGCAAATAGTTTGCCGCGGCCAATCATAAGGCGGCACAAACGGTCCAAAAACGAAGGGTTGTCTTCCCCTATTTTGGCCCATATGCCGGCCCTGAAATCCGCGGGTAATTTCACGGACACATCGAGCCGTTTATTGAAGAAATCCACCGAGGACTTCATTCTGTGATCAAAGCCGTTCTTTTCTGGTTTCATTTTCTATCCTTTCAACTTGTGCTTTTTCCGGAGGATCTCCTTCAGTTTCCGCCTTGTTCTCGAAGCGCCCGATCTCACGCTGCCTTCCGGGATATTGAGGATTTCCCCAATTTCCCTGCAGGAAAGGCCCTCCATGTCAGATAATATTATGATGCTTCTGTCAGTTTCGCCGAACCTGTTGAGTTCCCTGAAAATAATATCCCCGGTTTCTTTGAGCTCCATTTCTTCATCCGTCAATTTTTTCTTGTCAGCCACAAATTCGGCCATTTCAACGGGTTCCCCGTTATCATCGCAGTATTTTTCCATAAAAAATGAGTTGCGCCGTTTCAACTGCTTAAGCCTGTTAATGCAGTGGTTCACCGTCAGACGGTATAGCCAGGTCGAAAATTTTGATTTAAAGTTGAAACTTCCGATATTTAGGTATACCGCGGAAAATACCTCCTGGGCCGCGTCTATTGATTCTTCCCTGTTGAGCATATATTTCAGGCATAAAGCCGCAACAAATTTCCCGTAAATCGTTATAATCCTGTTAAATACAGTTTTTTGACCTTCCTGTAATCGCTTTATCTCATCAAAGTTTATTTCATTCATTTTTCATCCCATTGATTAGACAATTTTGCAATAGAATCCGCTGCATAATAATAATAATACTTTTTGGAAGTTATATCAATTAGATTTGTTTAAGCGACAATGTCTGCGACTGGGTCAGGAGCAGGGGATTTAAAAAACATGCTGGTTTTTCGTAAGAATTCAAAATATTTACCGCCGTTATCGCCAATTACCATGTACCACTCGTTTTACTCGGGTACATGGCCATAAACTATTTACAATAGTTTATGGCTTCCACGTAGCCACATACTCGCGGTCTCCCGCATCCACATCCGGTTTATCCTGCGTCCAGCTGCCTTTCAGGCCCAATTCGTTCGCAGCCAGCTCAAAGTGCGCCATGGCAATACCCATGTCTATGTTCTGGCCTGCTTTGTACGTGTAGTCTTTTGTGCGTTCAAGAAAGAGATGGAAAATATCCCCGTCAGTTTCCCTTAAGAACCTCCACGGCTGCTGGTTGGTGGCCGACGGAGCCAGCTTTACACATTCAAGGACCGTCTTATATTTATTCTCAGGAACGCGGGAATCATAAAAATCCCCCCTGAAAGATATCTCAAAAAGATGTTTTCTTGTGTCGGAATTTGCCACCTTCCTCATCAGGCTGTCAGCAAGGCGCCTTTTTTCCGCGGCATAACCCACCGGCGACACGGCCGGCACTATTTCATCAGGCGCGCACTTCATCATTTCCGAAAAGCCGTTCCTGTTGGAGGAAGCGCCTAGCCAGCACGTTGCAAATCCGAGTTCCACGGCTTTGAGTACGTTCTTTTCCATTATATACCCGAAATCTTCCAGGCATTTTTCGGAATTTTTAACACACCCGGCCATGAATACTTTCGCGTCCTTTATGACGCTGTAGGCCCCGAGGGTCTTGAGCAGGTTCACGGGGGTCACTTTAAAATCCATAAGTTCGCAGCGGACAACGGACCCGAATACGCTCCTCGTGTTTAAGGACATAAAATCGCGGAGCAAGCCTGTTTTTTCCGGTTCCAACTGTTTGGGAAGAAAAGTGCGCCACGACTGGCGTTTGTGTATCGTTTCTATTATGGTCATTGCGTTTAAGGCCCCTTTTTTTGTATCAATATTTTTGTAGCCGCACCCTGCCTTGTCCGCCAGAGCTTCAGCGACGGCGGATACGCTTCACCGGGGTGCGCATGCGGGATTAAAAACAAATTGCACGCGGTGTTGCGGACTGTCCGAAGTTTGAGTATGTTCATTACATTTCTAGGCGCAGGCCGATGGACCGTAGGCCTGCGACTACAAAATTCTCAACTCCCAATTAAAAATGAAAAACCCGCGGTGAGCGGCGGCAAGCAGCCGCTCTACAAGTTCATTACAACATTATCAACTGTACTTTTTAATCCTTGCCATGCACTTATCATAGCCAAACGTTTCCGATATGTCAAACAGCCCGGGACCCATTGTTGTGCCGGACAAAACAACCCTTATTACGTGCATGAACACTTTTGGTTTTATTCCGGCCGTTTCCATATCGGCTTTAAGCCGTTCTTCCACCTTTGCCTTATCAACGCCTATTTCTGTTATTATTTTCGAGAATATTTCCAGCACCTTGCCGCGCTCCGCCTCGTTCTTTTCCCAGACTTTTTTCGCGTCCTCGTTCATATCATAATCGTCTTTAAAGAAATACGACGACAGGTCCGATATCTCGGCCAATACCTGCAGCTTTTCCTGCTGCAATACAACCGCGTGTTTTATGAAATCATACCTGTTCTTAATGTCTCCTTCAGTGATCACACCGCTTTTGAGCAGGTATGGTACGCATAATTTTGTAAGTTCGTCCGCGTTCTTGCCGCGTATATGCACGCCGTTAATGAACATGAGTTTTTTATTGTCAAACATGGCGCCGGATTTGTGGACCCTCTCGAGCGCGAATTTGGACACGAGCTGTTCCATGGAAAATATGGTATCGTCGTTGTCCGGCGACCAGCCGAGCAAAGCCAGGTAATTTACAAGCGCTTCCGGCAGGTAGCCGTTCTCCTTGTACCTGAGCACAGCGGTCTCTCCGTGTCTTTTTGAAAGTTTTGATTTATCCGCGCCTAGTATCAGCGGAATATGCGCGAACTGCGGCATGGGGAAACCGAGCGCCTTGTATATGTGTATCTGCTTGGGGGTGTTTGAAAGATGGTCCTCCCCGCGTATTACGTGGGTAATGCCCATTTCCATGTCGTCAACCACAACTACAAAATTATATATGGGCATCTTATCGGTACGCAGGATTATGATATCGTCCAAGGTGGAGTTCTGTACCCTGACCTCGCCGCGTACTATGTCATTGATGACAGTCTCGCCGGTTTGCTCAACCCTCACCCTGACAACAAAAGGCATGCCCGCGTCCTCTTTTTGCTTTGCCTCTTCCTTTGTCAGCAGGCCGCACCTTCCGTCGTATTTGAACGCGCGCTTCTCGGCTTCGGCTTTTTTTCTTTCGCCGTCCAACTCTTCCTTTGTGCAGAAACATTTGTAAGCCTTATTCTCGCTGATAAGCTTATCCGCGTGGGCGTGATATATGGGCAGGCGCCTGGTCTGGTAGTATAGCGAGTCGTCCGCGCTTTTGCCCGGCCCCTCGTCCCAGTCAAGCCCGAGCCATTTCATTGACTCGAGTATCTCGGCCTCGGATTCCCTGGTGGAGCGGTCCTTATCCGTATCCTCTATCCTCAGGATGAATTTCCCGTCATTATGCTTTGCGAACAAATAATTAAAAAGCGCGGTCCTGGCCCCGCCTATATGAAGGTAGCCCGTAGGACTCGGCGCGAAACGTACTCTTACCATATTCATCACACTCCGTATTTTTTTAGTCCGGTCATTATATCATAAATCCGTTTAAGTTGAAGTAAGCCAAAAGCCAAAAGACAAAAGTTAAAGGTTTAAGTTTTTAAATGATGGCAAGGAAAACAGGCGTCAAATGATTTGCAACACTTAAAAACTTGCTTTACTTGCCTTCCCCCTTAACTTTTGGCTCTTGGCTTTTGGCTTAATAACTTATTTCTTTAAGGGAAACGCTTCCTGAAGTTCCTTTTCCATCTCGCATGTGCCTTCAAATACAACGCCTTCGGCCATGGCTATTTTCGGGGACTTTATATCGCCGTAAAGCTTTCCTGTATGCAGTATCTCAAGCTTTGTTTTTGCCGTCACATCGCCGCTGACTTTGCCGGCTATAACCACGTGGGTTCCCACAATATCGCCTTTTACCACCGCGTGCTCGCCTATGATGACCGAGTCATCCGATATGACGCTTCCTTCGACCTTGCCGTCAACGCGTATGCCGCCTTTGGCAACCAGCCCGCCCTTGACCTCGCAGCTTTTCCCTATCACTGTTTCTATTCCGGTGGATACCATATGAGACACCTCAAATAAATTAAATCGGATTGTTTAAAAGCGGCTTGCCTGAAAAAAACTATTTCAGCGCTATTTCTTTATTTAAATATTTCACGGGGTTTACGGCCACGCCGTTGAGTTTAACTTCATAGTGCAAATGCGGGGCGGTTGAGCGCCCCGTATTTCCCAGGTAACCCACAACCTGGCCTTTCTTGATATGCTGGCCCGGCGAGACCACGTACTTTATCATATGCCCGAACTTTGTTGTGTATCCGTTGCCGTGGTTTATCACGACCAGGTTGCCGTAGCCGCCCGCTTCAAAATCCGCGGTTACAACAACACCGTCGGCCGTGGCCTTGACCGGCGTGCCTATATCATTGGCTATGTCTACACCGGCATGATATGAAAGCGATCCCGTAAAAGGGTCTATCCTGGGCCCGAAAGAAGCCGTGATCCATCCCTTAACGGGCCAGCCCGCCGGCACTGCCGTGAGCCTTGCCCTCTGTTCTGTGATGTAACTGATTATTTCCTGGAAGGAACTCTCTGAATCGTTCGCCTGGTCCTGCACATACTGCACGGCAAGTTCAAACGACCGCCTGCTTATGACCTCGTCATTGTCTTTCACGCTTTTTTCCAGGAGTTTGGTATCCAGATATGAAGGCCCGCCAAAACCTGTATACTTGATGATGGCATTCCTGCTTCTTAAGGAAAGCATATCGCGTAGCTGCTTGTCTATCTCGGAGACGCGCTTTACCGTGTCCCTTGTCTCTATCATTTCCTTCGCGAAGTCCTTGTGTTTTTGCTGCAGGTAATTATCGTAGGCTATCCTTGTCCTGTAGTCTGCGTGACGGGTGATGATGAAAGCGGAGATAAGCACGGAAGCGCACCATAGCGCAAAAATCCCGAGCAAAAGTCTTGCCCCGAGTTTTACGCTTATCACCTTGCCGGTGTCGTCAGGTACCACCATGAGCGTGATGTGCTTCTTCCTCTTTAGTCTTTTCATGTCTCTCCTTGGAAATTTTAACGTCAAACGCGTTTAGGGACACTTATCCCGAACTGCCTTATTTATAATTTATTATTAGTTTTATGCAGCTTTATTTCTGCGGCGGCTGAGGCGCAGCCTGGGCTGCCGTTAATTTTGCCTTCAGCTCCGGCGTCATATTCTCAACATCTTCCATGAAAATCCTGACCTTATCGCCGTCAACCTTGGTGTTTTTCAGGAACTGGACTCTCGCGATTTTCAGTTTGGATAAAAGCATGTCGGAAAATTTTCTCGGTGCGTAGATATAGAGGTCTGCCCCGTCGTCGTTAGGATAAGAATCCAGCGATACCCTGATAAGCGCGCCGCCATAAAGCCTTTTGCATTCTCCCTTAAGTCTTTCCGCGATTGCTTCTGCCTGTGTCATTCCCATTCTTAAGAGCCTCCTTGGTCATGTAGGTATTCTGAGAACTTTTAAAAATCAATTTTATTATACATAATAAAGTGCATTAATGTCAAGTTTAATCCTAAAAGCTAAAAATTGCATTTAGGTTCTGTATATGCGATTTTTAGCCGGTGTAAAAACAATAGCTATATTGGATTTTCAATCCGGAACCCACAGTTTTATTTTAGCCTTTAAAACAAGGTGTTTTATTGGGTGGTTTTTTTTATCTCAATCCCGCCAAATGCGGCATTTACATCTATCAGCAATGCCCTGCCTTACTTACAAAATCCGCAACCTTTATCCGTATTCTACGGACTGTAGGGTTGCGGCCTTTGTTCTAACGCAGCAAGCTGCTGGGAATTTGACCCGCGTATTATTAAATTTTTATCCAGATCGGGCAGTGATCCGAACCCATTACATCCGCCATGATGCCGGAATCTTTTAATTTTTTGGCCAAGGCCGTCGTTAGGTAAAAATAATCTATGCGCCAGCCAACGTTCCTTGCGCGCGCGCCAGTTTTGTAGTCCCACCATGTGTAATTGCCAGGGGCTTTGTTGTTTTCCCTGAATGTGTCCACATATCCGGCTGAAACAAGCTTGTCCAGGAAGGCCCGCTCTATCGGCAGGAACCCGGTGTTGTCCTCGTTTTGTTTGGGCCTTGCCAGGTCTATTTCCTTATGAGCGGTGTTGACGTCGCCGCATACTGCTATTTCCTTTTTCTTCCTGTTCTTTTCAGCGTCCCGGAGGAACTCCCCATAAAACTCCATCTTATGGTCAACCCACTGTGGCCCTCTGCCGCCATTGGGGAAATAAATGTTATAAAGGAAGAAGTCCTTATATTCCGCTATTATTATCCTGCCCGCATCGTCGAACTCTTTTTTGCCAAAGCCGTACCTTACGCTGAGCGCCTTTTCTTTGGACCAGACTGCCGTGCCGCTGTAGCCTTTTTTGTCGGCGGAGCAGAGGTAGAAATTGTAACCGGGTATTTCTTTTAAATCTTTTGGAAAAACATCATCCTGGGCTTTCGTTTCCTGCACGCAGACTATGTCGGGTTTTTTGTCGAACAGGGGAAGGAACAAACCCTTCTTGTGGACGGCGCGGATGCCGTTGACGTTCCATGAGATCAGGTACATTTGGACTCCTATGTTTTTTTAAGGAATTTGCTCGTGTAGTCGCACCCCTTCGTCCCACCGTGGTGCGTACGCGGGATTTATTCTATCCTTATAGTTTGCGTATATCCAATTCCTTGTCTAGGCGCGGGCCGATGAAACGTAGGCCCGCGACTACAAAATCCGAACAAACGTTACTTCGCCTTCCCCTGGTTTGCCACGGCTTCCATGGCCTTCTTTACCTCTTCAGGGTCTCCGAGGTAATAACTTTTGTCGACCTTTAAATTATCATCCAACTCATATATAAGCGGCAGACCCGTAGGAATATTCAGCTCAGGTATCACTTCCTCGGATACATTATCCAGATATTTTACAAGCGCCCTGAGTGAGTTCCCGTGCGCGGCGACCATGACAGTCTTGCCTGCTTTCAGGTACGGAACTATGTTCTTTTCGTAGTAGGGGACGGTCCTTGCAACCGTATCCTTCAAACACTCGCATGACGGCAGCTGTTCGGGTTTTAAATCAGCGTATTTTTCTTCCTTATTGGGGTGTCTTTCATCGGTCAATTCAAGCGCCGGCGGCCTAACGTCATAGCTCCTGCGCCATATCTTGACCTGTGCTTCCCCGTATTTCACGGCCATCTCGGATTTATTGAGCCCCTGCAATGCGCCGTAATGGCGCTCATTGAGTTCCCACGCGCGGATGACGGGGACCCACATGAGGTCCATGACGTCCTGGACTATATTCAGGGTCATGATGGCGCGCCTTAGGCGCGAAGTAAAGGCGATGTCGAACTTCATGTTTTCCTTTTTCAGGTATTCGCCGGCCTTGTGCGCTTCCTGGACGCCTTTGTCTGAAAGGTCGACGTCGGTCCAACCGGTAAAACGGTTTTCCTTGTTCCAGGTGGATTCGCCGTGGCGGAGCAGTATGAGTTTGTGCATTATTTTCCTCCCTATTCGATTATTTATATAAAGTTATTATAACATAAATCAGATGCAATACTAAAATTTTGACAAAAATTGCAGGCATCATTTTAACGACCTTGGATGGCAGGTATTATGTAGTCGCACCCTCTACGACCCACCGGGGTGCGCTTGCGGGATTGTCGCTTACAAGGTTGTGTGAACAATCTATGGTTTTATTTACATCAAATCCTTATCTAGGCGCGGGCCGATGAAACGCAGGCCCGCGACTACACAGGCAAGACCCGTTATTTCACAAATAATTTCAAGTACTCTTTATACCCTTCCTTTTCCATATCCTCTTTGGGTATAAACCTCAGCGACGCCGAGTTCATGCAGTAGCGCAATCCCGTGGGCTGCGGGCCGTCGTTGAAAACGTGGCCCAGGTGGCTTTTGGCGTTTTTGCTTTTTACTTCCGTGCGGAACATGAAATTGCTGAAATCCTTTTTTTCCACTACCGCGTCCTTATTGATTGGCTTTGTGAACGACGGCCAGCCTGTTCCTGAGTCAAACTTGTCCGTTGAGGAGAAAAGCGCCTCGCCCGATACTATATCGACATATATACCGTCTTTATGATTGTCCCAATATTCGTTATGGAACGCGGGCTCGGTCCCCTCTTCCTGCGTTACCTGGTATTGCAATGGAGTGAGCTTTTTCCTCAGGGATTTATCCCTTGTCTTCTCCCAGGTTTCCTTCAGATATTCCTCACGGCCGGAACCCTTTTTATAAAGCAGATACTGGAACGAGTTCTTTTTGTAATAATCCTGATGGTAGGCTTCGGCCTCGTAAAAGTCAGTTGCCGGCCTTATGGCGGTAACTATGGGCTTGTCAAACATGCCGGATGCCTGAATGTCTTTTTTGGATTTTTCAGCGGCCTTTTTCTGCTCATCGTCAAAATAAAAAATACCCGTGTAATATTGCGTTCCCCTGTCCGCGAACTGCCCGCCCGCGTCTGTAGGGTCAATCTGATGCCAGAATATCTCAAGGAGCCTTTCGTACGAAACGACAGAGGGGTCAAATACAACCTTAACCGCTTCCACATGGCCGGTGGTGCCGGAAGAAACTTCTTCATATGAAGGATTCTTTGTACTGCCTCCCGTATAACCTGCTTTAACTTCTATAACGCCTTTCTCGGCCTCAAACGGCCCCTGCATGCACCAGAAACAACCGCCAGCGAATACTGCTGTTTTGTTCATAATTACACCGCCTTCTTTGGCTGAAAGTATGGAAAAGGACAATAAGATAAGCAATATAAGGATGATTTGTTTCATATTTATACCTCCGTGATATCGTTTCGTTAAAGAGAGATACCATAGGAAAAGGTTTAAATCAAGTTTTGGGGTTTTTGTTGCGTAGGGGCGTTAAACAACAAAAAAACCGGGCATACCTTTCGGCCTGCCCGGTTTTATATATTACAAAACTACCTTATTATCAAACTCTGCGCCGTGGCTTCTTTTGGTTTCGGTATATCCAGCAAATCCAGCACTGTCGCTCCGATATCCGAGAGCACTCCGTGCGGCCTCATCTTTACCTTGTCCGCGTCGGCTCCTATGTAGATACATTCAACAGGATACGTGGTGTGAGCTGTCCTCGGCGCTCCTGTCGCGGCGTCTGCCATTTCCTCGGCATTGCCGTGGTCGGCGGAAACCAGAGCCACATAGCCGGCGTCCAGGGCGGCTTTAACTACCGCGCCCGTGCATTCGTCCACAACCTCGACGGCTTTTACCGTTGCTTCAAGACTGCCGGTGTGGCCGACCATGTCACAGTTCGCGAAATTCAGCGTGATGAAATCATATTTTTTAGATTTAATTTCCTCGATGGCCCTGTCTTTTACCTGGTACGCTTCCATCTCGGGGTGCTCGGCGAATGAGGATGGATCGAAGCGGCCCTTGAGTTCTATGCGCTCTTCCCCTTTATAAGGCTCAAGCATTTTGCCGTTAAAGAAGGATGTCACGTGCTTGAATTTCTGTGTCTCAGTTATGCGCAGCTGTTTCATTCCCTTTTTCGAGACTTCCTCACCGACCAAATTCACCATATCCCCGCCTTCATCGAGCGGAGGCAGGACATTATATTTGAAAGCGTCATAATATCTTGTCAGACCGCAGTAAGCGATATCGAGCTTTTTCCAGCGCTTGCCCGGGTAAACATCGTCCACAAAAGCGTTCGTCAGCTGTATGGCGCGGTCCTGGCGGTAGTTGGCGTGTATGACACCGTCACCGTCTTTAATGCCCGGGAAATCCCCGATGACCGTGGGAAGAATGTACTCATCGGTCATTTCATCGCCGTTGGAGAGCTTGTCGTTCTTATAACTTTCTTCAATGGCTTCCCTTGCCGTCTTTGCCTTTTTGCCTTCGCATTTTGTCAGACAGTTATACGCTTTGTCGGTCAGGTCCCAGTTCTTGCCGCGGTCCATGGCATAGTACCTGCCCATGACGGTGCCCACGGTCCCTTTATGATATTCCTTGAACTTTGCCTCGAGCATATCGAGGTAGGAAAGCGCGCTTTTCGGGTAAGTGTCGCGGCCATCGGCAAAAAAGTGGATATAAACATTCTTTATCCCCTGCACCGCGGCTTCCTTTATGATGGCGTAAATGTGTTCCTGGTGGGCGTGGACGCCCTCGTCCTGTATAAGCCCCATGACATGCAGGGCACCGCTCTTTTTTGCCGCTTCAAAAGCACGTTTCATATTCGGGTTGCCGAATACGGTTCCGGCCTCTATGGCCTCATTAATACGCACGACTTCCTGCTTGACTATACGCGCCGCGCCCATGTTCAGGTGGCCGACTTCAGACGAACCCTGATATCCCTTCGGGACGCCGACGGACAAGCCGGACGCTTCAAGAACGGAATGTGGGTATTTTTTGAGGAAACCGTCGGTATTGGGCTTTTTAGCTTTCTGGACCGCGTTATACGGAGAGTCGGGGCCTATGCCCCATCCGTCCCTGATTATTAAAATCACTTTTTTTGACATAAAAAACCTCCGGTTATGTATTTTTCGGACAGGGATATATTACAACAAATAGGGGGAATGGTAAATAATTTAATTATGAAGTCTTGGCAAATCCCCAATGTTGTAAAAATAGAGTAGTAAAAACAATGTGTTTTAACTTAAACCGCTTGTTTCTAATATAAAACCTTCTGTTTGTATTAAATTTTCATAATAATTTGTGTTTATTTGAATTTTTTACGACTACGATAGCTTTTTCTATAATTTTACAAATATAATAAGTTATAAAGAAAATAATAATGGCCATACTCGAAACAAGAGTCATAATTAATATATTTGACATCCTGTTTAATTTAAGCCAAAAAAATCCATAAATTATCGCATACAAAAATACAGCGGCTATCAAAAATATTAAACATTTAGAAAAATTTTTCTTAAAACCATTTTTCAATAAATTCAAACAATAAGTGATATTAAAAAATATGTAACAAATCACAAGGTTTGCACTTAAAAAGGCATTTTTAGGATTTAGTTTCAATAATTTAAATAAAACAAGTGCGCCAATAAAAACAACACAAATAGACACGACGGCACCGAATAACTTTAAATAATAAATTGGTTTTTCGTTAAACATATTTTTTAACCCCCTCAAAATATTGTTTCTATTGCATAATCAAATACAACGTTGGCTTTCCATATTATTTGTCATTCTAGTAACAACTGAAACAAAACCTGCGGCGGGCGGACACATAGGTCCGCCCCTACGAGAACCAATCCAGACATCACCCACTATTTAACCCCGGCCGTAGCTGTCACCGGCTCGCCTGACATTGCCGCGGCTATTGGGATGGATTTTTCCAGGAAATCTTCGTTCAGCAGGATTTCCACGGTCGACTGTTCGTCCCATGTGTACTCATCCGTGATTTTCAGACCGCTCATGGCCGATTTTATCGCGGCTTCGTTGCCGCCGAATACCTTGGAATAAAAGAACGCGGCTGGAAGGTTTATGTCTTTTACGTGCTCAACGCCCAGTTCTTTTGAATAAAAATCACCGTACCACAGATGGTTCAAGTCCCGCATAAAAGCCACCGGCACCACCATGCTCAGCAGCGGCATGGGCTGCATGCAGGCTTCCTTGTACTCTTCCAGGAGCCCGTCAAATGAATCCATATCAAACCCCAGTTCAGGGTGCTTTACGGAATCAAGGAAACGCGCTATAAGAACCTTATTCGTGGTCCCCGGAAAGCCCATGGTTTTTGCGAACGGGCTTATGGCCCCGGGCTTTAAGACCATGAGGTCCAATAGTGTCTTTACCTTAAGAAAAAAATTCAGCCCTTCCTCCTCATACTGGCCCTTGGCCAGCATAGCGTCATAAGTTTCAACCTGCTGTTTGTAATTATCCACGTCGTTAAGCGCGCCCGAGAGCGACGGGTTTACCGCTATTATCCCGCTGACTTTATCCGCATACTTCGGGTCGCTGCCTAAAAGCGCCATGAATGAATCAAAACCGTCTCCCCAGGCGAATACCACGGGTTTTTTTCCGTCCTGCACCGTATAATCCACGGTTTCTTTCATATCCTTTATCATCTCGGGTACGCCCCAGTCCTTTACGACCTTCATCACTTCATTGGGGTTGTAAAACGGCACATAATTATTCCTGCCGGACAACACGTAGCAGTCATAACCTGACTCATTGAGTTTTTTCACAAGTTTATACGACCATGCCGGCCCCGCGCCCGAGGATGGTATAAGGAGCGCTTTTTTTGACGGGACTTTCGCGTCAAATTTATAAACCTTGAACTGTATTCTGTCGAAATGACCCTCGTCATCCCTGCCTGTGCCCAGAAAGTGAACTGTGTAACCCCTGTCTTTGTCGCCTGCGGCGTAGTTCACATAGGACATGAATTCACCGAAGCCGGTTGATTTATATATCACGAACCTGTTCAGGTTGTATTTATCCGTGGCTTTTGAGTTCCACCCGTCATTGACCCCGAAAGCCGCCTTGAAATTTTCCGACACCACTTTCTTCGCCTGGGAGTCATACATCCCGTAGGGGTAGGCAAAAGTATCAAGCTTCATCTTAAGTGCGTCCTCAACGCCTTTTTTGCCATCTATGATCTCATGGTCCAAAACAACGCTGTCGCGCTTTATCAGCGGTATGTGTGAATAGCTGTGGCTGCCGAAATCCACCACGCCCGTGGCCTTGAGGGCGTCCAGGTCAGCGTATGAAAAATAATGCGTCGACCTGTTAAGCACGAGCTTGTAAAGATAAAGCGTGACAGGC
>PMTB01000266.1 GCA_003167475.1 candidate division FCPU426 bacterium | reverse complement strand
ATTCGGGGCGGATGGGGTTGTCAGCGGGTCTCTTCATATGCTGGATATTGAGGGGACGAAGATCATGCTTGATTGCGGGGAGTTATACAGCGCCGACAAATCAAAGTTCCCGAAAGATATGGAAAAAAAAGATATAGAAGGGCTCAAGTGCATTATAATAAGCCACGCCCACCTGGACCATACCGGGCGGCTACCGAAAATAGTAAGGTTTCTCGGGTATAAAGGCCCGGTCTTTTGCACGAAAGAGACCTCGATACTNNCTGCCAGTGATGTTGAAAATGGCGGTCAAATACGGTGATTTTGGCATGGAGAACTTTTATTACTCGAAAAATAACGTGAAGAACCGTTTTGCGGGCAAGGGCATAGCCGTACACAGCATGCCTGGCTGTGAATACGGAAGCCAGATAGGGAAGAAGGGCCTGGTCAAATGCAGGCGGCCTGAATTGGGACCCAAAGGTTATTTTTTATGCGGCAAATGCGCTGAAATGGAAGCCGCTGAAACTATGGAAAATATCGTGATAGTCAAACCCGGCGGCGATGTGAAAATTTCCGATACGGTGGACGCGGAGTTTTTTTACACCTCGCATTTGCCCGGGTCCGTTATGACGCTGCTGAAGGACAAAAAGAGCGGAAGAAATGTTCTTTATTCAGGGGATGTCGGCAGCGACCTTTCCCCGTTTTTGACACATAACCCCTTGATAAAGCGCAGGGTTGACATCGCCATAGTCGAGGCCACTTACGGAACAGCGGAAAGGACGGATGAGCCTGACGCAAGGCTTAAGTTTAGGGAGTATGTCGCAAAAAAACTAAAAGAGGGCAAACGGATAATAATTCCTGTTTTTGTCCTCGATAAATCGCAGCAGGTTTTTTATGAACTTTCAAAAGGGATAAGGGACGCAGTCATACCCCTGGGAACAAAGATCACAGCATTCAGCCCGAGCATGGAGGCGCTCAATGCGCTCTACTGCGGGCAATTAAGGAAAGAAAAAGGGAATTTCACCGGTGATTTTCTGTCAAACGGGCCATTTGACCCGGCACAGATCAAGTTCCCGAAAGGCAACAAGATTGTATTCGGCGATATATCGGTGATATCATCGGGCGCGGTGGATCACATCCTTTCAAAAGCCGAGATGAAAAAATTAATCGGGGACAAAAACTGCTGTTTTATTTTTATAAGTTATCAGGACCCGGAAACCGTAGGCGGGATCATTTCCGGGAACACGGGTAACATGGTTGAGATCGGAGGGAAATCTTATGCGGCAAATGCGGAAGTAATGAAGTTTGATTGTTTCAGTTCGCACGCCCAATACGGCCGGATAATGTCAATGCTGCGCGGATTTGAGGGCCTGAAAAAGGTGCTGGTTGTCCATCTTGAAGGGAATTCCGGCGGGGACGTGAAAAAGAAGTATATGGTGGATTTACCGGGGGTAAAAATAATAATTCCGCAGCCATATGTAAAAACAGACCTATAAATTCCTATAATGAAATTGTTGTTAAATGTATTTTGATTTTNNGAGAGGGGGCTTGCCCCCTCTCCCTGCGGGATTTAAACCGTGGGATTCGTTATGGATCCCACTGAGAGAGGGGGCAAGCCCCCTCTCTACAAATTCCATAAAGCAAATCAACCTGCAACCAAAAAACAAAAAAAGTGTTACATACGTCACAACCTTCTTTTCACGTAAAACCATTTACCGGTTAACCAACCTCGTTTTACTCGTTAAAACGACTATTTGTATTTAATCGATTTAAATATTGACAAATCGATGTCTTTTAGGTATAAACATTGTAATGCAAACGTTTGCAAACACACGTGTGCAACCGACGCAAAGTCGTAAAAAATATGAAAAGGAAAAAGGGGGTTTTTAAATGAAGAAACAGTTAAACGGTTTAATGGTTTTGATCCTGTTCTTTGTACTTTCATCACAGGTTTTTGCAGGAACAGCGACAATCGACTCTTCCACAAAATATCAGACGATCTCAGGTTTCGGCGCAAGCAGCCAGTGGGTCGAAAGTAAGATCACATCGTCGCTCGCGACGGCCTTCTGGGCGGACGACCAGGTGAACGGTCATGCCGGGCTATCCATTATCCGACTCGGTATCGACGATTCGGGAAACAGCAACTGGGGCACTGCCTGTGGATCGGCGACCCAGGCGCTGAATATCAACCCCAACGTAAGGGTCTTTGCCAGCCCGTGGAGCCCGCCGGCAAAGTGGAAGAACAACAACGCGACCTCCGGCAACAATACCGGCAACACCAACGGCAACCCTGGCAGCAACACCAACCAGCTCAGCACATCGCACTACAGCGACTATGCCACCTACCTTACGAACTTTGTCAAAGCATGCAAGAGCACTTATGGATTTAACCTTTACGCTTTATCGGTCCAGAACGAGCCTGATTACGACGTCACCTACGACTCCTGTCTATGGTCCGCTTCGTCCTTTGACAGCTTCATCGGCACATACCTGGGCCCGGCCCTCGCGACCGCCGGATTCAATAATATAATTATGATGCCTGAGTCGTTCGCGTGCAACATGAACCTTGCCACGACCACCATGGGCGACGCGAACGCCGCGAAATACGTGAGGGCCATAGGCCAGCACCTGTACGGCGGCGGCCCAAACCCGATTCCGGCCAGTTATTCCACGACTGCCGGCCACACGGTCGAGCTATGGGAGACCGAGACCTCGGAGAAAACCAGCGACGGCAATATAGACAGCGGCATCTACTACGCCAACCAGCTTCATAAATGCGTCGTGGACAATAATTACAATGCCTGGTGCTACTGGTGGCTGGTGTTAAGCTCGGGTACCGACGATGAGGGCCTGTGCGACACCAACGGCACCCCGACAAAGAGGCTCTATACGCTTGGCAATTACAGCAAGTTCATAAGGCCGGGTGCTGTGCGCATTGCAGCCACCGAATACCCTTCCACCAACCTGGCCACATCGGCCTATATCATGACAGCCCTAAACAGGTATGTCATAGTGTGCGTAAACAACAATGGCTCCGCGCAGAGCACGACATTTAATTTAAACGGCATATCCACGTCTTCAGTAACGCCGTGGCTCACGGACGCGTCAAACAACCTGGTCGCACAGACGGCCGTAGGCGTGTCCGCCAACAGCTTTACATACAATATTCCGGCTAACAGCGTAATGTCCTTCGTAGGCACGATGTCAACCGGGCCATCGCCCACGAATACGCCTTACGCAGGCACTCCTACATTCACGGCCACGCCTTCCCCCACGCCGCACAGCGTCATGCTTGACGATATGGAGGACGGGGACACGACAAACAACTGGGGAGGCAACTGGTACTCATATTCCGGCACAGGGACCACTATCACCCCGAAACCCTTCACAATGACTGCCGGCGGAATGACAGGCTCGCCGAATTACAGGGCGGAAATAGCGGCTACAGTGGCGGATTACGCCGGGATGGGAACCAATTTGGACGCCTCCCAGGGTGCCGTGGACCTGACCAATTACACTTCAGTGCAGTTCTATGTGAAGGGCAACGGCGGCTCATACTGGTTCCAATTCACACAGCCATCAATAACCGACGGCGACAACTTCGGAGTGTCATTCACCGCGCCCGCAGCGTGGACGCTGGTAACCGTGCCCATAGACGCGGCATCGCTCACTCAAAGGGGATATGGCACGGCTTCCACGTTTACGAAGAACGCCATATCCGCGCTGCAGTGGGCGAGCAACGCAAACGGCGCGCTTGATATACAGATAGATAATGTGCAGTTTTTGACCTCGGCCGCCATGTCGCCGACAAATACGCCGGTTCCGCCGACAAAAACAAATACGCCTTTAATACCGACGTCCACATTCACGGCGACAAGGACCGCCACATACACATACACAAGGACAGCATCGCCGACCGGAACATCATCCGTGACGGCAACCCATACAAATACCGCAGTGCCGCCGACAGCCACGAATACTTTCACGAATACCCCGGTCCCCTTTACGCCCACGGACACCAGGACGAATACGCCGATAATCCCGAGCGCGACTTTTACCCACACAAATACGGCCGTGCCGCCAACTTTCACATGGAGGGCCACGGCCCTGGCGCCGACGCAAACCAGCACGGCGGTTGTGCCAAGCGCTACCGATACCGTTGTATTGCCGAGCGCCACGGCAACGAACACTGTCAATACGGCAACATCGACCGCGGTGAACACGCCTGTGAATACGGCATCTCCGACGGCGGTGGTGAACACGGCGACAAATACTCCGATAGCGCCCACTTTAACTTTCACGGCGATCCCGCCGACAGCGACAAACACGCAGGTAGCTCCCACTTTGACAAACACAGCGGTGCCCCCGACAGCTACAAAGACCAATACGGCAGCCATACCGACCGCCACATACACAAAGACGAGCACACCAGTCATCCCCACGGCCACATACACAAAGACGAACACTGTGGTCATTCCCACAGCCACATACACATGGACAGTTATTCCTTTCACCGCAACACCGTCATATACGGCCACGCCGGCCCCAACAGCTACGGCAACAGCTATAGACACTCCTGCGGTATTTAAGGTAACAGCGAACATCCCGTACCCGAACCCATATGACCCGGCGGGGATGGACCTTTCAATAAGTATCACTCTCAACAGGAGCATTAGTTCAGTTGAGTTCCGTGTGTTCACGATAGGCTTCAGGCTGATAAGGGACGTAACCATAAGCGCCGGCCTGCCGGCAGGCAAGGGCGCGGTGAAGGTCGACAGTTCTTTGTTCACCGGATTATCAAACGGAATATATTATTTCAGCGTAACGGCCAAAACAACCAACGGTTCCACGGCCACAAGCAAACCGGGATGTGTTGTGCTGTTGAGGAAGTAAGCGGTAAAATTGGGTTTTACTGAATGATTATTTTTTATGCTGTCATTGCGAGGAACGAGATTTTCAGCGACGAAGCAATCTCTGTTCTTTTGCTGATAGCCGGTCCAAAAATGCTTATCGGTGGAACTGAGATTGCTTCGTCGCCATTAATCAAAAACGGCTCCTCGCAATGACATCCAGGCTTTAAAACGACAGTCTTCCTTATCATATTGCAATATCCTGCCCGATAAACTATAATAACCCAAGGAAATAACAATGCTCGAAAAAGGCAGGAAAATGAAGACAACTACAATAAAAGACATAGCGAAAAAGCTCGTCATAAGTTTTTCCACGGTTTCCAGGGCTTTGAGCAACGACCCTGTGGTAAATGTAAAAACCGCCCATAGGATAAAGCAGATGGCGGCGGAGATGGACTACACCCCCAACCTGGCCGCGCGCGGGCTGGTCCGCGGGAAATCAGAGGCTATCGCCTTTATCAGCACGCGATTTGCAGCGCCTTTCATATCAAATGTCCTTGACTCTTTTGAACAGCGCGCCTTTTACACGAACCGCTACGTTCACGGCATATCGCCCTACTCCACGCGGAATGAGGAAGAGCTGAAGGAACTGCTGCTGAAAAGGATACTGCGCAGCAAGATGGCTGACGCGGTGGTTATGCTGACAATAAAGCCGCGCGAAGAAACGCTTAAGGATTTCAACGCGGCAAAAGTTCCGGTCATACTAATTGAAAATGCCATGAAAGGCGCGCATTCGATAACCATAAATAACCAAAGCGGCGCGGAAAAGGCGGTCAACCATCTTTTGGACGGCGGCCGCCGGAATATAGGCCTTATTATAGGAGAGACAATGCAGCCTCCCAGCAGGGATGTGAACGCCGCGGCAGTTGAAAGGAAGCTCGGTTACGTGGCGGCGCATGAAAAGCGGGGATTGCATATTAAGGACAACAATATAGAAGTGATACACGCATATATATATGAAGAAGGTAAGAAAGCGCTCGATAATTTCCTGAAAAAGCCGGTAAAACCCGACGCCATATTCTGCGCCGCAGGCGACATAGTGGCCATGGGGGTTTTGGAGCGTGCGGATGAGCTGGGCATAAAAATACCGGGTGACATGGCGGTAATCGGGTACGATGATGTACTGGCGGCCAGGCACTTAAACCCGCCTCTGACCACGGTGCGCCAGCCGCTTGAGGATATAGGAACTATGGCCTTTGATATGGCCATTGAAGCCATAGACGGAAAGCTGAAAAAAGACAAGAACGTGGTAATAGACCCGGAACTTATAATAAGGGAGTCGGCATGAAGCTGGCGACAATAAAGGATATCGCGAAAAAACTTGGTTTAAATCACGGCACTGTTTCCAGGGCCCTAAGCAATGCCCCGCACGTGAGCTCCATCACAAGGCGCAGGGTATTGGAAATGGCAAAAGAGCTCAACTACATGCCCAATATGGCGGCCAAAGGCCTGGCGCGGGCCAAATCCAACACAGTAGCAGTGGTTACATTTTCCTATTTCAACAAATTTGCCGTGGACCTGATAAAGGGCATAGAAACAGAGATGTTAAAGACAAAATACGATATGGTTTATTACTCTTCGAGCCAGTACACGTTCGTGGGCACTGCGGGCAGGGACTCATATATATATGAAAAGATACTCAACGAAAAGATAGCCGACGCGCTTATAGTGTTTTCAGGGATTTTGTACGGAAAAAAAGATATTACCGCGAGATATAAAAAAGCCGGTATACAGCTGGTCTTTATAGAAGGCAAAGACACATGGGGCAACAGGGTACATTACAACAACTTAGCCGCCGCGAGGATGGCGGTAAGGCACTTTCAGGAAAAGAAAAGGAAAAAAATCGGGATGCTCATCGGAAACACGAAAATTGTTCAGAGTTTCCGTGAAAGAAGAGCGGGCTTCTTAAGGTCCTTCAAGCCGCAGGACCGCAAAGCCGCGGCCGAGAACATATTTGAGTTCCAGGAAAACACCCCGCCGGAAATGATAGTAAGGGCCCTGAATTTTTTCGTAAACAAAAAAATAGACGCGGTCTACGCGGCGTCGGGAGAAGAGCACTCGCTGTACCTGTTAAAGGAAGCGAGAAAAATGGGCCTGCGAGTCCCGGAAGATTTCGCGATAATAGGCCAGGACGATTCCCCGGCATTGGAAATGGCGGACATAACCCTGATAGAACAGCCGATAGTGGAGAT
>PMTB01000016.1 GCA_003167475.1 candidate division FCPU426 bacterium | reverse complement strand
AACGCCTCCTCGCAATGACGGCCTGCTATTAGTGGACTATACCGAAAGTTTCGAAATAACTGGCAAATGATTTCCCTTTGATGTATAATCAAATCGAAAAAACCAACTTTTGATATGAACGTTATTTTAAGGAGAAAACACATGAAAAAAACAGCGGGCATCCGTATTTTCCTCCTAAAGAACGCCATGATTTTGTTTTGTACCATGGCCATTGCCTGTGCCTGCGAGGCGGCGGCCACCCCGACATTTACACCCACAGTAACTGCCACGTTAACGGGCACTCCTGTTGTATCTTCTGTTTGGCGGGTAAATGCGGGCGGAGCTTTGTATCCGGACAGCTGGGGCAACACCTGGAGCGCGGATACAAATTTTAACAGCGGCACCGCGCACTGCGTGACGAACACCGTCACCAATACCGGAGACAGCGGCCTTTACCAGTGCGAAAGATTCGGAAATACCTTTACATATGCTTTTAATGTGCCGGCGGGCTCTTATCAGGTAACTTTAAAATTTGCGGAATTATATCAGACTGCGGCCGGCGCCAGGGTATTTAGCGTCTCAATCAATGGCGCGACAGTGCTGAGCGGTTACGATATTTTTGCGGATACCGGTTCCGAGTACATGGCGGTCAGTAAGGTATTCAACAACATCTCGCCCGTCAGCGGGCTTATAACCATACAGTTCGGCCCCGCGACAGCGGATAACGCGCAGGTTTGCGCGATACAGATAAATCCAATGCCGTCCACTCCCACACCGACACCCACAGTGACGGCCTGCGGTACTCCCGGTATCACCCCGTTTATACAGGTGAACGGCGGAGCCTGGCAGCCCCTTGACAGCATTACCGCGAGCATAGGTTCCAATGTAACACTGGGCCCGCAGCCCCTGACAGGAGGCTCCTGGAGCTGGACCGGCCCGTCCGGGTTCACTTCAAGCCTGCGGGAAATAAGCGGAATACCGCTTTCAAGCGGATTGAACACATTCACCACAGTGTTTACCGATGGCTGCGGAAGCCAGGCGACTATGGCATTCAAGGTCACTGCGGTTGCGGCGGTGCCGGCTATTTTGAAAGAAACCGCGGGCTGCGCAGCGGGGATAAATATTGACGGAAAAATGAACGAGGACGCATGGGCTTCGGCCGCCTTAAACCCGGTATCAAAACTGTGCCTGGGAACAAATCCAAACAACATATCAGGCGGCTTTAAAACCCTGTGGGATACGGACAGCCTGTATATGGGCCTTATCATAAACGATTCCTACCTTAATGCCACACAGGTAGCCTGTAATAATTACAATGATTCATCTGTCGAAATATTCCTGGATATGGCAAATGACGATGGCAGCCAGCCGTACCCGGGGTCCATTGGCGATTTCCATTTCATGATAAGTTATGACTGCCTTCAATCCTGCCTGAACGCTTCCGTTGCAATTCCTCCGGGCGGGGGCGGGATACAGTATGCCAGCACTTATAACGCGTCCGGCTACATAATGGAGGTCAGGATACCATGGCAGTATCTGGGAGTAAATCCCGCCACCGGAGCGGATTAAGGGTTAGACGTGCAGGTGAATATCAATAACGGCACAAATACACGCGTGGGGCAGCTGGCCTGGAACGGGGACAAAAATGACTGGAAAAGCTCGGCGAATTTTGGGGATTTACAGCTCGGCTTCTGTGCCGGATTGCCGCTTGCAGAATCATTTCATGCATTCCCAAATCCCGTGAACCCAAAACAGTCGCAGGCGCATTTCAGTTATAATATTGAAAACGACTCGGAGATATCCCTGGATATATTCACCATAAGCGGCAGTCATGTAAAAAGCGTGCTGAATAAGGTTTTAAAACCGGCAGGGCTGCATAATGAGGACGTTTGGGATTCGAAAAATGAGTCCGGCAGGGAAGTGCTGTCGGGTGTTTATTTATGTGTCCTGAAAGTAAAGGACAAGGTGAAAGGCGGGACAACAAAGCTTACAAAGAAGCTGGCGGTCCTTAGGTGAAAAAAGAAAAAGTTTTGGCCCGGAAATTACCTGTGTTTATCCTGCTATTATTCTATTGCTCGGCATTTGCCGCAGCCGGAGACTACGGCACGGAGAGCGTGTTCATGACCGGCGCGGGTTCCAGGCCGGACGGCATGGGAGGAGCTTTCACCGCTGTGGCCGATGATCTCTCCGCCATACATTATAACCCGGCGGGGCTGGTAAATATAAAAAAACAGGAAATATCCCTTCTTTATTATCCCATGTATGAATCCGCATCCTACAGCTCGGCCGCATACGGACAGCCCCTGCTGAATTTTGGCACGATTGGCGCGGCTTTTTTCAGGTTTTCATTGGACAATATTGAGGGTTATGACCAGAACGACAAACCGACCTCCGCTTTCGGCAGCGAACAGAACAAGCTGACACTTTCGTACGGCCGCAGCATAATCGAAGGCCTTTCCGCAGGGGCGAATATAAGCATATACTACTCCAAAATGGCCAGGTTCAATTACGCGGGTTTCGGCGCGGACCTGGGGCTGTTGTATACGCCTTTTCCTTTTCTGTCAGCCGGCCTGATGGCAAGCAATGTCATAACGCCGGCTTTTTCAATGCAGTCTGTCACAGAGACGATACCGCGTACATATAC
>PMTB01000192.1 GCA_003167475.1 candidate division FCPU426 bacterium | reverse complement strand
AGCAGAAAACCGGACAATCTTATTTTGCATTGACAACCGGTAAAAACCGCCTTGAATAATCGGCTCTTAAGACGTACAATGTTCCCATAAGGAATTTAATACTGCTCACTAAGGGTGAACAATGAAAAAACTTATTCTGCTTGCCGTATTCGCCTTAATTTCCGCTTCCCTGTTTTCAGCGCAGTCTTCATCGGAAAAAAAATACTTAAAGGACGGGGCCGCTTTTTATTCGCAAAAACTCTTTGCCAAGGCCGCGGAATCCTTCAGTAAGGCGGTGGAATTAAATCCCAAAAACGCCAATGCCGCGGTTTATGCCGGGTACAGCTATTTGGCTATTAAGGACAGGGCCAACGCGCTTAAATATCTTAAAAAGGCATACGCCATTTCGAAAAACGCTAAATTATATGCTTATATCCATAACCTGGAATCCGCCCCGCAAAATAGAGCCGCTGCCGCCGGCAAAAGCAATATGTATGAAGGCGGGGTGGCCAGAATGTATGCCATGGGGAATCCCTCGATTTCAGTGCCGGACATAACCTCAATAGTAGACCTTTACTCCGAGGGTTTTACATCCTTTTACGCTTTCAGGGACCGCAGGGATTTTGTAAACGTGGAGCCTTCGCTGTCGTTTCCTTCAGGCAGCAGCGTTCAAAGCGGCGCTTTGGCGCAGTATTCGAAAAATTCCTCAACCGTGCCTGCGCTTAATTTTCTGCAGGAATCCGAGAATGGCGTTACCCGCTGGCTCAGCCCTGACGGGGTCCTTATAATAAGGCCTTATTTCAGCATGGCTCCGGGCAGCGTTAAGACCGGCGACGCGCTCGGGAATACGACACAGACAAATTCTTCGGCCTACAACTATGCCTTTGAGGCCGAATACGCGCACAGGATCATGCCCAACCTTTCAGCCGGCATTTCCCTGGGTTATGCCACATTAAACTCCGGCATGAGCAGCGCTGATTCAAGCGAGAAAACCGATATCAACACCTCAAAGATCGAGTATCTGTTCTCAGGCACTTACCTGATGCCGGTAAAGGAAAACAACCTTTATTTCGGGCTGTCTCTCGGGAATAAAACCGGCCTTCTTTCCGGGCTGGACATTTCACTGCCTTCTTCTCTCTCAACGATACAGCCCTTCCTGCAGGCCGCCGGCGGCATATATAATTTATTCAATACTATCACCTTGGTGGATACGCAGGATACTCCCGCGTCCAAAACTATTGACACGATGAAAGTGGATATCTCGGCTTTTGACATAGCCCTGGCATCCGGCTTTGTCATGCCTGGAAAGCTCGACGCTGACATAAGCTTAAGACTGGCCCCCGGGATTGGCGCAAAACTTTCGGGAACAAATTCATACACGGATAAGACAACCAATCAGACAACCGTATCCGACTCCTTCGAAGCTTATGACACGGCCAAAAACGGGCTCGAAGCGGTTGTATCGGCAAAGGCCAGGGGTTACATAGGAGCCTTTACCCCGTCAATCAAATTGGGCTACACCTCTCTTGGATTGGACTTCCTGAAATTTGCGAACGACACAAATCCGGAAAAGATACATATCGGAATATTTGACGCCACTTTTGGAGCTTCCCTGAAAATCTCGAAGTTTATAATACCTCTTGAGCTCAGTTTTCAAAACGGCAGTTACACCCAGGCCGGGGATTATCCGGCTGTTTTCAACATCGGCGGATGGAAGGTCCTGCTTGGCGCGGAATACGTTGTTAGCGACAGCCTGAAAGCCAGGCTGGGTTTTGACTACTCGGCCGGAAGTATTACGATTGCCATGAACGGCGCCGCGCCTGTTGCTTCCGGAACTGCCGACAACCCCGCGACTAACGCGACCGGTTTGAATATAGGCATGGGATATAGCAAAGATAAATTTGAGGGCAATATCGCGCTGAGGTACCTCATCAACGGGGTGTCGCCGATGCCCACGGGATACGCGTCAATGTCTTCCGGGGATGTTTACATCATAATGGATTTCAAGTATTACCTGTAAAAAGCTGCGTTGGTTGACGGGCCTGCGGCGGAACGCATACGAAGTCCTGCGAAGCTGGATATGCGTTCCGTACGCACCTAAAACCCTTCGGTCGCGCATCCGATTGCAACCATGGCATAAGACAGGCATACTGCGGTTTATGGAGCCCTGACCACATTAATTTTAAAAATATTATAACCGTCAATGCGCAATAAACCGCGGTATGCCTGTCTTATGCAGCCATGGGTTGCTGCGATATCTTCAAACAAATCCCTCAGCGGGCGGACACATAGGTCCGCCCCTACAAGTACATTAATATTTTTCGTCAGTCAGACCCTTCCAATCATCCGTCCTGAACGGGAACGCTGCCAGCCCGTCCTCGCTGTACAAATTGCACTCTGGGTTGTCGGCCCAGGCGTAGCGGACCGCTTTGGGTTGCTTTACTTCGTCGTTCCAGACGACCACGTTATTTCCTTCGATCTTGGCTTCGGCCCATTTGAAAACCTTATCATCGCCGGCTATGGAAAAACCTTTGAGCTCGCCGTCTTTTGCAACCAGGCCCTTGCCTGTGTATTTAAACTTGATAACCGCCATATTGTCGTTAAAAACAGCCGTATCATACAGCGGGCCTATCGGGGTTATGTCTTTGCCGTATGTCGCGGCCATAGCGGCTGTTGCCAGCCTGTCGCTTATTGGCTTTTTCAGTTTCGGGTGTATGTCTTTTTCTTCACCTAAATCAATCGCCGATATTACGCCTATGTCCGGCAGGTTGAGTGTCTTTAATTGCGCCTCGCGCAGTTCTGCCCACACGCTTTCCGTTGGTTCGGTTCTGCGGGGCATAAAATTAACCAGCTGCACCATGTAGAACGGCATGTCTTTTTCCTTCCACGCTTCGCGCCAGTTGGTTATCATCATGGGCATGAGTGTCCTGTACTGGTAGGCGCGGTCCACGTTTGCCTCGCCCTGGTACCAGATAACGCCTTTTATCTTGGCTGCCGTGAATGGGCTTACCATGCCGTTGTATAATGACGACGGCATTTCCAGCGTCGTGGAAATCACGTTGAACTGCAGTTTGGTCATGTCGTGCTGGGTAAAGGGCGCTTTCGTGCCCCATGAACCCTGGTGGAAGGTGTTGAATGTGTAGCGGTAATTTGTCCATTCTTTTTCCGCTTCGAATTCCTCCGACGTATAATAATTGAAATCCTTTATGCTGTTCTGCGCGAGCGATACAGAGAATTTTCCTTTGCCCCTGGCGTCGAACTCGACCGCGTCATAAGGCGTAAGGTCGGCTTCCTCGCCGTTTTTGAGCAATACTCCGGCTCCGCCCCACGCGCCCAGCATTATCCTGCCCTTTAAAGTGCCGGTCAACCCCTGCGTCTTATCAACGCTGTTTATAAACGCGGATGTAGAACCTGGTTTTGCCCACGGGTCCCACTGGCCGCCGAGCGCGCCTTTGTCGTCTTTTGATAACTTTACGGTTATCGGGTCTGTTTTTCCCTTCCATGATATGAAGTGCACGTTTGCCAACTGTAATTCATAATCCATTCCTGACCCGTTGTTCCATGCTTTCCAGTCCATCTTGGGGTTGTCTTTCCAGCGCTGGAATATAGGGGCCGTGACCGGGTTTGCCTGTATGAGTTTCGCGTCGGTCCATATCTCTATAGACGTGCCGCCCCATGAGGAATCGATCAGCCCCATGGGAACATTAAGTTCGGACTGAAGTTTCTTGCCGAAGAAATATCCGACAGCGGAAAAATATTGCGCGTTCTGCGCGTCGCATGCCGTCCATGAGCCGGCCACTTCCTTTATGGGTTTTGCCGCAGGCCTCTGCCCCTGCTTGAAAAGGCGCATATTAGGCTGGAGCGGAAAGTTCTTAAGTTCCTCTTTTCCTTCAGTTGTTTCCTGCAGCATCATTTCCATATTGGACTGGCCCGAGCAGAACCAGACATCGCCCACGAGGATGTCGGTTAAGGCCAGGGTTTCAGTTCCTGAAACTGCTTTTAAATCAAAAGGGCCTCCCGCGGGAATCGGCTTAAGCGCGGCTTTCCATTCGCCGTTCTTATCGGCTTTCGCCGACGAGGTCTGCCCGGCGAATTCGACGGTCACGATTTTACCCGGGGTTACAAGACCGGATATTTCAATGTCCATATCCCGCTGAAGGACCATGTGGTCTCCGAAGGCAGGGTAGATTGAGAGCTTGATAGCGGTGTTGCCGGCAAATACAAAAGAAGAACATAAAAGTAAAAATACAACAAAGATTAATTGCATTTTAAAAGTATCCATAACAACTCCTTGTCTTCGTACGGAATGCATATATGCATTCCGTCGCGGGCTTTATGCCCGCGGGATCAAAGGCCTGCGGCGGAACGCATATATGCGTTCCGTACGCTGCCGTGAGGCTAACGCCATGGGCCAAATCTCCCGTCTATTCCGCCTTCTTCATGCTTATCACCGTTATCGAATACGGCTGGAACGTGTACTCGAACTTCGCCCCGGCGTTTCCTATCGTTGTTTCCGACGGCGCGTTGTCCGGGTCCGCGTGGTATGGGGCATTGTCTGTTTTCCAGTCGTAGTTTGACTTGTCAAAACTGTAGACTTTCGCATCCGCGGCCGGTTTATAACCTGCCACGCTGACTGTTGTTTTATATGGCTCCTTGGGGTCTTTATTAACCACTATTACCGAAAGGCTGCCGTCCGGTTTTAGATCCGTATACGCGGCCAGAAATTTCTCCGATGATTTCGTGTCCACCAGTTTGTGCACTTCCAAATCCCCGCTTTTGGACCAGTAATTCGTCAGCATCTTCATGGCCCAGTATGTGGCCCTTTCCTGGTTTTTGTACGGGCCGTCATCAGCCTGCAGGTAGCCGTGGTCTCCGCCGTTTACGTTTGTTAATGCATCGCCGCCGTTTATAGCATCCCACATGTTAGTATGTCCGTTGCTTCCAAAATGCTTTATGAACTCGCCGAGATAATTCGTGATAAAGAGCGCGTTGTCAAGGCGGGTCGACATGTTCCTGGGTTTCAGGTTGCCCTCCGAGTTGAACTCGGTTATCCATACGGGTATATTTGCCAGTTCCGGGTACGCCTTAAGCTGTTCCTTTATGGCTTTGTCCATATCGTCAAAGTTCTTTTCCGGCGACGCGAGCACTGCATCCACAGTCGCTCCCCACATAGGGTACTGGTGCGTTACGATCCCGCCGGCCAAGTACTTGACCTTTTTCTCTTTTGCCAGCCTGTCGGCGATGGCCTTTATATGCGGCACGCCGTCAAAGTTCTGCGAGTTGCCGTCAAACTGCCCCTGGGCTATTATCGTGATGGAAGGATCAACAGCTTTCATAGCCTCGTAAAATTTTATGAACTTCCTCGTGTAATCATAATAGTTCATGGGGCCGCCGGTTTCCCACTGGCCTCCGTTCTCGTTGCCCATTTCCCAATACTTGACGCCGTACTTTTTTGTGATATTGGCGTACTTAACCCATGAAGCCGCGAGTTGCGGCGTGCCGCTGCCGACATTTACTATAATAAGCGGCTCCGCTTTCGGCTCGAACGATTTCATGAATTTCATGTAATCATCAAACCCGAATATCTGCCTGTCACCGAGTTCGCAGGCGGAATTACACGACGAAGCTACTACGGAGTTGTTGTCCTTTATCTCCCATTCCTTGCCTTCCTCATATACCTTAAACGAAGCTACTGAATATGTCCCGTTCCTGCCTGCTGAACTTTCCGTCATTAAAATACGCACATACTGCGCTTCAACCGGTTCAAAGGATATTTCCTGCGTCCCGCCGGTGCTTGTCAGGTTTTTTGCGGTGGTATCGAGCCAGGCATTGCTTGGGGCGCCGTAGGGCATCCACTGTCTCGGCTCCTTCGTGTCCCAATACTGCACGGAAAACTTTTTTGCGTAGGGATATTCCTTATTGGTTTTATCGCCCCATGTTATGACGATTTTGTCGGGCATCCTCTTGTTTTTAAGGTCAACATAAACCCACTGCGCTTTAGGGAAGTCCGTATCAGCGTTTGAGCGCCAGGCAGTTTCGTCCTTGCCGTCGATTATCTTTGCGGCGTCGTAAAGCATGCCGTTATCCTTTATCATTTTGCTGTTGGTGTACTCGGTTTCGCTCGCCACCCAGTTGCCGGCAGCGTCATAATCCCCGCTTCCGTTCCAAAAAAAAGAGTCCCCCCATGAGCCCGCGGGATAGCGCAGGATAAAGTTGCCCGCGCCCTGGATCTTGTCCTTTAAAGGCACGGGATTGGACCAACCGTTGACATTGTTGCCGAAAATGTTGAAAGGCCTGAAAGTGTTGACAGTGACAGCCGCGTTGATGTCGATGGTGGTTGGTGTGACGTCGGCAAGGCAGACGGAGGCGGACAAGAACAGGAACAGAACTAAAACAGATTTTAAACGCATGTGTTCTCCTTTTTTATCGTCATTGCGAGGAGCGAGTCCTTCCGCGACGAAAGTCCACCATGTACCCGAGCTTACGCGAGTGGTACATGGCAATCTGGTCTAAATCAAAGCCCGCGGAGCGCCGCGGTAACAATCAATACAGATATCTAAAAATGCTTATCGTGGAACAGAGATTGCNNCCTCGCAATGACAGCACTACGGACAGCACACCACAAAACTACATTTCAGCCAAGCCCTACTATCAGTTCCACTTCGCAGCCTTTCAGCCCTTCAGACTCCGCCTTAAAAACAACCTTCCCTTCCTTAAACCCCGCCCTTACAAGCGCCATGCACAGGCCGTTAAAGGCCTGCCTTTGTTCCGCCTTGTCCGGTTCGTGGCTTGAGGGGTTGCCGTTGCCTACTCCCGATATTATTACGGGGCCTGTAATTGTGAACTTTACCAGGTTATCCGCGACCGGCACTATCCTTCCCTGCGCGTCCAGGACCTCGACCGTCACCGGTACGGTATCCTGGCCATCGGGTTTCATTTTTGTTTTCCATGCCCTTAACCTTAACGAAGCAGGGGCGCCTGTCGTTGCGACTATTTTTTCAGCCGCATAAACGCCTTTTCTATATGCCTTTACCTTTATCTCCCCCGGCTCATACCTTACCTTCCACTGCACATGGCCGTTTCCGGGCATTTCTTTTAAGCCCTTTGGCTTGTTATTTACAAACAGTTCCACCTGGTCATAGTTCGAGTGGCACCATACGTCGATCTCCCGACCTTCTTTACCCGCCCAGTTCCAGTGCGGAAAAAGGTGTAAAACATCCTTTTCGCTCCACCTTGACTGGTAATAATAAAAATTATCCTTTGGGAACCCGCATGTATCTATTATCCCGAAATGCGAACTTATACACGGCCAGCCGTATGGCGTGGGCTCCCCGCGGTAATCAAATCCTGTCCATATAAACGTCCCGAACATATACGGCCTTTTCATGATGGGCCGTAAAGCCTCTTCAGCCGTATGCGACCATTCTGTCTGGTTGACATCATACGCGCTGACAAACCCTTTTTCCGGGTCATTGGAATATTCTCCCCTGGTGGAAACCGTACTGCCTGTCTCGCTGCCGTACATGGGCTTTTTCGGGAATTTTTTTCGGAACGGGTCGTACTGGACTATATTATAATTGAATCCCTGCAAATCTACTACATCCGATATACCCCTGCCCCAATCGCCGTTCATGGCCGCGGTAATAGGCCTGGACGGATCGAGTTTATTTATAATTTTTTTCAGGGCAATGGCCCTTTTCCTGCCAAGATCCGTGCCTTGTTCTTTTTCCTCATTGCAGATGGACCACATTATTATCGAAGGATGGTTGCGGTCTCGCTTTATCATACTTTCCATCTGGTAAATATGGTCAGGTGAATCGCCCAAACGCCTGTTCTCGTCAATGACCAGCATGCCCTGGGAGTCGCACTCATTTAGCAGCTCCGTTGCCGGAGGGTTGTGCGCGCAGCGGTAGGCGTTTGTCCCCATTTCCTTTAATTTTTCCACGCGGAACTTAAAGAGCGAGTCCGTGATAGCGGCGCCTATTCCCGCGTGGTCCTGGTGGTTGCATGTGCCTTTTAAGAATACCTGCCTGCCGTTCAAGAGGAAGCCTTTATCCTTATGGTATTTTATGGATCGTATGCCGAATGTATTTTCAACCCTGTCAACAGCTATGCCGTCAACCTCTACCGTTGTCACAAGAGAATATAAAACCGGGGTTTCAACGGACCAAAGTTCGGGTTTGGATATTTGCGTTCCTGCCTTTATGACCGGCCTCGGGCCGGACTTTCCTGTTGCTTTGAATACTGCCACCCTGTTATTTTTTGCGTCATATATTTCATGCACAACCGATATCTTGCCTGTCATGCCCGAATCGTTTATCACGGTAGCGGCCACTTTTACCGAGGCTGTCCTGCCCCGGAGTTTTGGNNCATGGCTCCACGCGTATATCAGCGGCCTTGTTGAACCAGACATGCCGGTAAATCCCTCCGCCTTCATAGAACCAGCCCTCGTGCCCGCGGGAGTCCACGCGGACTGCTATTGTGTTTGTGCCGCCGTAATTTAAGTATTTGCCGATATCAAACCTGAAGCCGGTGTATCCGCTCCAGTGCCTTCCAAGGTATTTCCCGTTTATCCAGACCCGGGTATTCCTGAACGAACCGTCAAAATCTACCCAAATGGCCTTGCCCATATCGGACGAAGGCATCGCGAATGTCTTCCTATACCATCCCACATGCTTGGGCAAATATCCATGGCTTGATTCCTTGATGCTGCCGTCAAACTTTTCCTCCACGACAAAATCATGCGGCAGGTTGACGCTCCTCCATGTGGTATCGTCGTATTTTAAGGCAGCGGGCCCGCTTAAAGCCTGCTCGGGTATATGCAGTTCCAGGTTCGCGTCGTCTATGTAGCCTATGCCGTACCAGTTCTCCACCAGCACTGCCAGGTGGTTTATTCCTTTATCATTCCAGGCGGGTTTAAGGTCCACTTCAAAAGGATCGGTCCATATCTCGTGATAGTATAATTTCACTCCGTTCAAGTAAACAGCGGCCGCGTCGCTGACTGATGTGAAATGAAGTATGCGGTCCGGCCCGTTCAATAAAGGAAGATCTGCCTTGAACCATGCAAATCCGGGCATCTTGTCAAAAGCGTCTTCGCCGGGTTTGAGCGTGAGCCAGTCGTCGGTGTTTATGCCGGCGGCAGCCATCGAGTCGTTCGATGGCCTGTCTTTGCCGACGTTCTTTACCTTCCACTGGGTGATAGGTATCATCTGTGGGTGCGCCGCGGGGTCGTGCTTTTGGAACTTCCAGCCCGCGTCGAAAAGCACGCGCTCGCGCGCGATGGTTATGTTTTGGGACTTTTTTGAATGCATGTGTTCTCCTCATTGCCCGTCATTGCGAGGAGCGTGATCCTCCGCGACGAAGCAATCTCTGTACTTTTGCAGCGCACTGCGTTTAAAGGCTTATCGATGGAACTGAGATTTCCATGTTCCATGGACTATAGGCTTCGTCGCCAAAAGACAGAATCGGCTCCTCGCAATGACAACACTTCGATTTTATTTCTTCAAAACCCTGCCCACGCTTATCTCCGTGGCCGCGCCGAAGCCGTCTCTCGCCTCCAGCACCTCGAACTTCACATACCTTGCCTTTGCCGGGCCGAAAACGGCTGTTTTCATGGAACTGTCGGCCTTCCAATCGCCTTCTGAAACTTTCGTGAATTTATCATTGTCTTCACTTACATAAACCGCGTACTTTGTCACCGCGCCCTCGTCAGTCGGCGTTTCCACTGTTTTATATTTTGGGACGTAACACAGTATCCCTATATCGTCATAGCCTTTGCCAAGGTCCAGCGTTATCGACTGCGGTAAATCCTTTGATGTTTCCCACACGGAATAATAATACGAGTCGTTCTGCCCGTCTATGGCAAAAGCGGCGTTTCCGCTTGTGGCCCCGGCTGATACGGCCGTCACGGGATATTCATTCTGCGGCGGCTGTTTTGGCAGCGGCGGCCTTTTCATATTGGGCTTCCACTTTTTTCCGGCCTCGGTGAGCGCCTTCACGATCTTATCATCCAGCAGTCCCTTCCTGTTCGGAGGGCAGTTCAGTATAAATACAGTATAACGCTCCTCAAGCGGCTTTAAATGTTTTTCCACTATATCATCCACGCTCATGGGGTTTTCTTTCTCGGTCTGCTCGCCCCAGAACCAATCATTACCGCCTATTATCTTATTGTCTTGGGCGGCAGCGAGTACATTCCCTTTCGGCGCGAATACGCCTTTGGGTTCCTCAAATACAAGAAGATCGTTGTCATACAGGCACTGCAGGTGCGTATGGTCCACGACAAGGCAGTTTGGCTGTATGGATTTAATGTATGCCCGCAAATCGTCGTAAGGTATGTTTTTGTGGCCCATTTTCCAGGAATAACCGTCAAGCACGAGTATTGGAATGGGGCCGTAATTTGTCAGCAGTTCTTTCAGCTGGGCCTTTACATAATCTATTTCAAAAGACTTTATGGTATGGTTTCCCACGCCCTGCGTGTTGTCCCAAACAGAGTAATATAATCCCGGCAATAGCCCGCGCGACCTGAACGCGTCCACGTACTCGCGCACCACGTCGCCTTTGCCGTTGCGCCACGGAATATTTTTAACGGAAAAATCGCCCTCGTTTGTCGGCCATAACGCGAACCCGTCATGATGACGCGTCGTAAGCACGCCGAACTTCATGCCCGCGGCCTTGGCAGTATCGGCCCACTGGCCCGGGTTAAGTTCTTCGGGGTTGAATTTAGTTATGTCAAGGTTTGGCTGCGACCACGTGCCGGTATAGGTAAGTATGCCGAAGTGGATGAACATGCCGTACCGCAGTTCCATAAAATCCCTCTGTAGGGTTTCAAGGTCCTTTTTTGGTTCGGTCATAGCAGCGTCCTTTTGGATGTTTAAAACATCCGGCGCGGCGCAGCCGAAGGAGATGAGGGCTGTTAAAAACAGGGTCATTATCCGTTTCATAAACACCCCAATGTTTGTATTACAGCAACGCGGACGTGCTGTCATTGCGAGGATCGCGCTCCTCAGCGACGAAAGTCCAACATGTACCCGAGCTACTGCGATTGGTACATGGCAATCTGGGTTAAATCAAAGCCTGCGGAGCACCACGGCACAAACAAATGCAAGAGCTTATCATGGAACAGAGATTGCTTCGTCGGCATAAAACAAGAACGCCTCCTCGCAATGACAGCACAACGTATTATTACTAAAACCGACTCAAAACAAGCCTACTTATACAGCTTATTAAACGTCTTCTGCGCATCTACCACGGCGTTCCTCATGATGTCTTCCGCTTTTGCCGTTTCCCTGTTCTCAAGCACTTTATTTAAGTTCTTGTAATCTATGTTCTCCGCGGCTATTGCGCAGGCTTCCCATGACAGGACAGACCTTACGACCCTGTCTATTGCCTGCTCCTCATTATCATACGCCCTTGCCTGCATATCATGGCCCTTCCACCTGGAATATCCCGCCTGCTGTATCAGCCCGGCTATGGCTATGTTCATGCCGTTCACCCTGGTGCCGTTGTCTATATCATACTTGCCCGGGCCGCCCAGTATAATGCCGTCGTTGTAGCCCTGGCTGTTTAAGTGCATGTGGACAAGCATCGAGTTGTCTATCTCTTCAACGGTATCGTATACATGGTCGAGGCCTATCATTTCGGAATGGCCGAATTCCTTGTTGACGCCGGTTCGCTTTACGTCTATGCCGTATTCCTCACCGAGCTTTTTCCAGAACACTATGGCGCTCGCCACAGTAGGCAGCAGCATAGCGGGATGGCCTTCGTTGGGCTTGGGCTCTATGGCCATCATCAGTTTTCCGCCCAGCTTTTTTTCCTGTTTGCAAAGGCCCGCAACATTTCTCTTCAGGTGGCCGTACATTTTCGCAATCCCCACCGTTGCCACGTCGTAACCGAAAGAACCGTTCCACAGCACAAATGTCGGATGTTTCTTCGGGTGCCACGCTTTTTTGAGAGGGCCGTAAACGAGGTCAAGCGCCCTTGAGCCGAACTCGACAGCTAAAGCGCGTTCTTTAGGGTCGAGCGACGATATGCCGCCGTAAGCGAAGTGGGAATGCGCGCCCGGCGTGGCCATGGCAAGGTACATGCCCTCATCCACGAGAGCGTCCGCAATATCAGCCGCGTTGTCCTCGTTGTATTCTCCGTTGTAATGCGCCTCAAACCCGAGCGTGACGTTCTTGGGAAGGCGCGGCGCGACCTTATCTTTTATAATGCCGATTATGCCCACAGTATCAAGGTTCTCAGAAGACCAGGAAGGCCTCATCATGGAAGGTACAAACCCGCCCTTGCCCGCGTTAAAGGTCCACTTGCAGATAGAATGAAAACTTGTTTCCATTGTTGTTTCCTCCTTATAAGTTACGGTTTCACACCGTTGTTTAGTCTGTTTGTGTTGCCCATACGTCGTCCGTCATTGCGAGGAGCGAGTTCTTCAGCGACGAAGCAATCTCTGTACTTTTGTGGTGCGCCGCGTTTTTAAGGCTTATCGGTGGAACTGAGATTGCTTCGTCGCCGGAATACAAAACCGGCTCCTCGCAATGACAGCCTACTGTCCAATGACAACCACTTCCCAATAACGGCCCGCTGTCCAATGACAAACCATTTTCGACAGCACACTACCCAATAACGGTCTGCAGCAATAGTTTCCACGGTCGTTCTATCCGCCCGACCCCATTATGTTCATCAAAATCCCCTTCCACTCCGCGTACGCGCCCTTATAGAACTTCACCAACTTTTTATCCGGCACTGTCGTTCCCATTATCTTCAGCCCCTTAAAGGCTTCCTTGTTATCCTTGAATATCCCCGCGCCAATCCCCGCTCCCCTGGCAGCGCCCTGGGAACCGTCCGTGTCGTAGAGTTCCACTTCGGCCCCCGTGACCGCGGCGAAGACTTCGCGGAAAACCGGGCTTAGAAACATATTGGCATGGCCCGCCCTGACTTTTTTCACTTTTATGCCCATCTCTTTCATTATTTCAATACCGTAGTTCAGCGCGTAAACTATGCCTTCCTGTCCCGCCCTTAACAAATGCGCCCTTGTGTGCGTGGTCAGGCTCAAGCCCGAAATTATGCCGCATGAAGGCTTGTTTTCCAGCGTGCGCTCGGCCCCGTTGCCGTAAGGATGTATGGTGACCCCGTCGGACCCGGGATTAACCTTGGAGGCCATGGAATTGATCTCAGGATAATCAATATTATCAGTTATGTTTTTCCTCAACCAGCTGTTCATTATTCCAGTTCCGTTTAAACACATAAGCGTGCCGTATTTTGGATTATCCTCAGTGTGGTTCACATGGACAAAGGTATTTACCCTGGATCTGATATCGTATGAGGGTTTGTCTGAAACGCCGTAAACCACCCCGGAAGTTCCGGCTGTTGTTGCCAGTTCGCCCGGCTCCAATACATTCAGCGAGAGCGCGTTGTTCGGCTGGTCCCCTGCCCTGTAGGATATCTTTGCGCCAGCGGGAATGCCGAGTTCCTGCGCGGCTTTTTGTGAAACCACGCCGCGCACCGAAAAAGACGGGCCGGCGCCGGCAAGCAAATGACTGTCCAATCCGAAAGCGTCGAGGAGTATCTGCGAAACAGCGCCCTTTTTAAAATCCCAAAATATACCCTCGGAAAGCCCTGAGTAACTTGTATATATGTCCCCGCTTAATTTCATGGCTATATAGTCGCCCGGAAGCATTATCTTGTGGATTTTTTTATAAATGGCGGGTTCGTTGACCTTTACCCAGGCGAGTTTTGCCGCGGTGAAATTTCCGGGAAGGTTCAGCAGGTGTTCAAAGGATTTTTTATATCCGATCTTTGCGGCGGCTTTTTCACCGATAGCTACCGCCCTCGAATCGCACCAGATTATTGAAGGTCTCAAGGGTTTTTGCGCCTTATCCACACAGACAAGCCCGTGCATCTGGTATGAAATGCCTATGGCTTTTATATCGTTTATTTTTTTGCCCGCTGATTTTTTCAGTATGTTTGTGGCGTGCTTTAAGTTCTCCCACCACATTTCCGGTTCCTGTTCGGCCCAGCCTGCCTTTTTGGCTATGATCTCCATTTCCTTGGGTGGATATGAGGCCGTTGCCACGGTCTTTCCGGTGAGCGCGTCGACAAGCGCGGCTTTGATGGATGAACTGCCAATGTCATAACCTAACAGGTGCATAATGCCTCCGGGTGTTTGTTAATAACGGTTTAATGGTAGTAAAAAACGCCCGCGATGTCAACGGCTAAAAAGGACGGTGTCAATGCAAAATAAGAATGT
>PMTB01000201.1 GCA_003167475.1 candidate division FCPU426 bacterium | reverse complement strand
CTTCGGAACTTAAGAACCTCCTGCAGGTGAAAACACAACTTAACGGCATGAGGGAAGACGTTAAGGTATTCCGTAACTTAAAAGCAACAAACGGCAGTGTAAAGGAATTTTTGATACAGAGGCAGAAGACGGACGCTTCGGGGAAAGTGACAGGGTCAAGCGAGACAAACCTAGCCGTAGGCGGTGTCAATTCCAAGAACAGCGAAGCTGTTGATAAAATACATAAATACCTATCCGACAGGGCTCACAAAGAATTAAACAATACGCGCAGCCACGCGGTTCAGGACATGGGCTACGTCAGCAACCAAATGCAGGCCGATCTTCACCTGGGCAAGACCATGACCGACGTGCACGGCAACAGGATAAGGATGGAAGAGTATGTATACAGGCCGGATACAAAAAATGTTGACCTGCTTTCCATAACCATGAGGGATGCGAGGATGGATTACCTCAAGGTCGAGAATACATTTAACACCGATCTTCCGGCCGTTATCCCGAAGTCGGCCTGGGCCAGGGAATGGGTATCAACGGCACCCCTTGCGCCCGTCATGCCCGCGTTATACAGGACAAATGAACTGATAAGGATGTCAAACGGCGATGACGAGGTGGAAATGCTCAGTAAATTTGGATATGAAGCCGCCATCACAGCCAGCGTTCTTGATCCGTCTGGGAGGGCTTATGTTGCCGCCCCATACCTGAATACAACCGCGAATAAATACCAACTCCTGGATTATGAATATTCGCTCGCTATCAATAACGATATCAAGGAACACAAACGTTATGTCCTGATGCAGACGCCGGTCCCCATACTTGGGGGATACCAGACGAACAGATGGATAAGGCTTGAGGATGACAAGACATTCACGAACTATGCTGAAATAACAGACAGCCTGTCGGAGCTTGTGTCATCGTCGCTTCCAACCCTGGTTCAGACAGACGCGAAGAATGTGTTGATAACCAAAGCTATCGCTTCAATCACAGGCACTACGTACCAGGCGCCGGCTTCAGGCACTCCTTTGATCCAGTTAACAAGTCTTCCTGCCTCGGCCAAAGTTTTCAATCCGGGCACTGTTTCCCAGTTGCAGCTTTTCAGCAATCTGGACCTCGCGGCGCAGGTAACCAGGGTTTATAACGACGGCTCCAACCTGACCCTTAAAGTTTACCTGATAGACGATTACGGAAAACTTCAGAAGTATCCGGTGGACCTTGCCGACTGGTATAACATTGTTTTCAACACGAACGTTGAGCTTCAGTTTAATTCCAACCAGTTCGCGGACCAGGGGCTTGGTATAGACGTGGTATCCAAACTGCTGTGGGACATATCGTTAAATCCGAAAAACACAACATCTTACGATAACGGAGCGCCATCAACGGCGACACAGTAAACAAAATAATTATAAAAGCCCCTGGTTAAAATACCAGGGGCTTTTTATTATCTTGCATTCTTGATTTTACCCCATTGATATGATAGACTTTAACAACAAAATCAGGAGGTATTTACTTGAAAAAAGCTTGTTTTATGCTGTTTGTAGCAATAATAATATCCATAACCGGGGTTTGTGCTTTTGCGGATGCCTTACCCTCCGGTATCGCGGAATCAATCGCCATTATAAGCGACTTTAAAGGCGGCTGCAGCGTAAAACAGGCGGCGGCTTCCGGCTGGCAGAGCGTCTCATTCGGCATGCCGGTATACGAAGGCGACGAGTTTAAGACCGATGCCGGCAGTTTTGTGGAAATAACTTTTGACGACGCTACCCTGGTGCGGCTTGATGAGAATGCAAACCTCAAGGTGGCCGAATTAAAACGGGATATAAAGACCGGTATCGCGAAGACGATTTTCAACCTTACTATCGGAAAAATGCTAGCCATCGTGGACAAGCTGATCAACCCGGAATCTTCTTTTGAAGTGCACACAAAGTCGGCTGTGGCCGCGGTCAAGGGCACCCAGCTCGGGGTAAATGGAGATGAAGAGGGAAGTACTCTCGGGGTTTTTGACGGGTCCGTCCTTTTTACGGATAAAGACGGGAATAAAGGCGTAAGAGTGGGAAAAGGGTTCGAATCATCCACGGATAAAGACGGCCGGCCCGGCGAACCCGGTGAATTTAAGAAATTCCAGTCTGACCGGGAAAAAATAGGCTCCATGCTTGAAGATATCAGGAAAATACAGGACCTGAGAAAGTCCGGGAAATTATCGGCATATTTTGACGATAAAAACAGGCATGGCAGCATTAATCCGGGCCCTCCCGGAAACAGCCTTAAAGACCGCTTAAGAAAAGAGCTTCGTGATACGCGCAGGCGCGGTTTTGTCGAGACAGCCTACGCAAGCGGACACGCCAAACAAGATGCTTATGAAGGCAGGACAACCATAGACGCAAAGGGGAACAGGATAAGGTTTGAAGAGTATGTTGTAAGGCCCGTTCAGTACTTAAATGACGGAATTGTCACGCGCAATGAAGTTGACTATATCAACCTGACGAATATCGGCAGGACAATAAATATGATAAAAACATCCTATAATTTTTTGAATAACCTTCCGGATATCATACCTTCCTATTACTGGAGCAGTTTCTGGGACGGGAATGTATACTTGAACGGCCCTGACAATTATCTCACATCAAAAAACACGCTGTTAACCAACGGCACGGATAAGATCGAAACATCCACTATTTACAGCCTTTTGCCGGCATCGGCCTGGGCGATTGCCACAAATGATCACATAAATATCATCCAAAACGAAACCATGTCCGTGAACGGCAAGATAGAGGAAGACAGGTACAATTCCTCATTGAATAGCGGCGACCCTTTATATACTTATGTTTTGGACAAACAGTGGGGCGACGACCAGACATGGGTCGGTCCGAACAATCCAGACGCATACAGCAGACCGGTTTATGTCCCGTATTTTGAGGAACGCGTAAATCCTTCGGACCCTTATGACAGGAGCGTGTATAAACATTATAATGACGGGACGGTCATCAGGGTTGACTATAATTTTATCAGCGGCAGCGGTTTGAAAGTTTCGGCGCCGTTGACCCCGGCGGAAGCCGCTGGTTTGATGAGAAACGACAATATGTGGGCAAGCATCAGCTCAAACGCTTTTTCAGGCGGCAGCATTGATATAGTTTCCAAATTCATGTGGTTCCATTACATGAACATATTGGACCAGGATGTCATTTCGCTCCCGGTGGGCGCTTTGGTGCCTGATTTCAGCCCGGATTACTGGGACCTGCTTAACCCGCGCAATACGCTTGATACAAGAATACAATATATTGAGACAGGCTCTTAAACATTCTGGAGGAAAAATGAAAAAACTTATTCTTACAGTGTCAGTTATTGTAATGACGGCAATTCCGGCCATGGCCTCTGATTTCGCGCCGGCGCTCGACATGTCCGGCAACCTGACGTATCCAAGCGTGGTCTCAAACGCCACCACGCCCGAGGAAAAGCTAAGCGGGTCGGGGAACCTTGCGGCTTCGTGCATGTTCAACACCGACTTTTTGCCGCAGCTATGGTTAATCCCCACCGTAACTTCGGATTACTCAAACACGGCGCAGCCCCTAAATATTGAGGACCAGCGTTTTCTTTTCTCGGAATGGCTCGACCTTTACGCGTCATACGGGGCCAATTATGACCTTGGCAAGGACTGGGAACTCAAGCTGCGCGGGTTCATCAGGAGCGATTTTTCAAAGCAGACAGCCAATGAAGTTACGGGAAAAGGCCTTTATGATTATGTGGACCATGGTTTTTACCTGGAAACCGCCAAGGAGTTTATGTCCGGAGAGACGGACAATAACATGACGGCCGGGGTAAAATATATTGACCGCAGGTTCAGGAACTATACGACACTTTTGTCACAATCAACGGCTGTAACAACCACTCCGAATAATTACACCAAGGAATTGGACAACCTTATCTATACCGCATACCTTGGCGATGAACTGACTTTCGGGAAGTCAGGATGGACGGGAACCATCACTTTTAATTATGATTACATCCCTTATCTGGAGCAGAAGCTCATAGACCCGTCAGGCGCGCTTGAGGCAGGCAGAAGAGTTGATAAGACAGGCACCCTGACCATGGACTTTCCCTATTTGGGCGCGAACAAGTCCGGCGTGGATTTCCAGTATATCCTCATAAGGACGACATCCAACCAGGATTATTACGATACGATGGGCACCACGGACATGTCGGACGACGTCTATACCAAGGGGTATTATGACAGTATTGAGAATACCGGTAAATTTTCCGTGACTTACGAGTTCCCGTGGAAGCTTTTCAGCGTGTACAGCCCTCTTGCGACGCTTTCTTTCAGCCTGGATTCCGTATCCTATGACAACAGGTTCGCGAAGGATTCTACGGGAGCGTACACGGCGCAGAAACAAAAAGACAGCAACTATACGGTTGGTTTTGACCTGAAGCAGAATATCACCGAGTGGTGGCTGTGGTACCTGGACGTGAACTACACCAGGTACAGTTCCAACATGAAGTACGAGGCGCTCGGCCTGTATAACTACGCGTACCTGACAATCTCCCTTGGCACCGGCATAAGTTTCTGATATAAATGAAATATAAGAAGATATTCAAGTGGGAACTGTTTGCCGGAGTCGCGTGTATCCTGGTAATTAATTTCATGCTCCTTAATCTGTTCGTGAACGCGATATTTAAAAACGTCCTCGACAGGGAAATAAACAGCAGGCTTGAGATAATAACATCCAACCTTGAAAAAAGCCTTGAACCCATGGATTTTTCGCTTGTCCCGGAGGATAAATTCACCGGATTTTACGGCAGGTGCATGGCGGCCCTGAAGGATATTAAGGACGCCTGGGGCATGGATGTGACCTTGTTTAACAAATCCGGGCGCGCGGCGCTGTCAACCGAAGAGGGTTTTACGCCAGTCGAAAGCTACCTGCCGGCCGGCAACGCGAGCATCACATTTTTCGACAAGGGGTCGCCGATAAAAATATATTCCCGCCCGTACTCGAATAAAGGGACAATATACGGTTCCATAGTGCTTACTATCAAGGGCAAGGCGCTCGCGGCTTTCGGCGAGATCAAATCGCTTCAGACCAATATTATGGCGGCCCTGTTCGCCTTTGCGCTGCTTGTTTCATTCCTTTTTGCTTTCCTTTTTACGCGCAGGATAGACAGTACCGTCAAAGCCATGGAGGGGATATCCAGGAACGGCCCGGACGCAATGATAAAGATAGGCTGGTTTGACGAGTTGTCATTCCTGCAAAGCGAGATAAATTCGATGGTACACAGCCTTAAGGTGCTTGAAGAGACGAGGTATAAGGAGATACAGATAGTCGCCATGGGGCTTGCCCACGAGATAAAAAACCCGGCCGCGGCCATTTACAACCTGTCCGAGATAATCCAGCGCGGCAAGCCGGACGCGAAGACCTCCGAGGCCATAGGCAGGATAAAATCAGAGGTCAACCGGCTCAATAATATAACGGAGAAATTCATCGGTTTCGCGCGCGATAACGAACTTAAAAAAAGTTCTTTTGTCCTCGGATATTTTATAAATACGCTTACCCAACAGCATCCGTCCATGGATGTGGTATATGAAAATATCGCTCCGCCGGACAGCGTGCATATAGACGATGTGTTCATGGAAAGGGCCCTGAAGAATATAATCAGGAACGCTTATGAAGCCGGCGCTTCGAAGACCGTCCTGACTCTCGGGAAGACCGGAGAAAATGTATTCATGGAAATATCCGATAACGCGCCTTTGATATTGCCGGGCATCGCTGAAAAAATCTTCATTCCTTTTTTTACGACAAAATCCACCGGAATGGGCATCGGCCTGGCTATAACGAAGAATATCATAGAGAAACACGGCGGCACCCTGGAATACTCGGCGGTCTCCGGTAAAAATTGTTTTATTATTAAAATACCGGCATAAAGGCGGGCGAATGCATAAAATACTGGTTGTAGAAGATGAGAAGAATATCAGGGAGAGCCTTGAGGCTTCCCTTAGCGACACTTATGATATAAGGACGGCCCCAAGCGCCGAAGCCGCGCTTGAGCATATAAAAACGGAGGCTTTCGACCTGTTAATCACGGATATACGCCTGCCCGGTATGGACGGCATAGCGCTTATGCGTAAATTCAAGGAAATTTTCCCGCAAAACCCGGTCATTGTGATCACGGCTTTTTCTTCCATACAGAACGCGGTGGAGGCGATGAAAGCCGGGGCAAATGAGTACGTGCCAAAACCCTTCTCGCTGGAGGAAATAGAGATCAAAGTAAAGAACCTGCTGAACATAAAAAAAATATCCGATGAAAAGGATTTTTATGTAAGTGAGAAAGATTCGGCATTCGGAGATATCATCGGCGGCAGCAGGTCCATAATAAACCTTAAAAAGGACCTTGCCAAAGCCGCCCCGTCTGACATCACCGTCCTTATTACCGGAGATACCGGGACAGGCAAGGAACTTGTGGCCTATACCATCCATAAATTAAGCGCCAGAAAAGGGCCGTTCGTGCCCGTGCATTGCGCGGCCTACGCAAAAGGCGTGATAGAGTCGGAACTCTTCGGCCACGAAAAAGGCTCTTTTACCGGGGCTGACAAACAGCGCAAAGGCAAGATAGAGCTTGCCGAAGGCGGCACACTGTTTTTGGACGAGCTCGGCGACATCCCCCTGGACATACAGGTAAAACTGCTGAGGCTTATTGAGAACAGGACATATGAGCGCGTCGGCGGGAATAAATCCATGGAAACCAGCGCCAGGATTTTGTGCGCGACCAACAGGAACCTCGGGGCCATGATCAAGGCAGGCACTTTCAGGGAAGACCTGTATTA
>PMTB01000281.1 GCA_003167475.1 candidate division FCPU426 bacterium | reverse complement strand
GTGGGCGTGTACGTGGGGGTGAACGTCTGCGACACGGTGAATGTCAGCGTGAATGTCGGCGTAAAGGTGTTTGTGGCGGTATACGTCGGCGTCATGGTGTTTGTGAATGTAAGGGTGAACGTCGGGGTGTAAGTCGGCGTATATGTCGGCGAAGTCGTGTACGTCGGGGTATTTGTCGGAGTGCGCGTCAGGGTTACCGTGTATGAGGGCGTGTAAGTCGAAGTGAAAGTTGAAGTGGGCGTCGCCGTGAATGTGGGCGTGTACGTGGGGGTGAATGTCTGCGATACCGTGAACGTCAGTGTAAATGTCGGCGTATAGGTGTTTGTGGCGGTATATGTCGGCGTCATGGTGCTTGTAAATGTCCGCGAAAATGTCGGCGTGTAAGTCGGAGTAAATGTCGGCGAAGTCGTGTATGTGGGCGTGTAAGTCGGGGTAAATGTATTTGTCACGGTATAAGTATACGTGAATGTCGGCGTTGAGGTATAAGTGTATGTGGGCGTATCAGACGGCGTAACAGTCGGCGTAAAAGTCTTCGACACGGTGTACGTGGGGGTAAAGCTCGGCGTAAATGTGTTTGTCGCGGTGAACGTCGGGGTAAATGTGCCTGTAAATGTCGGCGACGTCGTGAACGTCACGGTGAATGTCGGCGTGCGCGTTAGCGTGAATGTAAAAGTGGGGGTATATGTCGGGGTAAACGTAAGCGACACGGTATTAGTCGGGGTAAAAGTAAGGGTAAGCGTCGGGGTTGCTGTGGCTGTAGAAGTGAAAGTGAACGTGCTGGTGTATGTGGATGTAGGGGTGCGCGTGAGTGTCGGGGTGTCGGACGGTGACTGCGTCGGCGACTGCGTGGGCGACATTACGCAAACCATGACGTCATCCTGGTTGCCGTAGCTGATATTCGCGTAGTTCATGATGCAGCCGGCGGGAATGGTGGTCGGCGATATAGTCGGCGAAGGCAAAGGCGTCCTGGTATAAGTCGGAGTCGGGCTCGGGGTATTGGTGGGTGAACCCACCGGGCCCACCGTAAAAGAAACGCAGTACTGATTATCAATTGCAGGGTTTGGGTTCGCGTATATGTTGCAGTCCCTGACGCACACAATGGCGTAATAAGTACCGTTTGGCCAGGCTCCCGGAACCGTCATGTAAACAGGCGCGCCTCCCGATTCCATACCGCAGGCCACATCGGTGTTATTATGCCAGGCGCTGTCTCCATTGCACTGGCTGTTCCTCCCCGGGCCCACATTGGTATTGGCAACATCCATCCCGGCCTCGGACACAAGTATGGACTGCCTTCCAGCGGTATTTGCCGGCCTTATCGCGCATTGATCGGACAGGGCCGCGAAGTAAGAGATCTTGCAACCCCCGTTCGTCCCCATAAACTGAAAAGTGATGGTTACATTTTGTCCAGCACTGACCGTGCCAGGAGAAACTGCCAGGCCCTGTACAGTTGAAACCGCGGATGATAATACCGGAAATACAACAAGGAATATAATTAATAAAACAAGGTTTTTTAACGTCAATGAAGTTAAACGATTTAACGGGTTTACTGTCCAATCGCCGCTTGTTTTGCGTAAAAATGCGCGCGATGTAAACATAAACCCTCCTTTAAGGGAATTTCTATTCCCTCAAAACATACGGCATGAAAGCCAGATTTTCGCTGTCAATATAACTTTTGTAAGTCGCTATCTTTTCTTCCCTGATAATAAGGATGTCCCCGAGATATATCCGAAGGTCAAATAACGGATTGAACGGATAACTCGTAATCCTTCCCCACCATGTTATGGTCCCGTTCCCGCCCGGAGCCACAGGGCCGAAGCACCATGCAAGATCCGGAGCGCCGGTGGTTGGCGCGTTTGAACTTCCGATATATGTTATTGAAGCCGGCACCGTGTCGTAAATGCACACGGGGTTGGCGGTAACCGAACCTGTGTTGTGGTATGTCAGCGTATAGGTTATCGTGTCCCCAAAAGTAGCCGCGCTTACGTTCGCAGTCTTTGTTATATCCATGGTCGGCTGCGGGGTTATGGTGTAAGTCGGCGTGAATGTAACGGTGCGCGTAAAAGTGTTGCTTGGCGGCTGTGATGTCTGCGTCAGGGTCGGGGTAGCGGATATTGTTTTTGTCGGCGAATAAGTGATGGTCTGGGTCATCGTAAATGTCTGTGTCTTTGTCGGTGTCACTGTGAATGTCGGCGTTGCCGTAAACGTGGGCGAACATAAGTCCTGCATGGCGACCGATGAATTTATGACCGGCGAGGCAAAATAGGTCAAAGATGCGTTATTGATCCAAGCGCAATTGCCGGGATTCCTTGTCGTCATATGCATGTTCATGGGCACATCCACGCAGCCCGTGAATCCGGGAGGAGCCAGGGATATGGTGTATGTGGTCACATGCCCCGTGTTTGACGCGCTTATGCTTGAGATACCCGTAGCCGGGTTGCCCGTGTAATACGGGCCGTCATACTGCCAGCCGTCAGAATTCGACGTCCAGTCGTCGACCAGCTTCATATTACCGCTGTTATCCCAAGCAGCGCCGCCCGTATTGCAAATGTGCATATTAAACGAAATACTGTCGCCGTTCACAATGCCGGATGTTTTGTTCGCGGTTTTGACCAGCGAAAAAACAGGCGGCGGAGGGCAATAGTCCTGCAGCAGCGCGTTAGCTTCCTTCGTGGGCTGGGCCAGGTAACTTAAGTCCGCGATATTATTCCAGTTCACGCAATACGTCGGCTGGCCGCTGTACATTGTAACGGAATAAATGTAATCATAACAGGAATTGCCGGGGAACCCGTCCGCAAACTGTATGGTCGCGGTTGTTCCCGAGCCGGACCCTTTTATCCACCCGAATGTCGGGTCCGTAATATCATAGGGCCAGTTATATTGCCAGCCGTCCACGGCATTGTTCCACTGGTCCGCTATATTGACCGGATTTCCAAAAGTTCCGCCCCCGGTATTGCAGATATGCAAAGTAAATGTGATAAGCCATGGCGAATTCTGGCCTATATTTGTGCTCGGATTGGCTGTCTTTGAAATTGTAAATGCCGGAGGCGCCACTGTCGGTTCCGGGGTCAGGTCAAAGCCTTCCCTGAACCACAACGCCCCGCAATTTGTGGACATGGTCGCGGCGTAACTCAAAGCCGCGAGAAGGTTTCCCGTGCTCGGGTCAAAGATCCTCCTGCCATATTTTTTTCCGGTCATATCGACCGGATTTCCCCAGCCCGTGTCATTGTAACCGATCCTGTCATACCAGTTGGCCGCTCCCTGGGGAGTGGGTGAAGGATTGGGGTTAGTGCAGGTCGTATCGTAATATAATTTGACGGGGCGGTTATCGCTTGAAATTATGGCATGCCCGGTCGCGCAGGTAATATCAAGCGACCAGGAGGCCCAAACTTCGCAGCAGTTCGTATTCTGGTCATATACAGAAATTACGTTCCCGCTGTCCAAAAGCAGCGCCATTTGCGCGGGCGACAACGCAATACATTTGGGGGTACATGCCCAACTGATATCACAATATGTAAAAGTGTCGATCAGGGTGCCGTTAAGGTAAACAACCGCGGTATCGTCAAGGGCCACGCACAATTGCGCCGCCGAGGGGTTGCAGGCTGAAGCGTGAATTGGTGAAGCGTTTAATATGAGGATCATGAATAAAAATATAAGACCCAAGGTTCTTAGGATTACAAAAGGTGATACAAATCCGCTTTTAGGTGCCTGTGTCTTCAGAGAAATCATAAACTCCCCTTCTCTCTTCATGGCTTTAAGTCTCTCATCACTAAAAGTATAGTTATTTTTAACTGTTAAGTCAATGAAATACAGCTGTTTTAACCGGTTCAAGTTAAAACGGTTAACCTGCGGATATCCTTTAAAAGAGCGCGTTTTTTGAAAATATTTGCCTTGCTCTTCCCCTTAATTCAATCATTATTTTTGCAGTTTTCGTTAACTTCGCTTACATTATATAAGACAGTTTTTAACGAAAAATGTTGCGGTGGAAAACGGAATATTAACAAAATACATGTTTTGTTTTTAATTTTACAGGTTTTGTAGAGGCGCATATAATGCGCCATTGGCGGGCCATCATCTGCAGTAAAAATAAACCGCTGAACCGGTGATGGCGCATAATATGCGCCGCTACACTGCGTCAAAATCCCGCCGCTAAATTTCCTCAACGCAATCCTACTGCTCCGGTGTTCGCACCGGCGTCGGCGTCGGCGTAAATGCCGGCTTCGGAACCGGCGTGGCCTTCATTCCGTAGCTTCCGAACTGCTGGCTCCATCCCCACTGTGCCCGAAGCTCGGGCTGACCGGGCGTGGAGACGGGCCCCGGATCGTTCGGGTCGGTCCCCACCCTGCCAATGATGGATAAATTACTGTTCGGGTCATAATTCCATTCCGCTTTGATGGTATGCCCGATGTCGGGCCCCTGTCCCTGTGGATTGTTAATATTGTTGATCGAACCGGTGTAAGAGACCACTACATTTGTGGCCACAGGAAGTTCAGCATTTATATTTACATTGGTGGTCCGGGTAACAGCGCCCGGCCCCGGCGTCGGCTGGGTTCCGCCCGCGAGCATATCCGAATTGTGGATCTTGACATCAAATTTTATCGGCGACCCTTTGTTTATCAGGTTTGTCCCGCTCTTTAGGACATTGTTAGCGAGCATATCCATATATTTTAAGGCTTCCTGCGGGCTGAAATTGGTGTCTACGTCGTTGCCGGTGGTAAGGATGTAAACCAGCCTGTTTTTATCCAGCGGCGGCTCGGAAGACAGTTCCAGTTTCACGTCGCTTACCCTGCCCATGAACCTTATGTAAATGTTAAGGTCCGCTGTGTTTTCGGCCATGCCTGAAAAGAAAGCGCTCTGGCTGTAACCGAGGTTCTTACTGAACTCGAATTTCCGCAGGACAGTCGTGGCGTAAATATCAAGGTTCGGCCGCCTGTCGCCGTCAAAGACTATTTTCGACTCTTTTTGGCTGTCCATGGTCATTTCAGTGTTAAAATATTTATATGTCCCTTTTGACACGCCGAGAGTGCCGTCTATCTTCATATCATTACCCCTGCCCGTCACTTTTACGGGTTTGTCGTTATTGAACTTCATGGTGACATCGGCGGAATAGTTTATGGTGTCGTTATAGTACCGGCAGTTGTCGCCGCCCATGATAAGCACGTCCCAGTTTATCCGCTTGGCGTAGTTATTCTCATCCTTTACCGGCGCGGGCTCGCCGAGTTTGGTCTTCATCCTGATGGGGTACACGACCGTCGCGTCGCTGAATTTCATGGTCCCGTGGACGTCGGGCGAGTCCATAAGCCCGGTCATTTCCAGGTTCAGGTCCGCGTCCCCTGATAGGAACTCCATGTAATCGGTGTTGGTGAAGCGCACCTTGTCGCCTATGTTTGTGATCCTCCAGTTGACCATGTATGGCTTCATGCTTTTCATCATGCCGCCTTTTTTCTCGTCCAGGTTCTCGACCTTGATCGTGCCTCTTTCCGTGTCCGCCTGCAGTGTGTAAATATCTATGACATTGTCCTTTAAAAGGATATTGGCGTACAGATTTTTCAGGTCGCCGAAAAGATATTTGAGCTTGAGGTCCCCTCCTGTTACATTAAGCTTTCCGGATACGGAAGGGAATTCTTTTGTGCCTTTTATGCTCAGGTCAACGTCCACCGGCCCTGACGCGGTGTCAATGAACTTAAGGAATTTAAAGACTGACAGGTCCCCGCCCTTCATTTTAACCCTGAGGTTCATCTCGGAGCCTTTAAGCCTTTCAGCGGCGCCTTCTGATAGGGCCACCGGTATCTTTCCGCCGACCGACAGGACATATTTATCGGCCTTTGTAAGCAGGATGTTATCAATCGGCGATAAGTTGACAGTGTCGTCCTTTATCACAACAAGCCCGTTTACGGTGTCAAAATCGACGCCGTCAACCATGCCGTTGCTTAATGTCAGCAGCACTGTTATGCCGACCCCTTTTTCCACATTCCCGGATATCTTCACGTTCCCGTTTCCTTTGCCCTTCCATGTATGGTCCCAGCCAAGCAGGTCGTTTGCCATCTGCGGGTCCACATCCTTTATGGCTATCGACACGTCGGAATCGGTATCCTTGAGCAGCTGCACGGACCCCGTGACATCGAGCATCATGTTCCCGGTTTCTTTTTCAACCGCGGTATAGCGCCTGAAAGTCACCGCGTCTTTGCTGAAGGCCAGGGCCGCGTCAATGTTGTAAGCGCCTTTACTTGTGAGCAGCGACAGTACGTCGTCCCCGTAGTTGACATGGAGCACGAACGGAGAGAATTTATGCTTCCTGAAAGTAAAATTATCCGAACTTAAAGAACCGTCGATTGTGAGCTTTTTATCGCTGTTTATCGTGCCGTAAAAATTCAGGTCGCCGTTAAGTTTGTAATTCTTCAGGCTGAAATCCTTCATCTGGGTATGGATGGCGGCATAATAGGAATTATCGCTTTTCACCTCAAATGTAGACCCGTCAAGTTTTAAAAAACTGTCTTTGTAATCGAATTCGCCTTTGTCCAAAAGCACCTTTTTGTCCTTATAAACATAATCCGCCTTGATGCTGTCATAAGGCATGTCCGCGAGTTTCCCCGAGGAGAGCACCACGCTTCCGGTGCTTTCCAGTTTATCGGGGCTGCCGTTTAAGTTCCCGCTGCCGCTTAACATCCCGGTTTCCCTGAATTTTTCGCTGAATATGTTCATGAAACTCTTCAGATTTATATTGGCGGAGGAATATTTTATCCCGAAGGAAGCCAGCGAGTAGATCCCCTTCTTCTTTTCCAGGCTCACAAAACCGTCGCCGTCTATAGTGCCCTGTGCCTGAGAAATGTTACCCTTGAACCTGGCCCTGTTGACCGGGCCGGCTATGGCAAATTCCCCGCTCACAAGCGAATCTTTCGGCAGCGGTTTTTCCCTGTTATTGAGGAGCGTGTAAACCCTGTACATGTCGGCGTCCTTTAACAGCACCGTTAAGTCCACCACGGGTATTTCAGGCTCCGCGTTTATGCTGGCCTCGGCGACGTAACCCTCGCCCCATTTAACCTTGAATTCGGGGATGCTTTTCCCGGATGTTTTCACGGACACGTCAAGGTCGTCGACCGGCTTGCCGTTAAATGATATTTTCGAAGCCTTAAAAGTGTCCGTAAGGGCCGAAGATGCCTGGTCATCGCCCATGGAAAAATCTATTATGTCCGCGAACCGGGCGTCGGCGGACAGCCCGTCGTTGATCCTGTAATTCTCCAGGGAGCCCGTAAGGTCAGCCCTGATATCAGCGTCATTTTTTACCGTGAATGAGCCGGATGACTTTAAGCTCCCTTTTTTCTGCCTGATATCCAGTTGTTTTACCGCAAAAACATTATTGGATCCCTGGATATCGATCTTCACCCCTTTATAATAGCCGCCCTTGGGGTAGGATACATCCAGCCCTATTTTACCGCCGTAGCCTGAAGCTTCCTTTTTGAGGAATATATTCCCGTCCACTATGGAATTATCCAGAATTTTCGCCCCGGTAAATTCGCTTATCACATCGCCTTTGAGCCCCTGTACCTCGAAGTTGGCGTCGAATATTTTTTTCTTCAGGGACAGTTCGCCGGAGCCCCTTAAGTTCCCGTTGAAATTAATCCCGCCTATTTTGACCACATTGTCCCCGTAACTGACCGTCGCGGTGACCCTGTAATAACTTCCCCTGACCTTCAGCGCGGCCATGCTAAGGTCCATCTGCGCCACCGGTTTTTCCCTTGTGCCGCTTAAAAAAACAGTGCCCCTGATTGCCCCGTCTATGTCCTTACCCTTGAGGAAGTCCAGCGCCAGGTCCGAGAGCATTATATCCCTGGCTGTCACGCTCACCCCGAGGCTGCCGTCTTTCATCACCAGCCCGCCTTTTGCGTCCACAAGCAGGTCCCTGCCGTTTTGCAGCTTGAAATTTCCTATCGATATCCTGCCGTCCGAGACGCTTATTACGGAGTTCAAAGCCAGTTTTTTATAATTTTTATACGCCATCGTCCCGCTTGAAGTCAGTTTTCCGCCGTCAGAGGTGAATTTTGCCGCAAGGTTGTCTATGTCATTTCCGCTGTACTTTATTTTAACTGATTTTATCTCGGCTGTGATCTTCGGCTGGTTGAGCGGGCCCTGCGCTTTTATATCAAGTTCCACGCTGCCGCTTATTTCCTTCGCTCCGGTCACTTTCTGCGCGTCAAGCCCTGACGCCCCTATCCAGATATTAAAACTGTTCTTCGTTTTTTTCAGGTCCACTGTGCCGCCGCCGGTAAGTGTCCCGCTTCCCACGCTTCCTTTAAACTCATCCAATTTCGCCACATTGTCCTTAAGCGAGACTTTCAGTGATATATCCTTCACGGGCATGCCCCTCACAACGCCTTCAGGCAGGCCGACGTTTATTTCAGCCGACTGTTTGTCCTTTGTCCCGGACGCCGACGCGTGCACCTGCGCGGTTCCGGTGAGGTTTTGCGCGTCAAAATCAGAGACATCTATCCCGGTAATGCCCGCCTTTGCTTTCCAAACAATATTGCCGAATATGGAGCCGGCCTTGCCGTTTACCACTCCCTTGCCGCCGTAAACCTTAAAAAACGCGTTCCTTATATTTATCTTGTCATTGTTTATTTCCAGGGCCCCGTTTATTTCCGTTACCGGCACCTTGTTCTTTATCATTATGCTTCCGTTCCTGACGCCCGCGTAGCCGAATATCTTCATCTGCTCGGGTTTTACCCCCGTGCCGGAGGCTGCCGCGTCCACATAAAACCCGCCGCTGTTTATCGTAAAGTCTTTCGGCTGCATGAAATAAGCGCCCCAGTCGTTCAAAAGCGCGTCGGATATCTTTATATTTCCCCTGAACCTTGAATTGCCTATGTAGTAGTCCAGATCGAGCTTAAAGTTCTTTCTGGCGGAATTTTTTGTCATTCCGGAAAGGTTTACCCGCAGCAGCAAAGGATTTTCCTTGAGGAATATGGTACCGGAAAAATTATCCACGTATGAATTGAAAGTGTTGTCTTTGTCCTCGTAAACAACCTTCCCTTTCTGGATGAAAATCTTGTTGACAGGGAGCGGCATGGCATCCTTGCCGCCGGAGCTTGGCACGGTAAAACTTGACGCGAAATCGCCGAGGTTAAAAATGCCGTTTTCTTTTTTCAGGTATATGAGGGGTCGGTCGACTATGATGCGGGAGAGGGTGTTGTTGATGTCTTTTTTCTTGACTATCAGGTCCAGGAGGTTGAACCTGATGATGATCGAACCGATGGAGGCGAACTCGCCTTTTTGCGCGAAGGTCATGGCCACGGGCATCGATACGTCATGGACCACTATATTGTTGTAAAGACCCAGTTCTATACTGCCTATACGCACGTCTTTTCCAGTATTTTTTTTGATGAGGGAAATGACATAATCCCTGGCTTCAACCGTGAATATCCCGGATTTCATGGCAAATACGGCAAACCCGGCCAGAACCAGGACCAAAATGAGGAGTATCGTCAGAATCCTTTTGAAAATAGCCATAATCAACCCCGGCCTTTATTTCGTGGAAAAAACGAGGATATCTTTATCCCTGTCTACTTCCACGGCTTTGTCGGCCGAAAGCGAACCTGTGAGAAGCTTCTCGGCAAGCGGGTCCTCAAGCAGTTTTTGTATGGCCCTGCGCAGCGGCCTCGCGCCATAGGTCGGGTCATAACCCTGTTCTATGAGCAGGTCCTTTGCTCCGTCGCTTAATTGTATTTTGATGGATTTTTCATTGAGCCTTTTGGTGATGTCGGATATCATGATATCCACTATCTGCCTCAGGTCTTCCTTTGTGAGCGGATGGAACACTATCATCTCGTCTATCCTGTTTATGAACTCCGGGTTCATGACTTTTTTGACTTCCTCGAGCACCCTTGACTTCATCTTTTCGTACGGTATCTCATCCTCGCTCTTGTTAAAGCCCAGCGACCTTCCGCGCTCCGCGTATTTTGACCCGATATTCGAAGTGATGATGATAACCGTGTTCTTAAAATCAATGGTCCTTCCCACCGAGTCCGTAAGCCTTCCGCTCTCGAGGACCTGCAGGAGTATGTTGAATACTTCAGGATGCGCCTTTTCTATCTCGTCAAAAAGCACGACCGAGTACGGCCTGCGCCTTACTTTTTCCGTAAGCTGCCCCCCGTCCTCATGCCCCACGTATCCCGGAGGCGCGCCGACCAGGCGCGAAACCGCGAACTTTTCCATGAATTCCGACATGTCTATCCTGATCAAAGCGTCCCTGTCCTCGAACAATATTTTCGCCAGTGTCCTGGCCACTTCTGTTTTCCCCACTCCGGTAGGCCCCAAAAATATGAACGAGCCTATGGGCTTGTTCGGATCCGACATGCCCGAGCGCGAGCGGCGTATGGAACGCGATATGGCCTTTATGGCTTCATCCTGTCCGATAACGCGCGTGTGGAACTCCTCTTCCATCTTCATGAGCTTCTCGGATTCTTTTTCCTCGAGTTTCAGAAGCGGTATGCCCGTCTGTTTGGAAATTATATACGCGATATCCTCCGCCTTGACCACCGGCGTCTTTTTTATCTTGGAATTCTCGTGCTTCCGGCGCACTTCCTCGCGCCTGCGGCGGAGCTCGTTTATCTTGTCCCTCATGCCCGCGGCTTTTTCGAATTCCTGGGATTTGACCGCGGACTCTTTTTCCTTGGTCACCTGCTCTATTTCCTTGTCAATGTCCCTTATGTCATCCGGCACGGTCGTGGCGTAAAGCCTCGCCCTGGCACCGGCCTCGTCAATAACGTCGATGGCTTTATCCGGCAGGAACCTTTCCGTGATGTACCGCTCGGATAATTTAGCCGCGGCTTCTATGGCCTCGTCCGATATTTTGACTTTGTGATGGGCCTCGTACCTGTCGCGCAGCCCTTTGATAATTTCTATGGTTTCCTCTATGGACGGGGCCTTTACTTTCACCTGCTGGAACCTGCGCTCTAAAGCGCCGTCCTTTTCTATATGCTTGCGGTATTCATTGAGCGTTGTGGCGCCCACGCACTGGAACTCGCCGCGCGACAGCGCCGGTTTTAACATATTTGACGCGTCTATGGCGCCTTCAGCCGCCCCTGCGCCGACCAGGGTATGTATCTCGTCTATGAAAAGAATTACGGTATTGCCGGCGTGCCTTACCTCGTTGATTATTGTTTTGAGGCGCTCTTCGAACTCGCCCCTGTATTTTGTGCCGGCCACTACGGCGGCAAGGTCAAGGGTGACCACACGCCTGTTCAAAAGCAGCTCGGGCACTTCGCCCTTGATTATTTTTTGCGCGAGGCCTTCCACTATGGCTGTTTTTCCCACGCCGGGCTCGCCTATGAGCACCGGATTATTTTTCGTCCTGCGGGAGAGTATCTGTACCACGCGTTCTATCTCGTCGTTGCGGCCTATGACGGGGTCGAGCCTGTTGTCGCGCGCCAAGGCGGTTAAGTCCCTTCCGAAATTATCAAGCGTCGGGGTTGTTGTCTTGGCGCCTGTATGGGCCGAGTACTTGGCCGGCGCGCTCGTGCCGAGTATGGATATGGTCATTTCCTTCGCTTTCCTGTAATTGATCCCCATCTCTATGAGCACGCGCGCGGCAGTGCCCTCGCTCTCTTTTAACAGCCCGAGCAGAAGGTGCTCCGTGCCTATGTAATTATGCCCCAGTGTCTGTGATTCCTCTGCCGCGAGCTCAAAAACTTTTTTTGTCTGCGGCATGAAAGGTATCTCTCCCGCGAGCATTGTGGAACCCGTGCTCTCGATGAGCCTGTCCTCTATTTCAGTCTTCAATTTATCAAGTTCAATATTCAAAGACTCAAGGACTGCCGCGGCTATGCCGCCCGCGTCCTTGATTATTCCAAGCAGCACATGTTCCGTGCCCAGATAATCATGCCCAAGCCTCTGGGCCTCTTCTTTGGCGAAAGCTATTACTTTACGCGCCCTGTCCGTGAATTTATCATACATAGCGAGCCTCTCTTAATGGCCTTTACTTAAAGGCCTTAAAACTTTTGTTTGCCCGTGAAGGGCCTTCTGTAACAATTATACACTATTTTCGGCTGTTTTCGAAGTTCAGCCCGGCCTTATTTTCGCTTTGGTTTCGGCATTTACAAAGTCTTTCGATCGTGTAGCCGCAACCTTTAGGTTGCGGATTTTGTTCGTAAGGATTGTTCAAACACCGGCACGCGGCAGATCAAAGGCCGCAACCTAAATCCGTATTATACGGACTATAGGGTTGCGCCTACATAATCTAATTCCCGCTATACGACCTTAACCCCTATCGTCTTCGTCACTCCATGGAACAGGTTCTGAAGCTTCTTCGTTATAACTCCCGGTTTCCCGTCGCCTATCACCCTGGCGTCTATTTTAACCACCGGAATGACTTCGGCGGCCGTACCTGTCAGGAAGCACTCGTCAGCCGTGTACAGGTCGTACCTGGTCATGGTTTTTTCCTCGACTTTGATCCCGGCTTCGCGGGCAAGAACCATAACGGTGTCGCGTGTTATTCCGTCCAAAACCCCGGCTGAAAGGTCCGGCGTTATCAACTTGCCCTTTTTTATTATGAACACATTGTCACCCGTGGCTTCCGATACATATCCCTGCTGGTTGATCATAATGGCCTCGGGCGAACCGTGGTTGCCCGCCTCTATCTTCGCCATGATATTGTTAAGGTAGTTGAGTGATTTTATTTTCGGGTCCAAAGCCTCCGCGGTCGAACGCCTTACCGCCACAGTAGTGATAGAGAGCCCGTTGAGGTAATTTTCCTCGGGGTAAAGCGTTATCTTCCCGGCTATTATGAAGTAAAACGACTCCTTGCATTTTTTCGGGTCCAGCCCCAGGTCCCCAACGCCCCTGGTCACGACCAGCCTGATGTAGCCGTCGGCAAGGCCGTTCGCCTTGACGGTTTTAACGGTTTCCTCTATCATCTGCTGTTTAGATACGGCAATATTGAGCATGATGACTTTTGCCGAATCAAAAAGCCTTTCCACATGCTCTTCGAGCTTGAAGATATTATTGCTGTAAAACCTGATGCCTTCAAACACGCCGTCCCCGTACAATAAACCATGGTCAAATACCGACACTACCGCGAGTTCCTGGGGCACTAACTTTCCGTTTAAATTGATGATCATTGGATTTTCTCCTGCTTTCCGTGTTTGATTTTTGAAATATACCCGTCATCTATGACTATAACCCTGTTGCCATAGGCCGTCAGCGCGTCATTATGCGTCACTATGACAAAGGTCTGCTTGAAGCTCTTGTTGAAATCAAGTATTATTTTATGTATTATTTCCGCGTTCTGCTTGTCCAGGTTGCCGGTTGGCTCGTCGGCGAAAATAATATCGGGGTCGTTGATAAGCGCCCTGGCAATGGCCACGCGCTGCTGCTCCCCGCCTGATAATTCATTGGGCCTGTGTGTGAGCCTGCCGCCGAGCCCTATGGTTATCAGGATCTTTTTGGCCTTTTCTGCGGCTTCTTTTCTTCCTGTGCCCGCCATTAACGCGGGGATCATTACGTTCTCAACAGCCGTGAACTCGGGAAGAAGGTGGTGGAACTGGAACACAAAACCCATGCGCCTGTTCCGCAGGTCTGCGAGTTTGTCGTCGTTCAAAGCGTAGATATCTTCGTTTGATATGAGCACTTTGCCCTGGGTCGGCCTGCTTAAGCCCCCGAGTATGGAAAGCAGCGTGCTTTTACCGGCACCCGAGGCCCCGATTAACATCACAAGCTCCCCGCGGTTTATCTCGAGGTTAATGTCCTTTAAAACATTCAGCTGGTTTTTTCCCGTGACAAAGCTCTTCCTGATGTCCCTGGCGTTCAAAATGCTACTCATATCTTATCGCCTCCACAGGGTCAAGTTTTGAGGCCTGGTAAGCCGGATATAATGTCGCGAGGAACGATATGAATATCGATACCAGTGGAATAACGAGCACTTCCTTGAACTTCAGGGAAACAGCGAGCTTGTCTATGTAATACACGCTGCCGCCTCCCGGCATTGCCAGAGGATGCTGTTTTAAAAAAACACAAATGGCCACGCCTATGGCAAACCCGGCCAATGAGCCGACAATGCCGGTCATAAGCCCCTGCACCACAAATATGGCCCTGATATCGTCGTTATTGGCGCCCATGGACTTTAAGATCCCTATGTCTTTTGTTTTCCTCATGACCACCATAATAAGCGTGCTTGCGATGTTAAATGCCGCGACGAGCACTATCAGGACAAGTATGATGAACATGACGAATTTTTCCATCTTAAGCGCGGAAAACAGGTTCTGGTTCATCGACATCCAGTCGCGGGCCCATATGTTCTTGAATTTTCTCTTTATTTCAGCCGCTACAAAGGAGGAGTTTTCTATCTCGTCCGCCTTTACCGCGATGCCGGTCACCGCATCAGCCGGTTTGTCAAAAAGTTTTTGCGCCGTATCTATGGAAACATATGCGAACGTGGTATCCGAGTCGTACATGCCGGACTCGAAGACCCCGACTATCTTCATTTTGCTCATTTTGGGCATCATCCCGGCGGGAGTTTTATAAAAGACGGGCGAAAGCAGGATGACATCGTCTCCCAGATCCGCCCCCAGTATATTCATGAGTTCTTTCCCGAGTATTATTCCCCGCTTATTGTCCGGCAGCGCCCTGTTTATGGAATCCAGGTCGCCTCTTTTGATATTGTCGGCCAGCTTGTTCACCTTTGAGATGCTTGCCGGATTTACCCCCCACAATACCAGCCCCTGCACTTTGTCCGCGAACTTGATCATTGCCTGCCCCATAAAATAGGGCGCGGCGGCCGATACATGGTCTATTTTCTTTATTTTTTCCACGACGGTATCATAGTCGGGTATGCCTTCCTTGAAGTAAGACATGGCGATCACGTGCGCGTTCGAGCCGACTATTTTGTCGCGTATATCCTCATGAAAACCGTTCATGACGGATATGACCACAATCAAAGCCGTGACGCCGAGCGCGATGCCGGCCACTGATATGAAACTTATGATGTTTATAAAGCCCTGTTTTTTCGCCATCAGGTAACGCAGCCCGATGAAGAACGCGTACGGTTTTGCCATGACTTCTCCTTCAGTTTTAATGCCAATGCTTAAGGCGTTTAAGTTTTTAAGCCAAAAGCCAAAAGACAAAAGTTAAGTAATAAGGCAAGTATCAAAGTAGTGCAAGTAAGGCAAGTCCGACGGAACGCTTTACTGATCTGCCCCGTTCCGTTTTCCTTGCACTTACTTAAAAACTTAATTCCTTTACTTTTGTCTTTTGGCTTTTGGATTAACAACTTGCCCGGAACCATTTGACAACTATCAAACTCTACTTCGTATGCCTCATCAACGGAAAAAGAATCACATCGCGGATGGACGCCGCGTCCGTAAAAAACATCACGATGCGGTCTATCCCCATCCCGAGCCCTCCGGCCGGCGGCATTCCGTATTTCAGCGCTTCCACGTAATCTTCATCTATCGACTTTGCCACTTCGCCGTGCGTGTCCATTTCTATCTGCGCCTTAAAGCGCGCTTCCTGATCCTCGGCGTCGTTTAATTCCGAGAAGCCGTTCCCTATCTCGCGTCCGAATATGTAAGGTTCAAAACGCTCGACTATCTTCGGGTTCGACCTGTTAACCTTTGAAAGCGGCGATACTTCTACAGGGAAATCCGTTATGAACACCGGCTGCATGAGCTTCGCCTCGACAAACTCGTCAAACAACATTGTCACAAGTTCTCCCCTGGTAATGCCGCCCCTTATCTGTATCTCTTTTTTCTTAAGCATATCGGTTATCTGCGCGTCGTCCATATTGTCCACGTCTATACCCGCGTATTCTTTTATGGACCCTGTCATGGAAACCTTTTTCCACGGAGGCGACATATCTATGGTCTCACCCTGGTATTGAATGATCCTGGTTCCTAATATCGTATCGGCAAGGTGCACCACTATATCCTCGCACATCTGCATGACGCCCTTATGGTCCGTGTAGGCCTCGTATAACTCGAGCATGGTAAACTCGGGGTTATGCTTTATGGAAAGCCCTTCGTTCCTGAAGTTCCTGTTTATCTCGTAAACTTTTTCAAAACCGCCGACTAAAAGCCTTTTCAGGTAAAGTTCCGGCGCTATCCTCATGAAAAGTTCCATATCGAGCGCGTTATGATGCGTCATGAAAGGCTTCGCTTTCGCTCCGCCCGGTATGGTGTGCATCATGGGCGTCTCAACTTCAAGGAACCCTTTTGAGTCCAAAAAGTTCCGTATTTCTTTCATTATCCTGGTCCTTATCTGGAATGTCTTCCTGACTTCGTCATTTGCTATAAGGTCGAGGTAGCGCTTGCGGTACCTTATTTCCTTGTCTTTAAGGCCATGGAATTTTTCCGGCATGGGCAGGAGCGATTTTGTCAGCAGTTCTATCTTCGCGGCCTTAACGGTAAGTTCCCCGGTCCTGGTTTTAAATACGACGCCGGTTACGCCCACTATGTCCCCTATGTCGAATTTTTTGAACAATGAATAGAGTTCCTCGCCGACCACGTCTTTTTTTATATAGATCTGCATGGAACCCGAAAAATCCTTCACATTTGCAAACGTCGACTTGCCGTGTTCCCTTATGGAGACCAGCCTTCCCGCTATGGCTTCCTGGACAGTGCCTTCAACGCCTTCAACCGCCGCTGTGTTCCTTGCCTTTATTTCCTCGACCATTCCCGTCCGCTTGAATTCATAGCCGTACGGCTGTATGCCGTGCTCCTTCAGGAATGTAAGGTTGTCTTTTTTGCTTTTGATGACCTCGGATTCTTTGGCAGCGTGCTGCTCCGGGGTAAGAGGCGCTTCCGGGGCCGTATTTGGTTCGCTCATATTGCCACTCCGTTTCTTTCGACCTGAAATTTTTTTAACCGCTCGTAGTACTGGTACGGCAGTTTTATCTTTCCTATCCTTGTATGGTCCTTGCCGCTCCCGTGGCAGTCTGAACCGCCGGAAACAAGCATGTCAAACTTATTGGCTATGTCCAGGTACCTTGACATGTCCTCGTAGCTGTGGTCCGGATGAAAAGCTTCCAGGCCGTTAAGCCCTTCCTTGCTCCAAACTTCTATCATCTCGTCCTTGTCAAGCAGCACGGGATGCGCGAGTATGGATATTCCCTTGGCCTCTTTTATCAGTTCCACGGCCTCGCTCACCGTCAGCTTCGCCTTTTCTACGTACGCAGGCCTGCCTTCGGCGAGGAATTTATTGAAAGCGTCCTTTATGGAAAGCGCGAAGCTCTTCTTAACCAGCAGTTTTGCTATGTGAAGCCGCCCCGCGTTGTTCATGTTCTCGGTTATCTCGTATAATTCCTCGTACTGTATTTTCAGCCCCTGCTCGCGCAGTTTCTTGACTATCTTTTCTGCGCGCTCGGCCCTGCGTTTCTGGAAGTAAGAGAGCCTTTCCTGGAAGTTCTTGCTCTCGGGGTTCACGTAAAGGCCGATGATATGCACTTCTTTCGTCTCATAAACCGCTGAAAGCTCGACGCCGGTGACAAATTCTATCCCGAATTTCTTCTCAAGAACCTTGCCCTCGGGGCCGGCCGCAACCGTGTCATGGTCCGTAATGGCTATGGCTGATATGCCTTCGTTCCTGGCATGTTCAAAAACCTGTTCAACCGTGTTGGAACCGTCCGACTTGGTAGTGTGGATATGCATGTCGGCCCATTTCTCTATAGTTGCCAATTTAAAACTCTCCAATCCATATATAATATGTGGGGCAGCCGCAAAGCCGCCCCGATAGTTTAAGTTCCATTTCCCGCACAAGTTCCTGCCTTATCTACTCTCAACTCTCTACTTTCTACTCTCTCATTTTTTCGTTAGCAAAAAATGGAGCGGGTGATGGGAATCGGACCCACGTCTAATGCTTGGGAAGCACTTGTTCTGCCACTGAACTACACCCGCCTGTGACGCCTGTTCTTAGAACCCAAAAAACAAAAAAGTCTTTCTATATTATACATATGGATGGGCAATCCCATAAGTTCTATGATTATAATGGATTTCCTGAATATTGTAAAGCGGAAAAATATATAAAAAAAGGCCGGGGATTTAACTCCCCGGCCTGATTTTTCAGCCCCGCCTTAAGAGCCAAAGCGCTATTAAATAAGCTATACCGCGCTTTGCCTTATTGCTGTTTTTTCGTTTCATTTCGCGCTGTCCTTTTAGGGTTTATTGGCGCCGTTTCCCTGTGATTTCATCTTTTCAAGGTAGGCTTCATATGCCGCTTTTCCCTCGGTTTTCCAGTAGTCCTCGTAATATCTCCAGTTGCTGTAGTCGCCGTTGGGCGCCCAGTCGTCGCGCATATGGACGCGCTTGCGCCACTTTTCAGAGTGCCACTTGCCGCGGTTCCCATGGCGGCCCATATGCCCGCTTGAGCCGAATATCAGCTTGCCCAGTATCACTAACCCGAAAGCCTGCCAGAAAGTTATGACCTTAAAGCCAAAGAGTTCCGGCATGAGCCAGTTCCAGAGCATTTTTACGAATAGCCCGAACGCGAACCCGAAAACGACAGCCAGCACCAGGCCTCCAACTACCATGCCGGCTATGCGCAGCGGCCCCCAGTACCCGTGCCCCCTGTGGCCGTATTCCATTTCATC
>PMTB01000189.1 GCA_003167475.1 candidate division FCPU426 bacterium | reverse complement strand
AAGCCGGGCTCAATCACGCCGCACAAGAAATTTAACTGCAAAGTGTACATATTGAACAAGGAAGAGGGCGGAAGGCATACGCCGTTCTTCAATAACTACAGGCCGCAGTTCTACTTCAGGACGACGGACGTGACGGGCTCGATAAAACTGCCCGCCGGAGTGGAAATGGTTATGCCGGGAGACAACGTATCAATGGCAGTCGAGTTGATAATGCCGATAGCCATGGAAAAAGAGTTAAGGTTCGCCATCCGTGAGGGCGGCAGGACCGTAGGTTCGGGAATCATCACAGAGATCACAGAATAAAAAGAAAAGGATGAAACTATAAAATGAGAGATATCATCACGTTAGCCTGCAGCGTATGCAAGCGCAGGAACTACACCCAGACAAAGAACAAGAAACTGCACACGGAAAAGCTCGAAGTGAAAAAACACTGCAAATGGTGCAAAAAGCATACTTTACATAAAGAGACCAAATAACGGTATTGAAGACAGTATATTGTAGAATGCGGATTCCGCAATCGTCAATCAACGATCTTCAATGTATAATGTAGGCCAGTAGCTCCAATTGGTAGAGCAGTGGTCTCCAAAACCACGTGTTGGGAGTTCAAATCTCTCCTGGCCTGCCAATTTTTCGCGAAGCGAAAATTGGCGAAGATTCGGCACCAGCATGAAAAATAGTAAAGTACAGAGTATGAAAGAAACTACGGACAAGCGAGTGGCGACGGTCAACTGATCAACCTGCTCAACTGTTCAGTTTTAGGTTTGGAATGGCAGGCTTTAACCCCTGCGTCCCTTGATGCGGCGACGCAAAGGTTTAAATATTACGAAAAACAGAACATGGAGCAAACAATGCAAAAATTGATCCAGTTTATCAAAGAAGCGTGGCGCGAATTAAAGAACGTCACGTGGCCCGGAAGAAAGGAAATTGTAGCCTCGACGGTAATAGTGGTCCTTGTGACGCTGCTTCTCATGATTTACCTCGGAGTTATAGATTTCGTCCTGGCTAAGCTTGTGAAACTTATTTTTGCCTAAGGAGAACCTTAATGGCTAAGAAATGGTATGTAGTCAGTACTTACGCAGGCCAGGAAAACAGCGTAAAGGAAAACCTGGAACAGAGGATAGCGACATATAACCTGAATGAGAAGATTACCAGCGTTATAATACCCTCTGAAAATGTGACCGAAATAAAGAAGAAAAAAAAGGTTGTCAGGAACAAAAAGTTCTTTCCCGGCTATATTATGGTAGAGATGGACGTCGATATCGACACCGAGGAAGGAAAAGAGATCCTGTACATCCTGCGTCACACGCCAAAGGTGACTGGGTTTGTCGGAACGAAGTCGCGTCCCATACCTTTATCCGAGCCTGAAGTACAGTCCATTATGGACCTTATGGAAGACAGGAAGAAGAAGCCGAGGATGGCCTCTTATTTTGAGGAAGGCGAGCATGTGAAGATAACCGACGGGCCGTTCATGAACTTTAACGGCGTAGTCGAGGAAGCCATGCCGGAAAAGGGAAAGATGAAAGTAGTTGTCACCATATTCGGAAGGCCCACCCCTGTGGAGCTGGAATTCTCGCAGGTTGAAAAAATAGTGTAAGAGATCGCGTAACGGCCGCCGGCTTCTACGGCGTGCCGTGTGGATCGTTAAAATATTCAAGGAGAAAAAGAAATGGCAAAAGGGAAAAAGCTCATTACGCAGATCAAGCTCCAGATCCAGGCCGGAAAAGCGAACCCGGCACCTCCTGTGGGACCGGCGCTCGGACAGCACGGCGTGAACATCATGGAGTTCTGCAAGCAGTTTAACGACCGTACCAAGGACCGCGGCGACCTGATATTACCGGCCGTGATCGACGTGTTCGAAGACAGGTCTTTCAGCTTCATCATCAAGACCCCGCCGGCGGCAGTGCTTTTGAAGAAAGCCGCCAACATCATCAAGGGTTCGGGCGAGCCTAACAAGGTAAAAGTCGCGAAGGTAACAAAGGCCCAGGTGATCGAGATCGCGAAGATCAAGATGCCGGACCTGAACACGACCAAGCTCGAGTCGGCCGTTAAGATGATAGAAGGAACCGCAAGGAACATGGGAATTACGGTAGAATAAACTGGCAGTGCCTGTTTTTACGGGCCGCACGAAGAATAAAAGGAGATTTATCCATGAAAAAGAAAGAGAGCAAAAGACATAAGGCAATAGCGCCGCTCGCGGACCCTTTAAAGGTCTATGAAGTGGCTGAAGCCGTGGCCATAATCAAGAAGTCGGCTACCGCCAAGTTTGACGAGAGCGTGGACATGTCGGTCAACCTCTCGAAAAAGCCGGTACAGGCCGAGCAGCAGATAAGGACCACGGTCGCGCTCCCCAAGGGAAGCGGCAAAAAAGTGCGCGTTATCGTTTTTGTGAAGGGACCGAAAGAAAAGGACGCAACAGAGGCCGGCGCGGATTTTGTGGGTTCCGACGAACTTATCGAAAAGATCAAGGGCGGATGGATGGATTTTGACGTCGCAATCGCCACTCCGGACATGATGAAGGACGTCGGAAAGCTCGGAAAGATCCTCGGCACAAAAGGCCTGATGCCCAACCCGAAATCGGGAACGGTTACGCCTGATGTCGCCAAGGCTGTCAAAGACTTCAAAAGCGGCAAAGTGGAGTACAGGTCAAATAAAGAAGGCGTTGTGCATGTTCTCGTAGGTAAGGCTTCCTTTTCTGAAGCTGATATAACAGAGAATGTGGAGCACTTCATCAGGACCTTTTTAAAGCTGCCGGCTCTCGCAACAAAGGGCCAGTATGTAAAAAGTATGTATATATCCACGTCCATGGGCGTGGGACTTTCCTTAAACTTCAAAAAGTACTTGTAGAAGAGGTGGGATAAAAATGTCTGAAAACAAGAAGAAAAAGAAGGTAGTAATAGACAACACAGTGGAACGGTTCAAAGCCGCAAATGGCGTGATCATAACAGATTACCAGGGGCTTTCAGTTCTGAAGATCAACGACTTAAGGCGCAAGCTTGAGAAGGCGGGCGCGGATTACAAAGTTGTAAAGAACACCCTTTCTAAAAAAGCGCTCGACGAACTGAACATCGGCAAGGACTTAAAGCCGCATTTCACCGGCGTGACCGGCCTTGTTTTCTGCAAGGATTACATGGCGGCCATCAAAGTGCTTACGGCGTTTGTAAAGGAAAATGAGAAATTCAAGATCAAGGGCGGATTTATCGACGCGAAATCGGTCACACTTGACGAAATTAAAGTGTTAAGCTCGATACCGTCAAGACAGGAACTGCTCAGCAAGTTCGTGAATATCCTGAACTCGCCGATACAGAGGTTCATCAATGTGCTTGACAGGGCGTCAAAGGAACATGCGGACGCGAAAGCACCGGCACCAGCAGTGGCAGAAGCACCGGCAGCAGAAGTAAAAAAAGAAGAAGTCCCGGAAGTAAAATAAAGGAAATTAAATTTTCCTAAAAAAAACCCAGTGGAGGTGCCATATCATGGCAATGTCAACAGAAGAGTTAGTGAAGGAAGTAGAAAGCTGGTCGGTTATCGAACTTAACGAGAGAGTGAAAGCACTTGAGGAGAAATTCGGAGTATCGGCGGCTATGCCTATGATGATGGCAGGCGGAGCAGCGGCAGGCGCAGGCGCGGCGGCGGCGGAAGAGAAGACATCATTTGATGTTATCCTCACGGCAGCCGGCGACAAGAAGATCCAGGTCATCAAAGTCATCAGGGAACTGACAAACTTAGGGCTCAAAGAAGCCAAAGAAATAGCTGACACGGCACCGAAAGCTGTAAAGACCGGCGTGGCAAAAGACGAAGCCGAAAAAATGAAGGCGAAGCTCGAAGAAGCAGGCGGATCAATCGAGCTGAAGTAAGTCTTTGCGCGTTAAGTTTTAAAAATACTTTACAGGAAGGGGCTACATATGGGAAGAATGAAACAGAAGTATAATGTTGAAGAAGTTCTGGAAATTCCGGATCTGATGGACATCCAGAAGAAGTCCTATAAAGAGTTCCTCATGCTGGATACACCGGCGGATAAGAGGAAAAATCTGGGGCTTCAGGAAGTATTCAACAGCGTATTCCCCATATCCGACTTTAACGGTTTTTACACGCTTCAGTTTGTCGGTTACGAATTCGGCAAGCCAAAGCATCCCGTCGATGAGTGCATAGAGAGGGGCGAGACATTCGCCGCCTCCTTAAAGGGAATATTCAGGCTGGCGATCAAAGAAGTTGACGAGAAGACAAAAGAGATGTCTCTTAAAGAGGCGCCCGAACAGGCCGTCCACATATGCGACATACCTCTTATGACCGACCGCGGCACGTTTGTAATAAACGGCGCCGAGAGGGTCATAGTCAGCCAGCTGCACCGCTCGCCCGGAGTATCTTTCGAAGAGGAAGAGGAAGGCGAGGGCCTGATGGGCGCGCCCGTTTATGTTGCCAGGATAGTTCCCTACAGGGGAACATGGCTCGAGATCGAATACGACATTAACGAGATCGTATACGCCAAGATCGACAGGAAAAAGAAGTTCCCGGTAACCACCGTTTTAAGGGCCATGGGCTACGGAAAAACAGAGGAAATTCTTTCCATATTCTTTAAAAAGGAAACTGTGTCCATCGATGATAAGGACATCACCACAAAAGTCCTCTACGAAGATGTCATAGAAAAATCAACGGGCGAGATAATCGCCGAATCAGCGACTCCCATCACCAAGGACCTGGCTGAAAAGCTCAGGAAAGCCGATGTGAAAAAGGTCGTAGTTGTGATCCTTGGAGAAGACAACCCCTATGTGAATATTTTAAAGACGATCAAAAAGGACGGCATAAAGAGCGAGCAGGAAGCTCTGATCGAAATACACAGGAAGATGAGGCCGGGAGAACCGGCCACCCTGTCAGGCGCGAAAACTTTGTTCAAAAATCTCTTTTTTGACCACAAGAGGTACAACCTCGGCGTAGTCGGAAGATATAAGATGAACAAAGCGCTCGGTCTTGACAAGGAAAAATCGACCAAAACAATAGACGAGCAGGACATCATAGCGGTTATTATGAAGTTCTTTGATGTCAACTCGAACCGGATGGAAAAGTCCGACATAGACCACCTGGGCAACAGGCGCGTGCGCTCTGTCGGCGAGCTTGTTGAGAACCAGTTCAGGGCCGGACTTGTAAGGGTTGAAAAGATGATCAGGGAGAGGATGACGATCATCGACATGAAGAACGCCATACCCGCGAACCTGATCAACCCCAAACCGCTTATCGCGGCCATAAAGGAATTTTTCGGTTCCTCGCAGCTCTCCCAGTTCATGGACCAGGTTAACCCGCTCGCGGAACTCACGCATAAAAGGCGCATCTCGGCGCTCGGGCCGGGCGGATTGAACAGGGAACGCGCGGGATTCGAAGTCCGCGACGTCCACTACACCCACTATGGAAGGCTTTGCCCGATAGAAACGCCTGAAGGACAGAACATCGGACTCATTACGTCCCTGGCAACTTACGCCAGGGTCAATGATTACGGTTTTATTGAAACCCCTTACAGGAGGGTAAAGGATACAAAAGTATTGGGCGAAGACAAAATAGAATACATGACAGCCGATGTTGAGGATAATTACCGCATCGGGCCGTCTGACGTAAAGACGGACGATAAGGGAATGATACTTGACGACGCGGTGCTTGTCAGATATAAAGGCGACTTCACTATGATGGCGCCGGATAAGGTTGACTACATCGACGTATCTCCGAAGCAGGTTGTTTCTGTCGCGGCCGCGCTGATACCTTTCCTTGAGCATGATGACGCCAACAGGGCGCTCATGGGCTCGAACATGCAGCG
>PMTB01000176.1 GCA_003167475.1 candidate division FCPU426 bacterium | reverse complement strand
CCCCGACACTTACGCACACGCCGACCATGACGCCGACATTTACCACGACATCAACCTTTACGGATTCCCCAACAAGGTCCGCCACGCCGACGCTGACAAATACTCCGGTGCCTTTCCCGTATGTTGTCAAAGTGCAGGTTTACAACGCGGCCGGCGAAAAAATAAAACTTATCGGCGAGATGCCGATCTCGGCAAATTTAGGGCAGATCCTGACCCTTGTGAGCGGGACAGCAAGCGATACTTTCGACCCGAGCGACGCCAACCTGCAGATAATCATGCAGGGGATACAGACGATAGGCAGCGCGGCTTCATCTACTGCGCTATATTGGGACGGGACCAATGACGGGGGTCAGGCTATATCACAGGGGCTGTATTTCGTGAAGTTCACGGTGACCAATGAATACGGCCAGGTTAATACCATTATAAAAGAAATAAACATACTTTCATCCCCGGCGTATGTGAGGCTTAAGATATACAACAGCGCGGGCGAACTGGTGCGCACCATAAACTCGTCGAATCCTCCGGGCAGTACCATAAGTCTGGGAGTATCGGATGTAGTGCTTGTGGGCAAGGGCAGCGCCGCGGTACAGGTGGAATACGCGCCGGGCCAGATAATATCGTGGGACGGCAACAACTCCGACGGAAGGACAGTGGATTCCGGAGTGTATGAGATGAAGGTGGAGATATCCACGGCAACCGGATACCAGGTGGTCGCCACCAAGAGCGTTACGGTATTGAACGCCGGCAAGGCCGGCGTCATAAGCGGCCAGAAAGTTTACCCCAACCCGGTGGTGTTTGCCAACGGCGGCACCGCTTTGGCGACCATACAATGGACCCCGTCCGGACAGGGAAGTATGACGATATCAATATACAATCTTGCGGGAGAGCTTGTAAGGAAGTTTGAAACGGGCCTTGTGCCGAACTCTCTGACATGGGATATGACCACTGTTTCCGGGCAGCCTGTCACCAGCGGTTTTTATGTGATAGTTATGCAGGCGAAAAAAGACACCGGTGAGATCGATATGAAGACTGTCAAGATGTCGGTGCTCAGGAAGTTCTGATCCTAAACCTTTACGGCCTGCCCGCCTTCCGAAGCCCTTTTTACCATCGCCAGCACAACCACGTCAAAAACAAGGTGGAACACTATCGCCGCGTAAAGGCCCAGGTACTGGTATGAATATCCAATCGCCGAGCTAAGTACGATCATTATCACCCCGTATGCCATCATCTTCAAATTACGTGGGTTGAAGTAGCCGTGCAGAAGTATGAAGAGCACCGATACCGGCCATATACCCCACACGCGCTGCAGGGCGCCGCGGAAAAGTATTTCCTCGCATACGGCCGCAGTCAGGGAGATCAGGAATATGTCAATGTAGTTGAGCTTGTATTTGACCGTCATTTCCCGTATAAGTTCAAGGACAGACCCGAAGAAACCTACCCTTGTCACCAGACGCCCGCAAAGAACGCCGAACAAAAGCCCCGCTGCTGCGCCGATTGCAAGCTGCATCCACAGGGGACTTGCCTGGTGCAACAGCATCTTGAAGTTCACTTTGCCGATATGGAACATCACCAGCGCTCCCAAAAGCACCGCCAGCTCGATAGCCGTATTTACGAGATATAAGAAACGTTTGCTGTTTTTATCCATGTGAAGCTCCTTTTGATATTTTTAACAGTGTATGGCAAAAAGCCTTTCATATCAAGGTAAAAATGACGGGCAGGCTTTCTTGACAATATAGCACATTTGTGCTATAAAGGTAAAGCCGGCTATTTGGTTGGCGCCCATCACGGGTGAGAGGGGGCAAGCCCCCTCTCGCAGCAGGCTTTGACTTTTATTTATCATGCCAGGAGGTGTATATGAAGGTAAGCGACAGGACAAAGAAAGTGCTGGACGCGATAGTTACGCTAAGCAAGGAAGACGGCCGCCCCCCGACCTTAAGGGATCTGGCCAAAACTTCGGGACTGTCCTCCACCTGGACAGTGCGGTACCACATTAAAAAATTGGTTGAAGCCGGTTATATTAAAATGAAGACTGGCATATCCCGCGGCATAGAACTTTTAAAGCCGTTCACGGGCCTGCCTCTTCTCGGCCGCATAAGCGCGGGACGGCCCATAGACGCCGTAGAAAATGTCGAGGAACACATAGACGGCGCCGCCGAGTTTTTCGGGATCAAGGACGGCTTTGCACTGCGGGTGAAAGGCGACTCCATGGTCGGGGCCGGCATATTTGACGGGGATATAGTTTTTGTGAAAAAACAGTCCACCGCCAACACAGGCGACATAGTGGCCGCATTAATAGGCGAAGAAGCCACGGTAAAGAGGTTTTACGGCGGGGAAAAGGGAATAGAACTGCGGGCGGAAAACCCGAAATACGGCCCGATAATCCCCAAACAGGTGAAGATCATGGGTAAAGTCACGGGCGTTATGAGGAAGATCAGATGACAACCAAAATAAACGAAAAGATAAAAGTCGGGGCAATTTTTGGAAAAGGCGGGGTCGAGCCGAAGTGGTTCAAGTGGCAGGGCCGCAGGATTGAGATCAAGGAAACCACGTATAACTGGAAAACACTGGACGGGGCGGCAGAGGTGTTGCATTTTTCGGCGGTGGGAGATAGCGGCAGTTATGAACTGTCTTTTAACCAAAAGACGCTTGTGTGGGTTCTGGAAAAGTCGGACGGAGAGCTGTGATCGTGTAGTCGCGGGCCTACGTCCCACCGGCCCGCGCCTAGATAAGGAATTGATACACGCAAACCATATGACCGTCCACACCGCCATGTAAAACACCAAAATGCCCGCAAGCGCACCCCGGTGAATCGTATACGCCGTCGCTGAAGCTTTGGCGTACAAGGCAGGGTGCGACTACGAAACCCCATCGAGAGGAACTGCAGTTATGGCCGACAATAAAGAACGTAAAATCCTACTGGTAGATATGAACTCCTATTTTGCATCGGTAGAACAGCAATGCAACCCGGAACTTCGTGGCAAACCTATAGTTGTATGCGGTGAGGGCCGCACGATCGTTACAACCGCGTCCTACGAGGCAAGGCGGTACGGCGTTAAAACCGGAATGAACCTCTATGAGGCCAAACGCGCCTGCCCGTTTGTTATACCGGTTATCGGCAACATTGATAAGTACGTTTCCACATCCCTTCAAATCCATAAAATCCTGCTCGAGTACACGGACAGAGTTGAGGTCTTTTCAATCGACGAATGTTTCGTGGATTTAACCGGGGTGGAACGCATGTGGGGCGGAGGGGAAAAGATCGCGCTGCGCATAAAGCAGAGCATAAAAAAACAGTTCGGCCTTACCTGTTCCATAGGTATCGCCCCGAACCGTGTCGTGGCCAAGATCGCGGGTAAGTACAAAAAACCAGACGGCCTTACGATCCTGACCGCGGATGAAGTGCCTGCGTTTATGGCGAAAATTACCGTTGACCAGCTGCAGGGCGTGGGACTTGGGCACAAGATAGCTCAAAAGCTCAAGTATATGGGCATCAACACGGCCAAACAGCTCGGCGAGTCCGACGCTGACATGCTTAAGGCCCGTTTCGGGGTCATGGGCAGGTTTTATAAGAATGTGGGGCTGGGAATAGACCATACGCCGGTTAAATTATATAACGACGAGCCGCCGGTCAAATCCGTGGGACACAGCCACACACTGCCGGAGGATACATATGACCTGTCTGTTGTAAAAGCCTTCCTGTTGATGTTATCCGAAAAAGCCGCGGCAAGGCTGAGGGAGTACAAACTCACAGGCAGGACAGTCTATCTTATGGTGCGTTTCGATGATTTTGAGATGTTTTCGGGAAGGGACACGTTAAAGCACTATTTCAACACGGGAACGGAACTGTGCGAACACGCCTGGAAAATATTCCAAAGGCTCCTGCCCCTGAAAAAAGCCGTGAGGCTGCTGGGGGTCAGTATCACAAACCTGTCAAGCGCCGCGGAAAGGCAGGAATATATCTTTGAGGACATGCGGAAGAAACAGAGGCTGACGGAGGTTATGGACGTGATCAACAACAAATACGGTTCTTTTACCATAAAGCCGGGAGCGGTGAAGATCGCGGAACAGCACGGGATTTTGGAGCGGTGTGGGATAATAGGGACGAGTCTTATAAAGAAATAAGGCGGCTTTATAAAAGGTCATAAATGTATTATAATTGGATCGCAGCCGTTGTTTGATGGCAAGTGCCAGTCTGCGGGTCGCACACCGGGCGACTCCTACGCGGTTATAATTGCCGGCTTTCGGTATTTTAAACTATTGTATTTTTTATGAATTTCTCCAACTCTTTGAGGCTCGGCGATTTTGTCACTCCCGGCCCGCTCATGCAAACCATGGAAGCCAGCATACTTGCAAATATCACGGTTTTGTCGTCATCCCAGTTGTGAAGCAACCCGAAGGATATTCCTGCCCGGAAAGTGTCACCCGCGCCGAGGGTATCAACCGCTTCTACCTTTGCGGGTTTAAATACTTTTTTTGTGGTTTTGGAACTGCCATATGTTATTTTGTCGGCCCCTGATGTGATTATGACCAGGCCCTTGCACTTCTTGGCGTATTCTTCGAAAAGTTTGTCGAGTTCCGCTCCGGGATATTCGCGTTGCAGGAACTCGCCGGAAAGCACCACAACATCGGAATGTTTGATTATATATCTTTCAGGCTTCTCATCTATGGTCACGTATTTCTTGCCGTACTTGACGCACAGCCTTGCCGCGTCGTCGGATTCTTTGTGCATGAAAGGGTCCAGGCACGCGACCCTGCAGTTTTTAATGTCGGATGTTTTTGGTTTGGACCACTTCCTGCCCTGGAACCAGAGCTTGCCAAACCAGCCGAATACTGTGCGGCCATCGTCGCTTACAAAGACCATGTCGCGCGGGCCTGAGTATTTCTTTTTGAGTTCCAGTGACTTTGTATCCACGTTTTCTTTGTCAAAATACGTCTTTACCTTATTATAAACGTCCTCGCCGAGCCAGGTGCCGGCTATCTTGGTTTTCAGGCCAAGCCTGCTTAATACCACGGCCGCGTTCGTAGCCTCGCCGCCCGGTACCTCTACAACGCGCTCTACTTCCTTATAACCGTCCGCGGAAGGGAACTTGTCGGCAAGCGTGTATATGGAACTTAGCTCAACGAGCCCGTAGCAGTAAACGTCTATCATGTATCCTCCTATTTGACAGCTATGAAAACCCCGAATTTAAGATAGAACCAAAGCATGGCGGTCTTTTTAAAGCCGGCTTTGCGCAGCGATGCCAGAACAAACCCGGGAGTAGGCGCCATATCTCCGGATTTTATTTCGGTATTTTTTATTGACTTTATTTCATCCTTAAGGGATGGGACTTTCCACCCGTGTTCCTTTTTCAATTTTAGTATATCAAGGGCCCTTAGTTCACACTGGTAATCTTCGGTCTTGTTATCAGCCATCCTGAGGTAGTCCCCATATATGAATAACCCGCCCGGAGCCAAAAGGTTGCGTATTTCCCTGAAAAACACCGCCTTGCGGCGGTCGGTTAGGTGGTGGATCATGAGGTTGGATATTATCAAAGGGTATCCGGGCTTGATTCCCCCGCCTTTGAGCCAGTCTTTGCTGGAAAAGTCCCTAAGCAGGCAGGATATTTTCAGCTTATTTTTATCCGCCGTTTTAACAGCTTCGGCAAGCATTACTTCGGATCCGTCGACAAACAAAGCCTTAGCGTCAGGAAACCTGGACAAAACCGCAAACCCCGCGGCCCCGGTCCCGGCGCCCAGATCGAGAAACTTTTTGGGAGTATTGGCGGGGAACATGGAATACTCAAAAAACATACTGAGCATTTCACCACGTTTTTGTATGTAAATATCGTGTATGTTGCTGTAGTCAGAAGCCAGCTTTGACTTCCTGTTGTCCCAGAACTTTTTCCAACGGACGTCTTTTTTCATGATAAAACCTCCTTATATACAGAAGATTATATGCCATAAAAACATAATTGACAATATTTTTCATTCGTGATAAAACTATTACTCACTTAGTTATCATGGATTTATGTGTTCCTCGGTAGCTCAGTCGGTAGAGCATGTGACTGTTAATCACATTGTCGCAGGTTCGAGTCCTGCCCGGGGAGCCAAATTAAAAGCCCAATGAAAATTGGGCTTTTTTCTTTTTATACCCCATAACCCAATTGCCCTCTCGCACTTCACGCTTGCCAATTGAAATTGAGGTGTTAAAATATTGACATACAAAGAATGAAGGGGGAAGGGATGAAAATTAACATGATTTTGGCTTTGCTGCTTGCTTTTGCCGCGACCTTGCTGTTTACCGATTGTAACATGGTTTCCCCTTATGTCCCCTCAAGTGTTATTACATTCCAGGCCGTTAAAATAGCCGGAGGCGGGTATCATAGCCTGGTGTTAAAGAGCGAAGGGACCCTGCAGGCAGCGGGTGACAATTATTACGGGCAACTTGGCACCGGCGATACGGCCGGCAGATCTACTTTTGAGCAGGTTTTGACTGGCGTAAGCTCGGCATCAGCCGGAGAGTATCACAGCATGGCTTTGAAAAGCGACGGGACAATATGGGCAACAGGGGCCAATTACAACGGCCAGCTTGGCTTGGGTGATGTTTACAACATTGATTTATTTGTTCCGGTCCCAGGGATGAGCGGCGTGAGCGAGGTGTCTTGCGGAGGGGCTTTCAGCCTGGCAATAAAAAAAGACGGGACATTATGGGCAACGGGATATAATTACAGCGGCCAGCTTGGAACAGGGGATAACACTGATAGGCATACGTTTGTTCAGATTGCGGGAATTACGGGAGTGATTTCCATCGCGGCCGGAGGGGCGCACAGCCTTGCTTTAAAAAGTGACGGCACATTGTGGGCGACAGGGTATAATCAGGAGGGACAGCTCGGGCACTGGAATAACAATAATATTAATATTTTTGAGATGGCAATGACTGATGTAATTATGATCGNNGATAACATAGACAGAAATACTTTTACACAGGTGCCGGGAATGACCGGCGTAAGCGCTATGTCCTGCGGGAATGAGCATAGCCTGATATTAAAAAGTGACGGGACCTTGTGGGCGTCGGGACTTAATTCCCAGGGGCAACTCGGGGAACCGATGAGTTATATACAAACGAATATATTTGTCCAGGTGATGTCAGGGGTGAGTGTTATGGCCGCTGGAGATTATCATAGCTTGTCCGCAAAGAACAACGGCACATTGTGGGCAACCGGATATAATCATGACGGCGAACTCGGGACCGGATATTATGGAAACGGGTATGCGTGGACGTTGATTTGGTGACAATAATTCCCTGTCAAGCGGGTACACTTATACCAGAAAAAACGATTTCCATGCCATTCAGGGAAATAAAAGCCGAACTTCCGTCAAAGGATTTCACTGTTCATCAACTTTATGAAAATAAAATCCTGCCTTAAACTTCCGCAACTTTGAGGGAACCCGGCGCCTATATGAAACGTCTAATTGCCATGAAGACGCGAATTTAACAGTTCTATGCCAAAGGAGGCGGATGGATTAAATCGTGTCTTAACACTGCGGACTATCCAAAAACAGGAGGAACAAGCATGGCAATCTCACCAATCTCCCCGATTTCATCGAACAACAGCCCGGACCCGCTCCAGACCGACAATCTCAGCAGGATTAAAAACGATTTTAAGGCATTAACCAGCGCCATAAAGTCGGGAGACCTTAATGCCGCCAAGACGGCCTACGCGTCAATTCTGGCTGATACCGGAATACAACCGCCGGCGAACTCTCCGCTGGCGGCTATAGGCACGGCCCTTCAGACAGGCGACTTAAAAACAGCGCAGCAGGTATTGTCAGCCATACCACAGGGCCATCACGGGCACGGGCATAAAAAGGCGCAGGCAACCGACCTGACGGCTTTACTGCTTAACGCGACAGCCACAACCACAACATCGGCTACGGCATCCGTCCAGACAAATCTGTCAACCGGCAAAAACGCCGACGGAAGCTACAGCGCGTAAGGAAGCGGATTTTCATAAAATAAAAAGCCCCGGGTTTTATTCCGGGGTTTTTTATTTTAAAACTGTTTATTTTGTCGCTGTCGGTACTGCCGCGGGTTTTGCTGTTTTGCATTTCTTCCCGTGGTGCTTGTGCATTTTGCAGGCTTTTGTAGGGACAGGCGTGCCGGTCGTGCCTACTGTGTTCGCCGCAAATGCGACTGTCGCTGAAAAGAGGGCGATAAGGGCGATTGCAAGGAATTTTTTCATTTACGTTACCTCCTTTTCTTTTAGTCTGTATTACAACAATTAGACGGCCTGGACAGGCCGGAAGTTCATTAAAATTGCTGTGGTTTGATTTTAATTGTTGTCTTTGGCCGCTGCGGTGATAAAATGTAACCGGCGAGTTCAGCGGGTATGTCAGGGGCATAATGAAGGAAATATTTGACATTGCCGCGAAAAAGGGCATAATGCTGCCACAGTTCATTATTGAAGATACTTTTAAGAAAGCCAAGGGCTTCCCCTACGACACAGGGAAAGTCATAACCTATTAAAAGGATGCTGCCATGCTCAGCCAGCTGTTTTTTATCATAACGGTCTCTTTGTTCGACACTTTCTCAACCACTCAGCAGATAGTTGTTTTTATACTTATACTTACGACCGTCAACCCGCGCAGGAATTCTTTGGCATACCTTGCGGGGCTTTCAATCTCGTATTTTGCCTGCGGTATCATCGGGTTTACGGTTATTGATAAACTTAACGCTTTTGTAGCCAGGTTCTTCACAAACCCCGCAGGTATGACAGACGCCATGTATTACAGGACGCAGATGTTCGTGGGGGTGATTTTCGCGGTAATAGGCGTGGCCACATATCTGACAAAGAGGAATTCAACAAAACCGCCCGCGGAAAACGTTATTATACAGAAGCTCAAAAACATGAACCCCCTTATGGCTTTCGGGGTAGGGGCTTTCATATCCGTGTCCGGCTTCCCGATGTCACTGCCTTATATCGCGGCGCTGGGCAAGTTCGCTGTCCTGAAAATGGGCATGCCCGAGGTTATCTCGTGCCTTGTGCTTTATAATATCATTTACGCACTTCCTATGGTGGCAATCTTTTTCATATACCTGAAAGCCTCTGAAACCAACGACAACCTACACGACACTCTGCACGAGAGAGCGCGCAGCCTGAACCTAAAGCTCACGTCCGCCATGTTCGTGGGCATGGGTCTGCTTACAATCACCGACGCATTGTTCTATTTTTTCAGCGGGCACCCCCTGCTGAAAAACAGGTACTTTTAACCGCCGATAAAAGTCGATTAAATGCGGAACAGGGAAGTGCCATAAAATCTGACTTTCATGTAACATTGGGTTACTTAAAGTAAAGTAAACCAGATGAAAGGAGGGAATGAACAATGAAAAAAATATTAATTTCGGCATTAGCTTTGGCGTTTATTGCGTCAGCGGCAATAGCGGCGGATAAAACCACAACCACTATCACCACTGAAAAGGTCGTAACTGCAAGCGACGCGCCGGCTGCGGTTACAACGACTGCTGCTCCGGCAAAAAAGCACTCTGCGAAAGTAAGGCATGCCAAGAAAGCGGTCAAAGAAGCCACGGCAGCCGTAACCACAACAGCCAAAGCGCTCGATAAGGCAGTGGCTGAAGAATCAAAAGCGGTAAAAGTTGAAAAGATACAGGCGGAAAAAACAAAAGAAGCGGCAAAGTAATTATGTACCGCCAAACAGACGCAAAATGCCGTTATTATTGGCGGCTCATATAGGCCCGGTGCACAAACACCGGGTTTTTATGCTTACTTAACCCTTGCTTTGCATTTTTCAAATGTTATAATGCTCCAATGAAAAAAATCATATTGATCCTGATGGCGCTGGTTGTCATAGCGGCGAACGTCGGGTGCGACCAGGCAAGCAAAGAGTACGCAAGGAAGCATTTTAAAGGCAAACCCAATATTAGCATTGGCAAGGACCTGCTAATCATAGTTTACGCTGAAAATAGCGGTGGTTTTTTGAGCTTGGGCGCCCGCATTAAACAGCCGTACAAGACCCTCGTTATGATAATAGTGCCTGTTTTTGCCATAGCTCTTGCCATGATATTTATACTTACCGGCAAATATCTGACAAAGCTGGAACTCTTTCTTTTATGTTCCGTGCTTGGCGGGGGCATAAGCAATATATACGACAGGGTAATGCATAACGGGTATGTGACGGATTTCCTGAACGTCGGGATAGGCCCAATCAGGACCGGTATATTCAACCTTGCTGATATGACAATACTCTTCGGGCTGATAGTATTGGTGATAATCCAGGCTTTAAAAAAGCCGGAAACAATCCCTCAGTAAAAGTCCCTGTATTATTCAGGGTTTATCATTGATGCCCCGCAAAACAACTGACTCAAATTTGGTATTTCCGGAATTCCATGCTATATCTATATTAAGGAAGAAAATACAGGTTAAGGAGATGAGACAATGCCATTCGTTAAATATACCGACCCGGACGAGAAAAAATCAAAGTATGTCCATGAGCGCAGGGATACTCATGAAGAGATTCGTGAAAGGATGAATGATCTGAATAACAGGGGCAACATGAGGTCCTTTGACATGGACCAAATCTCAAAGGTATGGGATTCCATTATAAACAGGATAATGGGGAGAAAATAACCGTTTATTCAGCCAGCCAATTCATGGCGTCCCCGATATTTGAGAATACTTTTGTTTTACCGCCGCTTCCGGTAAACAAAAGAAAGCCCTTTAACATAACCGACTTCAGCGGGCTAATGCCTACAAAAGCGTCCTTATAAACCAAAGGTTGGTATTTTTTGCCCAGTTGTTTCGCCAATTCCATGAATTCAGGCGACAACGCGGTGTTTTCCACGTTCATCAGGTGTCTCACGCCTTTACCTTTGGTTGCGTAAAGTTCGTCCACTGTTTCGATCAGTTTGACCGCTTCAGCCGTGTTCCTTATGTTGCTGAAATCAGAATATAAAATACTGACGCCTTTATGTTCCATCCACTGTATTGGCATAAACACCCCTCTTTCAATGACCATTAAATCAAAAAAACACATCTGTGTCAATATGGCAAAATAAGGCATATATGCGCAAAACTCCATTTCCAGCGCCTGTGTTTTTCTGTTATAATGGCCGCATGAAACTAAAAAAAGAAAATATTGAATTTACATGCCAAAAATGCGGCGACTGCTGCAGGGTCGATGGCTATGTCTTCCTTAATAAGGAAGATTCAGCGTTCATCATGGACTATCTCGGGATAGGCAAAGATGAATTCAAAAAGAAGTTTACGGACTGGTTTCTGTTCCTCGGCAGGGTGCTGAAACTCGACGCCGAGGGGTGCTGTTTCCTGGTTGAAGGAAGGTGCATGATATACCCGGCAAGGCCCAAGCAATGCATGACCTTTCCGTACTGGGACAGGGTCTTAAAAAGCGAAAAGGAATGGAAATACATATCCACGTACTGCCGCGGGGCAAAAGCCGCGGTTATCAGGAAATAATCATACTTTAAGGAGACTGCCATGAACCGGATACTTTTAATCTCGCTCGGAATGATAAGCCTCGCCATAATACTGGCCGGCTGCACGCAATTAATCAGGACAGGCGGTATGGAACTGGTTCCCGCTGATGACGCCAATATACTTTATACAGGCAGGGTGGATTTTACAAACCCGAAGGCTGTGCGTTTTGATTGGCCCGGCATACTCATATCGGCCAATTTTGAAGGGTCCGCTATCGGCGCTAGGATAATTGACGGCAATAATGATTACAATATATTTATAGATGGCAAACCCGAAGGGGTGCTGGTCACAAGGCCCGGGATAAAAGAGTATACGCTTGTGGATAAATTAAGCGCGGGCACCCATGAACTGGTGCTGTCCAGGCGTACCGAAGGGTACCAGGGGATGGCTGTGTTTGAGGGGCTGCTTCTGGACAATGGCGCGAAACTCCTGCCGCCTCCGGCAAGGCCCGGACACAGGATGGAATTTATAGGCGACTCCATAACGGTAGGCTTCGGCGTGGAAGGTCCGGGTATTAAGTGCCCATCCGAGAGGGAATTCAAGAATAACTGGAAAGCTTTCAGCGCAATAGCCTCGAGGGAACTCAAGGCCGAATACCATATTATTGCCATATCAGGCAGGGGACTGGTAAAGGACTGGGGAGAGAAGACAAGTCAGTCCGCCGAACCAATGCCCGTATTTTTTGACAGGACGCTCCAGAATGACGCGAAATTAAAATGGGACTTTAAGTCATGGACGCCGGACGCCGTGGTCATCAACCTCGGCACCAACGATTATTCCGCGCCGCCATACCCGGACGAAGATGTGTTTGTGAAGGCCTTTGAAAAATTGATAAATACCGTCAGGGAGAAATACCCTGAGACACATATTTTTGTCTGCAACGGCCCGGCCCAATCGCCGCCTTTTGAAAAATACCTGGCTGAGGTTTTGAGTTCATTCAAAGATAAAAAGCTCCACAGGGTTGAATTAGGCAGGCTTAAGGACGAGGAACTGGGATGCGACTGGCACCCGAACGAAGCCGCGGCAAAAAGGCTGGGGATGGAACTGGCCGCGGCCGTAAGGCCGGCCATGGGTTGGTAGTAGGGATTTAATCGGAATTTGTAGTCGCTTAGCCTACGGTTCATCGGCCCGCGCCTAGATAAGGAATTGAAAAACTCAAACCTTTGATTGTCCGCACACGCTAATAAGCCCGCTTACGCACCCCGGTGGAACGTAGAGGGTGGTATTAT
>PMTB01000222.1 GCA_003167475.1 candidate division FCPU426 bacterium | reverse complement strand
ACACAACATTTAATATTAACTCTCCAAACCTTCGGTTGATCAATTCTCGATTTTCGATTCTCGGACAAGTGCAGTGTATGTAGGATACGTTTGGTTAGATTCTTTGCCTTGTTCTAAGTTTTATCCTTATTTTAAAGGATAAAAACAAGGCAAAAGGATCTAACCAAACTTTTTTACAAACAATGTGCATGTCCGAGAATCGAAAATCGAGAATTGATCAACCGAAGGTTTGGAGGGTATTATATTAGATCCTACTTTTTCTTATCAAAATGCGCCATAAAATCGTACAAAAACGACGCCTCTATATAAATTCCGGAAAAATCCCTGTCTGAGAGCGCATAGGGCGTCCCGCTTATATGCGGTTGGCTCAGTATATACCCGCCGCAAACGGCCATCCCAATGTATTTACTGATCCAGTACTCCGCGCCAATAGAGGCCCTGATCATTACGTCAAGCGTTTCATATTTATAGTACCCGCTGCCTATGAGGTCCCCTGCCAAAGAGTATTGTTTCACATTTATATACGCGTCCGTAGTCATTGATAAACCCAGGTCGGCCCCGAAGTAAAAACACGTATTATTCGCCTTGCCGGGTATGCCGAAATATTTTCTTCCTCCCAGGGTGAACAGCAGCCTGCTGAAATCAACTTTATATACCGAATCCAGTGTGCCTCCAAAAAAATACTTGTCATCCTCGCCTTTTACTGTGGAATAACCCGCGCCCGCAACAGCCGCGACGCCGTTGTCGGATAAAACCGTATAATCAATTTCCAGGGGATATATGTCGTGATTTACGACTATGTGGGGATCTACATATATAGTGTCGGTCAGCTGGGTTATGGTCGTATCTATGAACTGCATGCCGCCTTTGAACTCAATCCAGCCCTTTATGGCCGTGGAATAGATATTGGAATTTAATATGAAATAAATCATTGCTATTATTGCTGTTTTCCCAACCCGTGAAACTTTATTGTTAAAATATTTTACCATTCCCTATTTTATCATGTTAAAGGCGCGAAGGGCAATCACAAAAATCAGGGTAATGCAGCCGTTGAGACTATTTCTTTTTAACCCCGCCGGATGTCAGCACCACATGGTACGCGGAAAGCGGCGGCAGTTCGACGGTGAAAGTATTGTTCTTTATCCCGCTTAATTCCTGCCTCAGCGTCATATCTCCGGCGGTCGATTTGTCAAAGCCATAATCTTTTCCGGCCGTATACATCTGCGCTGATTTGACCGTCACCCTGGCCGTGGTCGTATTGGCCAGGTCCTTGTTTATCAGGATTATATGCAGTTTTGCGTCGCTGTTGCCTTCTATGGAGGCGTATGTCGTAAGTTTTCCGACATCAGACGTGTCGGCTTTTACGTTCGTGTCCCCGTACGTCGAGTTGTTATTGTCATAGTTCCTGTAGAGTTTGAATGCCGCGCGCGTGTATGAGCCGAATTCCACCATCCAGTAATTCGCCATATAAACCCCGTACTTGCCGAATATTCCCAGCACATCGGCCTCGGCTATTCCGCCGGACGGGTGCGACCCTGCTCCGTACTCATATTCTGTAAAAGCCATCTTTGTCCCGGGATTGTATTTTTTAATCATTTCTTTCATCTTTGGTATGAGCATTATGGGACAGTTCCCGGAGGAGCATATCCAGCTTGTTTCCGTATACTCCGGGTCCCAAAGCGACCTTGGCGCCTGAACGCGCGCTTGTGCGGTCTCATCGGGCGCGCCCTGCGAAAAAACTATCCTTTTCCCGTTTTCGGAAGCTTCGGGATACCAGTGCACGTCAAGGGCGTCCAGTAGCCGCATTCCTTTTTCCTTGGAGGCCTCGTTCATCTTTGCCAGGTAATACGCCAGGTACCATCCATAAATAAAATACTGCTTTACGTAATCAGGGGCGTCCTGAAAGGTCCTGAACCCGTTGAAACCGTATGATACCGGCCCGTATATTTCCGCGTAAGGGTCAAGTTTCTTTACCGCGGTCGCCGCTTCTATGGAAAGCTTTATATACTCGTCCGCTCCCGCTTTGTTCGGGTGTATCCTGGGATGAGTAGATGCCCATATGTCCGGTTCATTATCAAGGTCGTATCCTTTGACCCCGGTTGGCGTGTTTGCCTTGCCGTATTTATGCACAAGAAAATTGACTTCTTCGTCCACGTAAACAAAATCATCGTTCTTATCCGGGTCCAGCGAAAGTTCTTTGCCCTTATTGAACACCACTTTGGCCCACCTGTTTGAAGGCGCCTTTTCGTTTGAAGCGACGGGCCCGCCTTTGTCTTTGGCCACATACCCGGCGAGCGGCAGTGTTACTATGGAGTAAGCGTTCATTGTGATCGACTTGTCCTGGAATGAGGTCAGAACAGCCCCCGGTGCGTTCGGGTCGCCCGAAACGTTCATGGAATCCACCATGTAATTATCGGACGACATATTCCAGTCATTGCCCGCATTTGAGGCGTTGTTTTCCCAGTTATACCCGGTCATCCTGTTGCCGCCCAAACGCCGCGCCGTATAATTGGTATCGCGGGCAATGTCCTGGTTTACCCCGTATATATAAGGGGAAATGGGCGTACGGTCCTTGGAGGTGTCGATCTTAACATCAACGGAAAATAGCATGGTTGAGAAAAGCAGGAGAATAAGGGTTGAAAAGATGCGGTTCATGGTCCACCTCGTTTTTATATTTCATTGCTCTACTATAACGCGGAAACAAAAAAAGTGTTGCGGATTGACTTAGAACAGCATCAAGTTATCAAGCCAAAAGCCATAAGCCAAAAGTAAAGGGTTTAAGGTGTTTTAAGTTGGCAAGTACTGGCGTTATTGCGGGACTTCCTTTATACCTTTAACACTTTAAACCTTAACTTTTGGCTTATGGCTTTTGGCTTAAAAACTTGATCTTTCAGATCTTATACTTATAAAACGTCTTTATCGCCTCATAGAGCGTCAAATTTGCGTACGGTTCGAACGGCGCGCGGAGCGCTTTCATCATGAGCGGGCTGTGCAGTATGTAGCGGAAATTGGCGGAAAATTTTACCCCTGTGTGGCCTTCGAGTTCGTCGGTCGTGTACGGCAGGTTCAATACCCAAACAGTGCTTCCTTTTATCTTGTATCCCGTAATAAGAGAATACGCGTTATTGACAAGGGCTATCCTCTTGCCGTTCTGTATTTCCCTGTTAATAAAAATGGTATCGTCGAGCATCTCTTCCGTGCCCCTGAAAGCTATGGTCTCGACCTGGACATGGTCCTCAAGCTCTTCAACCTCAAAATATTTTTTCAGGTACTTCGCGGCCTCCACGGTAAGGACTATATTCTTCCTGTTCTTAATGAGGAAGGCGAAAAGCGCGGGAAAATCCTCTTTTCGGGCCGATTGGGCCGTGAGTATTACTATCTTTTCCTTTATGTTCCTTTTGTCCGTCAGATAGGCCGGTATGCCGGCCATGAGGAAGTACTGCGCGAGCAGCTCGTCGCCGTATGTGTTGGCTTCCCTTATCATAGGTATGGTGAATATCTTTCCAAATGAGGAGAGCCTCCCCATCTTGTCCGTCTTTTCTATAAGTTCTTCCACAAGCGGCCTCATCAAAGGCTGGGGCATGATGCCGGCGCAGAATAATATGATCTCCTGCGCGCCGCCAAGGACCGACTGGAACGCCTGTTCCGTGTAAATTTCCTTACCGCACTGATAAATGTCGAACCACGCTTTTTTTACCTTGCCCGGGGCGATTTGCTTCATGTACTTGAAAAACATGGATCCGTACGCGGGCATAAAACGCGCCTGCTTGAAATCCCGGGTCTCGGTGCCTACGCCTATCTCGTCAAATATAGGTATGAGCTTTGTGAGGTCGTACCCGCGGTCATAAAAACGCTCATACCACTGCGGGAGCTTCAGTATTATGTTCACGTTTGGGTTGACTTTTTTCGCCGGTTCCATGATGAACTTCTTTGAGACGTCGGACATGAGCTTTGACCTGTATTCCTGCCATGTCTTTTTTCCCTTGGCTTTTTTGCAGTCGGAACATTCGCAGGCAGTGAAGAACCAGTCGTCTATGATGATCTCGTCAAAGATCCCGGCGGTCATTTCAAAGACCTTCTTCATCTTTTTATTGGCTTCCTTGTCGGTAAAACAACCCGAGGCGGTCGGAAATGAGTTCTTTACCTTGTCGGAAAAATGCGTGGGGGTGACGGCGCCCGAGACTTCATAACCTTCCTCAATAAGTTCGGCCTTAACCGACTCTAGGAGCGGCTGTTCAACGGTATATCCGTCGCGGTATGTTTCCAGGTAAACTTTTTTAATGGACAGCGGCGCGAATATCTTCATGTATTTTTTTATTATGGGCCCGTAATCGCGCACGTCAAAAGCCGTGAAAAAAAGCGCGTAATAGAAATTTTTTGGGGATATGGTCTTTCCCTTAAAAGGCGTAAAATCGGTTATAAGGGGGTCTTTTGGAACTGATATGGGCCACTTGGCGAACGGCCTTAAGTTCTTTGAAGGATAATTCAAACTTTCACAAAATTCAATCTGTTTTTGCTTGGTAATTTCGGTCATTTAAAGCTCCTCTGTACAACAAAACACATTATACTACTAACACAACCACAATACAAGGATATTAAAAATCTAATACGCGGCTGATATTTTAAATCCCACCGATAATCCGGGCTCATACGTATACCCGGGATAACCCGTCATGCCGACATGCACCTTGTTGTTAAGAAGGTTGTTCGCGTATATGGTGGCGGTATAATGATCAAACAAATTTTTTGCGACAACGCTCAGGTCCAGTATCTGTTCGGTAAGCCCGCTCCAGTACATGTCTTTTCCGCCTGCATCCTGGCCGTGGTACATATCGACAAACCCGTTAACGTTGAGGTTGGCCGAAATATCATTTATAATGTACCAGTCGGCGCCCGCATTGTAAACCTGTTTTGGCTCGCCTACGGCAAGCGCGTGATTAATGCTTGTATGCGCGTAGGTCCAGTTGCCGTATATTGAAATAACGCCGCCGATATAACCGCGCGCGTCAAGTTCAACTCCCGTGCTTACAGCCTCACCTTTGTTGTAGTCCCCAGCATGCGTGTGGACAAGCGTCACAGGGTCCACATAGCCGTCATCATACCAGGTGAAATAATCGTCTATATTGTAGTTAAAGCCCGTCGCAGAAAAGCGTAACCATTTATCATTGACCAGGAACTCGACATCGTGCTCCTGTATTTTTTCGGATTCCTTAGCGTGCCCAAAATATTCCCCGAACTTTTTCATTGCCGGCGGCCTGCCATAACCCGTATTAAAAGCGTATTTCAGCGACATGTCGCCGGTAAAATTGTAAATGACCGATGCCCTCGGCATCCAATCCCCGCCTACTTCCCTCAGATCATTATACTCATAGCTCAATCCGCCGACAAGTTTCAATTTGTCAGTTGCAAGATAATTATCCTCCAGGTACACCCCGTCCGTGTCGTCTATCGCGGGCTTAAGCGTTATGGTATACAGGTAGCCGAGATTTTCAGTATCGGCCCCGTTGGGCAGATATTCCGTCCTTAAATCCGGCCCTATGTTGATCCTTGTATATTTTATACCGGCCATAATATGGTGCGCTTCAGCAAGCGTCATATCCAAGGATGATTCGAGGAAAAAACCCATCTCGGTCATGGTCTCTATATCCGCAGCCACGCCTGTAATCCCGGCGGCGTATGCCATAGGGATCCCCCTTTCATACAACATCCCGTGCGCGTTTACCTTGGTGGACCATGAAATATTGTCGGCAATCTTTTTCACCCGCTCCGCTTCGATATAGAATGATTTCATGTCGGCGTCGGTGTATTTATATCCGTATAATGTGTTCCACAGATACCTCTGCGCCATATAGGACGCCCTGGCCTTTACGCTGAAATCATCGATATTTAGCTTTGTATAAAATTCAAAACTTGGCGAAAGGTCCAGCATCCTGGCAAGATCGTCCCCTGTTGCCGGGGGGCTTACGATCCCCGACGCAAGCACATCCCCGTGCTGCCCCCACTGGTATATATTATTCCCTTTATCCGCTCCCACCCCGTACGCCGAACCGTTGCTCTGGGTATATGAAAAGGATGCCATGTAATCTCCGTTGCTTAAGGTGTTGCCCATCATCAGATTGCCCACAAATTGTTCGTTCCCGGTGGAGTAATCGACGGACGCCTTTGTCCCGGCAATGTCCTTGCCGTTTTTTGTTATTATGTTGATGATCCCGAATGTGGCGTCAGACCCCCACAGCGTGGACCCGGGGCCTTTGACAACCTCTATCCTTTCG
>PMTB01000049.1 GCA_003167475.1 candidate division FCPU426 bacterium | reverse complement strand
GTCCGCTGGCTCGTCCGCCAGAGCGTATTTGCGGAGACGGAAAGCTTCAGCGAAAGCGGATGCCCACTCTCACAACAGGCTTTGGAACTACTTCCAGTCCGGCCTGCTCCTGCCCAGCACATTATTGGATAATACCACTGGCGTGTTGCCTGAAATATCCGCCACTATCAGCTGGTTCTTTGCCTGGTCGCCTGTGTCGGTCACAAACGCTATTCTTTTCCCGTCCGGGGACCATACCGGATCCTTTACTCCGGGTGAGTTATCAATTGAGACCGGCAGGGGTATTGGGTCCCCTCCTGATTCTTCACCCTCCATATTTGTAAATACTTCCGACTTGCCCGGCCCTGTGCCGTCAGGATACATCAGGAATACGCGGTCATAACCTTCTGACATGCTGGTATATGCAATCAGCGAGCCGTCAGGCGACCACACGGGTCTGTAACCCGCGGCAAGGTATGTTTCAGCCGAACCGTCGGAATTCATCACAAAAATACCACTGTTATCCTGCCTGTTATAGTTGAATTCAGTCTTCTGGGAATAATAAACCACTTTTTTATTGTCAGGCGACCAGTTGCCGTCATAGCGCGTCTGTTTTTGATCGCCGAACGGAACTTCCCCGCTGCCGTCCGTATTTACCATGTATATGCATTCCGGCAGGACGTCAAGGCCCTTATCCATGTTTTTCCTGCTGTATATTATCATCTTTCCGTCCCTGCTCCATTCCGGCGGGTACTGGTAATCATCATTATGCCCTGCGCCGTCCACTATCTTAACCAGCTTTGTGCCGTCGGGATTTACAATGTATAAGCATGTCGTATGATCGCTGGTCCTGTCCAGGAAAGCTATGCGGGAGCCGTCCGTGGACCATGAGGGAAGTATGGCGTCGTTCTTTGTCTCTGCGACTTTCCTTAAATTTTTGCCCGAGCCGTCCATCGCGTAGATCCTGTATTTGTAGTCGTCTCCAAGCGCCGAGAAAACAATGGTCTTTCCGTCAGGAGACACCGCCGGGTAGCAGTCCGCGCGCGCGCCTTTGGTCAGCTGTTTTTTAGCGCTGCCGTCCGGGCTTACTGCGTATATAAAAGAACCTCTCCCGTCGCCGGCTATGCCCGCGTAAACTATCATTCCCTTTACGCTGTTGGAACAGCCTGTAAATAAGGCAGTCAAAATCAAAAACGAAAATAACCATGTGAAAAACAGGATTTTTTTCATAAACCCTCCCGCTGCATATTGTATATCCATTTTACCCAAAAGGCATAATTATAGCAAGTATCTGCATTTGACGCGCGGGATTGATTTTGGTTTACCTGCATTAAACCGGACCAAAAGCCCGACCCGGCTTTAAATAAGAAAAAGTTTATCCCGTTCTAATCTTTCACCGCATTTATCAAATCAGCCACTTTTATGGTCGCCTGGTGATACCTTGGATATTCCGGCGTCTTTTTCCCGAACTGTATGGCCGCCGCCGGGCACCACTGTATACATGCCAGGCACTGCTCGCAGCGGTGGTTCCATTTAAAGGCGCTTTTATATATCAGGGTATAAACTATCCTCTGCCACAGCGGCCCCCTGTCTATCCTTCCGGAATTGCCCGCCTTTATATATGCCGCGGCCTGCTTTACGGCCTCTTGGAATTACCCGTGCCTGTGTAGTAATAGATTGTTGTTTTCACGTTGTTCTCCATTGTATGATATCATTGCCCTTGAGCGGGCGTCATGCGGACGCCATATGGCCGTGCTTTATGTTTAATTGCGCCCAATGGCGGAAAAGGCACAAACCCGATCTCGAGTACAAACAGTTCCGTCATTATGCTTTCTATTTACTGATACCTCATTATTTGCGAATTAACCGCAGAGCGGAACGCAACGAACGGGACGCCGTTTAGGAATTGCAGTGATGATGTATATGCCGCAAACTGGGAAAAACCCGGATTGCCGACATTTACCCATGACATGCCGTCGTATTTCATGACCGTCATTTTATTCGACGAGCCATAATCCACATATGACATATACGGGACATGGTTTTCCATGACGATAAAAGGAAAATCCACCTGCCCCGCGGAAAAACCGGCTGTCCCTACCACGTTCCAGTTTGAACCGTCAAAGCTCATCAGGGTCGCCCTGTAGCCGTTCACTCCGTCAGAAAATGACACATACGGCGCGCCATTGTCAAAAATAAGTTTTGTATACGTTGCCGCGCCTGTTGAAAAGCCCTGCGTGCCAACGCTTACCCAGTTAAGCCCGTCAAATTTCAGGAGAACCGCTTTTTGCCCGTTGCCCCAGTCCGAATACGCCACATACGGCGTACCGCCGTATATTTGCGTGGAAGTGCTCATTGCCATGCCCGCGGAAAGATTTGCCGCGCCTACATTCACCCAATTGGCGCCGTCATATGTCATAACATTTAATTTATTTGACTGGCCGGCGTCCCCATATGAAACATACAGCGTCCCATTATCCACGGCCATGGATATTTCATTTGCCTGGCCCACGGAGAATCCCGCCGCGCCCACGGTTTCCCAGTCGCTCCCGTTAAATTTCATGACAGTAGCCCTGCCCGAATTAAACGTGTCCTGATAAACCGCGTACAGCGTGCCGTTAACATTATCCGCCTGAAGCGATATAAGATCGCACGCGCCGGCCGAAAAACCCAGCGAACCGACATACGACAAGTTCAGTCCGTCATATTTCATCACTGTGGCTTTATATGATAAACTCGACAGCCTGAAAGCGCAATACAAAGCCCCGTTGTAAGTTTTTAAATAAGGAAGATATGCCGTACCCAACTGCCATATCGACCCCCATGACGGGACCGGGGTATCTGTGCATGTAAAGGTGGCAGTGGCAATAGGCGTATCAGTGGACGTAACAGTCGGCGACTCCACGGTATCTGAGGGAGTTATGGTTGACGTGGATGACGCGGTAAAAGTTTCAATTTCAGTTGAAGTGAGGGTAAATGTCGCGGTTTCAAGGGCTGTCCGGGTGTTTGTCGGCGAATTCTGCGGCTGGTTTGTCGCCGTCGCCGTAATAGTAAATGTCCGCGTAAGGCTGGCCAAGGGTGTACTCTGCGCGGTTGTAGGAACAGCAACAGGAGCCGAAGCCGGATTCTGCTTTACGCAGGCCGAATAAAGTAATATAACCGCCGCCAACATCAGTGCCATTAAATTGATTTTCCGATTTTTCATCTTTCCCCCCATGGTTTTGACATATTGCGCCCGCCTTTAACAAGGTGATTATACGTCTGAGGTATGCGTTCGGTCAATATTTATTTTCCCGTTGTTTCCGATGGTAACTGCCAGGTATTATGCATTAACATAGAGAGACGGAATCCGGCTTTGAGCACGATGTACATCATGAATCTGTAGAGAGGGGGCTTGCCCCCTCTCTCAGTAGGCTTTACCCGAATTTTCTTATCAGTTCAGCGGTCTATAGTCTTCATAGTCGTAGGATTGTAACGCGGTCCCGATATCTTCGAAGGCGCCAGCGCCTCATCCAACTGCTTCATCTGCGCCGCGATCAGTTTAATGTCAGCCGCTGCCAGGTTTTCTTCCAGGTACTTAACCCGCTTTGTGCCGGGGATAGGCACAATATTATCGCCCTTAACGAGCAGCCAAGCGAGCGCCACCTGTCCTGGTTTTGCGTTTATTGATGTCGCTATATCGCGCACGATTGCCGCGGCTTTCATGTTATTGTCGAAATTCGCCCCCTGATACCGAGGGTCCCCGCGCCGGAAGTCCCCCACAGGATACTCCTCAGCCCGCTTCACTTCCCCGGTCAAAAACCCGCGCCCCAAAGGCGAAAAAGGCACAAGCCCGATATTTCATTCAAATCTGATTTTCTGTAAAGTTATATATATATCATCCTTGCCGATTAATTTAAGCCATCCTTCTGTTTCAAGTTCTTTAAAAGCTTTATTTATATCCGGTGAATTCAGTGTCAAATCCCATCCCCATCTCTTGAATATTAAAAGAATATTTTCCACTTTGGATTTTGGCCAGTCAGGCCCTATGTCCTGATAAAAACGCTCAAATGCGCTTATGTAAATATTCTTTATTTTTTCAATTTCCATAAATTATATCTCCTGTTTTTAAATCAATTATTCTGCCTATTTTAAATGACGCGTTGGTCACCGCCTGGGTTGCTCCGCCATCGCCGAATTCGGGATAGTCCTTTGTCATGGGTTCCAGCCAGTCCGATTTATCCCATTTCCATTTGGTATTTTAATTTCTTCCGCTATCTGCCCGGTGTCAAATTCAATTTTATAGCGGGCGTCATTCAGGCTTTTCATTTGCAGGCTGTTTGAAGCAGTCCGTCAGCCGCAGCTTTTGCAAGATGCCCCGGGCTAAATGAGGATCCACCGGGAAGGTCACTCAACGAGAAACCAAACCCGGCCGCCGCAAATAATAATCCAGCGATTACAAAAACAATTCCGCAACACAGACGATTTAACATTTTCCCAGACCATTCTATTAAACGTAAAATCACCATTACACCCCCCTGTTTTTTCACCCGTACCTTCTTATACCAAATCTTTGCCCATATCGCAAATCCAGGGTCTGATAATATGTTAAGTGTTCAATAAATGCACGTGGGTTCCAAAACTTCTGTTAAAATAGTTATGTCGAGTAACTAAAAACAGAAGGAGGAATCCCACATGCATTATGTCGGTGTTGATCTGCACAAAGAACAATCATGGTTTTACGTTTCAGACCACGAAGGCAACAGACTTATCAGTAAGAGTATACCAAATTCGGACGCGGAACTGAAAC
>PMTB01000205.1 GCA_003167475.1 candidate division FCPU426 bacterium | reverse complement strand
AAACGCGCGGCCCGGGCAAAATCTGATTTTCTGGGCAATATGTCCCATGAACTCAGGACGCCTCTTAACTCCATTAACGGTTTCTCCGAAGTGTTATACGACGGAACTTTCGGGCCGCTGAATGATAAGCAGAAAACTTACATTAATAATATTTTAACAAGCGGACAGCACCTGCTATCATTGATAAATCAGATACTCGATCTGTCAAAAGTGGAATCCGGAAAGATGAATCTGGCATTATCCAGCGTACCCATGAAAAATTTGTTAACTGAGATTTCATGTCTGCTGGCTGATACCGTAGAAAAAAAGAAACTTCATATGCGGCTTGAAATAAACGCGGATCTGCCGGATATTGAGGCTGATGAACTCAAGGTAAAAGAGATAGTTTACAATTTGCTTTCAAACGCGGTTAAATTCACACCCGAGGGCGGTAAGATCGGTATGATGGCGAAGAAAACCGGCTCGGATATAGAAGTAACGGTATGGGATACGGGAGTGGGTATCGCGGTTGAAAATATGGATAAAATATTTGAAGGTTTTTTCCGCGTCGATACACCGTTTTCCCGGGTAACCGAAGGGACGGGACTTGGTTTGCCGCTGTCTAAAAAGTTGGTTGAACTGCACGGGGGAAAACTTTTCGTGGAATCCGCGGGTTTAAATAAAGGCACAACGGTTAAGTTTACCTTGCCGGTTGTATCCGTGAAGGTTGTGATGGATGAAGCAAAAAGCATTGGTAGTTGATGATAATCGGAACAATCTTATGCGCGGCATTAGTGAAACTGTAACTGTACCGTGATTTATTGACGACACGAGACGTAGAATTTCATCCCGATGGGCGCACACGTGGTTAATATTCAGATTACCGCCTATCATGATGTTTAGGCCTTCATAGCAGACCCCAAAAATCTTCCTACACTGAAAAGTGAAATTTACGCTTATCCCGGGTACAATTGACCCCATTTCGAATGTTTCTATAATACTATCATGGATGGAAAAAAGTCGGGAAAAACAAGAATTGGCCAATTTTTATATTATATATATTTCCTTATAATATAAATAATAATTATATTAATTAAGGAGATGAGGCAAATGAAAATAAAGAAAGACGGTCACAACACTATCAGATTTATGGTTTTAACATACATGTCATGTGTATGCATATTCGTTATACAAATTGTGTTAACTGGCTGCAGTCGTGCTGATGGAGCAAGTGACAAATCGAACGACTCTGTGGGGCAAGTTAATGAAAGAGGTGTCGTTATGAAAGGCTTTGTACAAGACATCGAGGGCATCACTCTCAAGAATAACGATTTTAGACGGGTTCTTTACACAGCAAAGAACTGCCAACTTGTCGTTATGGCGTTAAAGCCCAAGGAAGAGATCGGAGCCGAAGTTCACAAGTCCGACCAGTTCTTTCGCGTGGAGGCGGGGTCCGGTGAGGCGGTTCTCGATGGCGTTCGGACTGTGATTAGCGCGGGCTTCGCGGTAATCGTTCCGGGTGGAACGAATCACAACATCATCAACACCGGCAGCGTTCCAATGAAGCTCTATACGCTCTATGCGCCACCTAATCATAGGGACGGCGTTGTCCACCATACCCGCGCCGAGGCGGAGGCCGACAACGAGCACTTCAACGGCAAAACTACGCAATAGAGATCCGGAACAACGCTGTAAAGGGAGGTTAAGATGAACATGTTGGCAAGCACCATTGAGGCTGTCGGCACAAGATTGCCGGAGCATATCGGGGTCATTCCGGATGGTAACAGGAGATGGTCAGAGGTAAGAGGAATGCCCAAAGAAAAGGGATATGAACATGGAATTGACCCTGGCTTGGCTCTTTTTAAATTATGCCGGCAGGCAGGCGTTAAAGAGATAACTTATTACGGATTTACCACCGATAACACTAAAAGACCAGCGGCACAAAAAAGAGCTTTTACGGAGGCCTGCGTCCAGGCTGTCAAAATACTCTCAACTGAAGATGTTTCCCTGCTGGTTTTAGGCAATAGCGATTCACCGTCATTCCCTAAAGAATTATTGCCTTTTACCAAACGAACAACTTTTGGAAAAGGAGGGACCAGAGTAAATTTTTTAGTTAATTATGGCTGGGAATGGGACTTAAATTCATTGAAAACGGCCGATTCCGCCAAAAAGAATGTTCTTAATCATATAAAGTCAGCAGAGGTCTCCAGGATTGATCTGATCATCCGCTGGGGAGGGAGAAGAAGGTTGAGCGGGTTTTTGCCTGTTCAGTCGGCGTACGCTGATTTTTATGTGCTTGATGATTATTGGCCGGATTTTAAGCCGGACCACTTCTTCCAAGCCCTGAACTGGTATCAGGAACAGGACGTAACTTTGGGTGGTTGAGAAAGCCCCAAAGAAAGTACAGGGAATGGCTTAAAATATTTTTATAAAATAATTATGAGGGGTGTAAAAAATGCCGGATTTTGGCACATCGTTTTCAGGACTCGCGAAAGACCGCAAATTGACGGAACCGGAACTGATTCGTGCAATAAGGTTTATGGTTGCTTCCGAGTATGAGGCAATCCAGCTTTACGTGCAGCTCGCCGAATCAACGGACAACAAACTGGCGCAGGAAGTATTAAAGGACATAGCGGACGAAGAGCGCGTCCATGCGGGCGAATTTCTAAGACTGTTAAAACAACTCGCTCCTGATGAAGAGAAATTCTACGAAAAAGGCGCCGGAGAAGTGGAAGAAGAAATTAAAAAAATATCAAAAAAGAAAAGAAAATAAATTTGCCGCAGGTTTGTTCCGGCTGTGTGGCGGCAAATCAGTATTTAATAGTGCGCTGGTTAAATTCCCCGCAGTTTGCTGCGTTAGAACAAGAGCCGCAACCTTTAGGTTGCGGCTCTTGTTAGTAAGGCAGGGTTTTAATACCCCGGCAGCTTGCTGCGGGGTAGTTTATTGAAAAGTAAGCGTGTTTCAACCCTGCGGCAGGTACAATTGACCCTATTTCGAATGTTTTTATAATACTATCATATGTGAAATAAGTCAGATAAAACAAGAATTGGCCAATTCTTGTTTTATCTATATTTTCTTATAATATAATCATACTTTATAAAGCCAATTGAAGTGGAAATATTCAAGAAAAAGCGCTCGCGGCAACCGGCCGCAGCGGTTAAAACAGGAGAAAAATGGCACAGCATGAGGAACTATCAAAAAAGCTTGAGCAACTCGCGAAGTTTTATATAGCGGCTGATTCGGGCGACAGGGAAACAATCTCTGTCATTGCCGGCCGCCTCGAAGAAATATCCGGCCTGGCAGCTGCGGCCTCTTTTCATGCCTGCGCTGATGCCGCGGCTAAGGCAGCGGCCCTGTTTGGCTTATCGGCGCGGGAAGCCGCAGGCGGTGCGGAAGCGGTATTTTCAGTTGCCGGAAAAACCATTTCCGCGATACAGATGGTGGTGGATGAAAACCGGCCTGAGGCTGATTCTGATTTTCCCGTCGAGCTCGGCATAATAATACCGGAGCAGGCGGAGACTGAAGCAATTGAAAAAATATACAATGCCCTTTATGAATTTTCCATGATAACAAAAAAATCCACAAAAGACGGGATTTACAATTTGGTCATTTCCTCATCCAGGATATTAAACAGGATACTCAGCAGGCGCATAAAGGACAACAACCTGGTGCCCTATGTGCTGGGCGCCATCATAAGCGTGGTGGATGAGCTGCAGAATGACGCGAATGGAAACGGTAAAAACGGGAAGTATGAAAATGAAATGCCGCCGGAGCAAACTGCGGAAGCGGAAGAAAAAGCCCTGCGCCAGGATGACGATATTTTAAGGGACTTTTTCGAGGAGTCTGTGGAGCGCCTCGATGCGTCAGAGGAACAGCTGTTACTGCTGGAAAAAGACATATCCCTGAAGGAACCGGTAAACATTATTTTCCGCGCTTTTCATTCAATGAAAGGCGTTTCGGGATTCCTGAAAATATCCGATGTGCACGCCATTTCAAGGGAAGCCGAGAACATACTTGAATACATCAGGCGGGGGGATTTCGCGGTCACGCCGGACGTCATAGGGTTGTTTTTGGAAGCAGTGGATTTGCTCAAGGCAATCATACTTGAACACAGGGAAAGATGGAAACAGGGAAAGCCGTTTTTGAACAGCCCCGGGGCCGGCGCTATTATAGCCAAAATGCGCGAAGTAACAGGCAACAATTCCCTGACGCTGTTCGAAGGATTTGATGGCGGCAAAAAAAACGGCGCCCCGGAAAAAGAAATCCGGGAGGTTCAAAAACAGCAGGCTTCCGAGGACGTACTCAGGGTTGACTCGCGCAGGTTGGGCAGGCTGATTGACTCCATAGGCGAGCTCGTGATAAACGAAGCCATGTTCGGCAGGGAAGCTCAGCAGGTTAAAATGCAGGGGCCTTTCCTTGACCGGCTCCGTTTGATAAGCAAGACCACAAAACAACTCCAGGAATTCGGTATTTCGCTCAGGCTGGTCAGCTTGAAGCGGCTCTTCATGCGAATAGCGCGGGCAGGCAGGGACGCGGCAGTGTCCTGCGCGAAAAACGTCAATATAACGCTTTCAGGCGAGGAAACAGAAATAGACAGGAGCATAGTGGAACACATGAGCGACCCGCTGCTGCACATG
>PMTB01000023.1 GCA_003167475.1 candidate division FCPU426 bacterium | reverse complement strand
GGAGATATGAATGCAGCACCAGCACTTCCAGGCGGAGATATGGGCGCTGAACCGGCTTTACCAGGCGGGGACACAAGCGCGGCACCGGCACTACCGGGCGGAGATATGGGCGCGGAACCGGCTTTACCCGGCGGCGACATGGCGCTTCCCGGAAATGATATGCCCGCGCCTGACACTTCGGTTCCTTCAGGCGAGCCGGGACTACCAGGCAATGATATGGGTATGACGCCCGGAGACGCACTGCCGGCGCTTCCGTAAAAAAAGCAATTATCAGTCTATAAAATAAAATTTTTTTAACAAGGAGTGTGCGTGATGAAGGTTTCAAAAATTCTGATGTTTTTGGCTTTAATTCTTTTTGTTTCAGCCGGTATGGTGCTCGCGGCAAATCCTGCGCAGGCAAAGCAGTATCTGGATTACGGCAATAAGTACCTGAAAGCAAAGCAGTATGATAATGCCATATCATACTATAACCAGTCCATTAAGCTGCAGGCAAGCACTGAGGCTTATTATTATCTCGGTGTTGCCCAGTTTTATAAGAATGACAAGGCCGGAGCGCTCAGAAGCTTCCAGTATTCATTAAAACTCAACCCTTCAAACGCAGCTGCCAAGGCAATGGTGGCCAAATTGGGCGGAGGCGCGGCAGGCGGTGCGTCAGCCGCGGGTTCTCCGGCACAGCAGTACCTTGTGACCGGGCATAAGTATTTAAAAGCAAAACAATATGACATGGCTATCAAGTATTATCAGGCCTCCGCACAGACCGGCCCGACATATCAGGCATATCAGTTCCTGGGAACGGCGTATTACTACAAAGGCGATTACGAGAACGCCAAAATGGCGTATGAAAAATCACTTCAGCTCAATCCCAACAACCCCGGTGTAAGAAGCGTCCTTGCCAAACTAGGCAGCTCGGGCGGAGCCGGCGGCGAACAGCGCATAAGCCAGCAGATGGGCGTACATCCGCTCCTGCTAGCGGTATTATTCGCCGGAGCCATAGCGGTGCTTTTCCTCTTCTAAAAAACAGGACACTACCTTAAAAATAAAAGGCGGGCATGAATTAAATTTCGTGCCTGCCTTTTTTAGTTAGAGTTAATTTTTTTGCGCTTGAGCGCAAAAAATTTTACTCTAACTTATACCCGCTCAAGTCCTCGCGAGTATTACCCGCGAGGACAAGCGGTATAGCCGGAGAATATTTATGAGCTTTAGCTCATAAATATTCTCCATTTAACATTAAAGCCCGTAGGGCAAGGCAGCAAGGCAGCAAGGCAGCATATAAGGCTTAAGTATTTAGGTTTGAGGAGTAAGATGTAGTTGTACTAATTTCCACTTTGAGGGAGGTGGGTTTTATGCAAGGGAAACAACCGCACTACGGCATCGGCCATATAAAGCGCCTCAAGGAGCGCTTCAGGGAAGACATGGCGGCAAAGCCGGAAATACTCGAACTCATGCTTTCCTACGCGATTAAGGGTAAAGACGTAAAACCGCAAGCCAAGGAAATCTATTCGAAATCCGGAGCCAACTTCAGGAAGATTTTTGACGTCATTGAAAACCAGAAGATCTGCGGCGTCGGGGAAGAAACAAAGACTTTTTTCAGGGTCGTACGCAGGTTCATCAATTATCACTCGGAAGAATCATTCATCAAACAAAAATTCAGCGCGGGAAGCCAGGCCGATATTATTTCCTATTTTAAGAACGTTTGTTCGGATATGTCGCGTGAGGCTGTTTACTGCGTATACCTTGACGCGAAAAACAGGATAAGCGGCAATTCAATGATTGGCGAGGGGACCATAACACAGGCATTGCTTTACCCGCGTGAAATAATATCCGAGGCAATAAAACGCGCGGCGCTCAGCATAGTTATACTGCACAATCACCCCAGCGGGGACCCTTCGCCGTCGGAAAACGACCGGAAAGTTACAAGGAAACTGCTTTTTGCCGTCAAGGAGATGGACCTTACGCTGCTGGACCACATAATAATAGGAACACAGGGGAAAGGGTACTTTAGTTTTTATGAAGAAGGGCTGATGGAGCGGTATAACAGCTCATACAGGTCCGTCCTGGAAGCGTCGGAACTGTAGAGCGGCTGCTGAAACATGAGCCTGTCGAATGTTGCTGCCGCTCACCGCCGGATTCTGGTATTTATTGTTTTGATTTTGTAGTCGCACCCCTTCGTCCCACCGGGGTGCGTCTAGANNACGCGAGCGGTTAAAACAGTAAATGCACTTGAGGGGATTTCAATTAGTTGAGAATATCCGGTCCGCATCTAGGCGCACCCCGATGAAGCGAAGGGGTGCGACTACAAAAATCCGTTTGTGATTTTCCGGATTTATTATCCTAAAACCCGCCGTATCCGCTGTCTTCTTCTTCGGCAGCGGGTTTTGCTTTTTGTGTCACGGGCATAGGCGCCGGGACAGCGGCCTTTTTTGCCCCGCCCTTTTTGTCGTTCTGTATTATGACGCGGCTGTTCTCATCGTCGGATTCCTCAGCCGGCTTGGACACCTTTGATGCCGGGGCTTTCGCGCCGCCCGCGGGCTCTTCCTCGTCCCAATCATCGGACGCGGCGGCGGAACTATCCATATCCTCGCTTAAAAAGTTGGACGCGTTGACAGCCGTATGATAATTGCATGGTTTGGTCGGCTCCGTGCCTTCGATGAAAGGCGCGTCAACGGTATTGGCATCCGTGCACGCGGCTGTGGCAAGCAGGCCGGATTTCATGCAGATTTT
>PMTB01000125.1 GCA_003167475.1 candidate division FCPU426 bacterium | reverse complement strand
ATACCGGTGAGTTCCTTAAAATCCCCGTGCGCCTTCATTTTCACGGGTTCGCGCCGTATATGATCTGCCCGTCCTTATCAAGCATAGAATCCATCCGGGCCCTGAAAGCCGCGGAATAATAAAATTTTCCTTCCCTGTGGCCCTGCATCCTGGGGTTTATTATTATGGTGTTGAATTTGCCGCTGTCTTTTACCGAAAGCGCGATCGAAAAAGTGTCGTGCGCCGAAATATAATCTATTTTCTGCGCCGCCTGAATGTAATTGCGGTACACCTTTTCCAGGACGACCGCGATATACGGGTCGGCCTCAACGCACACCATTTCCTTTACGGACGCATTCTTTGAAAGCGCGTCCGTCATGCCAGTGAGGCCGCCGTTTATGACCAGCACCCTCGGGCCTTTTGCAAGCCTTGCCATCATGGGGTACTTCGTGTCCGGTATTTTATAAGCCAGCGTGCCGTCCTCATATATACGGTACTCTTCGTCTTTCTTTGCCATACAAAAGTTCACCGTCGGGAACTCTTTCTGGGCGATCACCGTATATCCCGCATACAGGGCGCGCGCGCTGGCCTCATCCGCCTTTTGTTTTGCGCCGGCCATATTGAATCCGAGGTAAACTATAAGCGCCCCTATGACCGTGAGCATGAGCCAGCGGCCCTCCATGGTTTTGTCCCTGAAAAAAAGGTAGGCAAGCGCCAGGTTGAATATCCCCATGGTGTAGGCCACGTCCAGGTCCGGGTAATACTTTACGGCCCACAGCGCGTATAAAGCGGCGGCGGCCCCGGCCCCGGCCAAAACCGAAGCGATTGTCGCCGGGACAAATCCAGGAGCCTTGCTTTTTTTCAGGGCTTCCATGAGGGAAAATACCGAGGCAAACGCCATAAACGCGATGGGTATGAATATAACTGCGCACAACAACATGGCCGCCCAGTCAGGAGCCGCGTTTTCAGGCCCAAGTTTTAAGAACGGTTTAAAATAACGGATGATAAAAACAGCTGCCGTAATATAAAAAGCCCCTATAACCGGCATTATGGCCGCGATAAGATTCAGGTCCTTCTCGGCGTTCTTTCCAGCGGCCCTTTTTCCCACGGTTTGAAAGGCAAAAACAGCCCCTGCCAGCCACGAAATAACGACGAACGCGATGACATTGCCGGTAAAAAATACCTGATTTATCATTTCACGGGAGAGCACCACCTGGGCGAGCGCGTTTGTCGCGCCGGCGGCGAATAAAAGAATTACTATTTTATAAAAAATATTCATGGACAACTCCTTGGAATTTTAGTTATTTCTCCAGACGCCTTCCCTTATCATAGAAAAGCTCCCTCATGACAAATTTCTTGCATATCCTGAAGGATAAAAAATATCCGAACGGTTTTACGTTGTTCATGAGCTGGTCCGGTATCATATGGCTCAGGTAAGCCACCGTGAAGACGGCTGAAAAAGTGTAATTGTGGGCCAGGTACCCCGCAAGCCAGGCAAGCGGTATGTACTCATAAGCGTGGAATATCACATAGAAGCGGCGGAAGTCGCCTTCGTAGGATTTTTGGAACAAGTGGCGCATGTCAAAACGGCCCTCTTCCCTGATATAATCGAAAACATGGTCCACGTCAATGAGGAATCCCAGGAACAATGCCATGGCTACGTAATACCAGTTGTGTGTCATAAACCAGGTCCCTGCCGCGACCGGCACAGAGACGGCTATGTGTTGTTCCATTTTCATTTTTTAACCGCCTTAAAAACACCTCCCGCCGGAGGGTTTAATGTTTAATGAATTGTTTGGCTTGGGCTATCTGTTTTTTAACCGAGGCTGCCGAAGTGGAGCCCGACGTGAGCTTTGAATTGACCGATCTCACAGGGTCAAATATCGAATAATAATCCCCGCCGAATTTTCCGGAAAACTTTCTGAGCTCGTGCTCTTCAAACTTCGGGAACGGTTTGTTATTGTCTATGGAGTAACTGACCATCTGCCCGACTATTGTATGGCTGTCGCGGAACGGCGTCCCTTTTTTTACCAGGTAATCAGCCACGTCGACAGCGTACATGAAGTAATCCTCCAGCTGAACATCCAGCTTTTCACCGTTAAAACTGATATTGGCCAGGAGCTTTTCCGCGATAGTCAGGACAGCCTTTAACTCATCCAGCCTGGCGAAAAGCAGGACCTTGTCCTCCTGCATGTCCTTGTCATAAGCCAGCGGAAGGCCCTTTATCATGGTAAGGCCGGCCATCAAAGCGCCGAAAAAATTACCCGTTTTCCCGCGCATAAGCTCGGCTATGTCCGGATTTTTCTTATGCGGCATGATCGAAGAACCGGTCGCGAATGTGTCGTCTATAGTGATGAAGCTGAATTCGCTTGAATTGTATATTATTATCTCTTCCGCGAGCCTGGACAGGTGCGCGGCGGTGAGCGAGGAAGCGTAAAGGAAATCCATCGCGAAATCCCTGTCGGAAACGGCATCTATGGAATTTTCGGCCACATTTTTAAAACCCGTTTCTTTGGCAAGAAGCGCGCGGTCCAGGCTATAGTTGCTTCCGGCAAGCGCTCCGCTGCCTATGGTGAGGCGGTCCGTCCTGCCGAGCACAAATCCAAACAGGTCATGGTCGCGTTTGAGCATGGAACAGTAAGCCATCATCCAATGGGCCGCCGAGATTATCTGCGCATGCTGCAGATGCGTGTAACCCGGCATGAAAACACCGGTATTTTTCCCGGCTATCGCGGTTATCCTGGCCATAAGTTTCTTTATCAGGCCCATTACAACCTTTATCTCATCCATCATATACATCCTTGTATCTGTCGCTACCAGGTCGTTGCGGCTCCTTCCGGTGTGCAGCTTTTTACCGGTTTCGCCGATGGCTTTGGACAACTCGGTTTCAACGGCCGAGTGCACGTCCTCGTAAACCGTAAAATCTATCGAGGATTCCTTTTTAAGCAGGGCCCTTAATCCCGCAAGGATCCTTCCGGATTCCTTTACCGAAATTATCCCGGATTTCACAAGCGCTTTGGCGTGGGCCATGCCCGCTTTCACGTCGTACTTGAACAGCCTCTTATCGAACGAGATCGAGGCGTTGAACTTGTCCGCGTCGGGGTCCAGGGTCTTTTTAAAGCGGCCCTCCCAGGTTTTTTTCATTGCCATGTCCTCTCCTTGAAGTGAATTATTTATTCTTCATCTTCTTCTGTATCTGGTTATATATCTTAAGCTGCAGTCCGTACAGGTTGATGAACCCTTCCGCGTCCTTCTGGTTGTAAACTTCCTCGGCCTCAAAAGTGGCCATGGCCTCGGAGTACATTGAGTACGGCGAGGTCTTTGCGGCCACGCGGATGTTTCCTTTATAAAGTTTGAGCTTTACCGAGCCGGTCACCGTTTCCTGCGTCTTGTCGATGAATACGCTCAAAGCCTCGCGCAAAGGCGCGAACCACATGCCGTTATAAATCATCTCTCCGAACTTACCGGCGATATTCTGCTTGTAATGGAAAGTGTCGCGGTCGAGCGTTATCTCCTCAAGCTCGCGGTGGGCCGCATAAAGTATGGTGCCTCCGGGCGTCTCATATGTGCCGCGCGACTTGATGCCGACAAGGCGGTTTTCCACCATGTCGACGAAACCTATTCCGTGCTTTCCGCCGATGGCGTTAAGTTTATAAACTATGTCAAGCGGGGACATTTTCTTGCCGTTAACGGCCACAGGCACGCCTTTCACAAAATCTATCTTCACGTACTCTGATTTATTGGGCGCCTTTTCAAGCGTATTGATCTTGCTCAAGATATCGTCCGTGGGCTCTTTTCCCGGATCCTCAAGTATGCCGCCCTCGTGCGATATGTGCCACAGGTTGTCATCCTCGGAATATGGTTTTTTCTTCGTGGCGACAATGGGGATGTTGTGCGCGTTCGCGTAGTCAATGGCCTCGGAACGCGACTTGATATTCCACTCTCGCCAGGGAGCGATGATCTTTAAGTGCGGGGCGAGCGCCTTGAATGTAAGCTCAAAACGCACCTGGTCGTTGCCCTTGCCTGTGGCGCCGTGGCAGACCGCGTCTGCGCCTTCCTTAAGCGCGATGTCGACCTGCGCCTTTGCTATGATCGGGCGCGCAATGGAAGTGCCGAGGAAATATTTACCCTCGTATAAAGCGCCCGACTTAAGCATAGGGTATATGAAATCTTTTACAAATTCAGCCCGTACGTCCATGACATAAACTTTGGACGCGCCGCTGGCTATGGCTTTTTTGCGTACCTTTTCAAAATCCTCTTTCTGCCCGACATCAACCACGCAGGCAATAACCTCGCATCCGTAAGTATCCTTAAGCCACGGCACGATAATGGATGTGTCAAGGCCGCCGGAATAGGCCAGAACCACTTTTTTTGCTGTTTTTTGCATTGTGAGTCTCCTCTGTTTTTAGTATGTGTGATTGACCGTCATTGCGAGGAGCGAGCTCCTCCGCGACGAAGCAATCTGGTCTAAATCAAAGCCCGCGGAGCAACGCAGGACTTTCAAACAAAGCTTATCGTGGAACAGAGATTGCTTCGTCGCCATAGAACAAAACCGGCTCCTCGCAATGACGGCAACTTCCAAACCGAACCAACCTTACTTCCCCATCAGCAACGACAGTATAGCCTTCTGCGCGTGGAGCCTGTTTTCCGCCTGGTCAAATACCACCGACTGCGGGCCGTCCATCACGCCGGCAGAGATTTCCTCGCCGCGATGCGCGGGCAGGCAGTGCATGACTATACAATCCTTTTTTGCGCTTTTCAAAAGCGCCTCGTTTACCTGATAGCGCGCGAACTCTTTTTTACGTTTTTCGCTTTCAGCTTCCTGTCCCATGCTCGCCCAGACATCGGTGTAAATAATATCCGCGTCCTTGGCCGCTTCTTCCGGCGATTGCGTTATAAGCATCTGCGTCTTCGCGGCATATGCCAGTTCTGTGGCTTTATCCGTGACGTTCTTCGCCGGCACGTACCCCAATGGGCTCGCGATTGCCATGTTCATTTCCACCTTGGGCGCGGCATACATCCATGAATTGCACACATTGTTACCGTCGCCTATGTAGGCAACCTTCAAACCTTTGAGTGTTTTCTTTTTGTCCTTTATCGTGAGCAGGTCCGCTATTATCTGGCACGGGTGTTCGTCGTCCGTCAATCCGTTTATCACGGGAATGGAGGCGTACTGCGCCAGTTCCAGCACGTCGGAGTGCTTATACGTGCGTATCATGATTCCGTCCAAGTAGCGCGACAATACACGCGCCGTATCGGCTATGGTCTCGCCGCGGCCTATCTGCGTGTCCGTAGGGTTAAGGTAAAGCGCGGCCCCGCCCAGCTGGAACATCCCTATTTCAAAGGAGACCCGGGTGCGCGTGGAGGACTTGGTAAAAATCATGCCCAGCGATTTGCCAAGCAGCGGGAAAAACATTTCCCTGTTCTTATGCTTGTGGCGTATCATTTCCGAGACATTAAGTATCGATTCAATCTCTTCCTTGTTAAGGTCAAGGATGGAGACCAGGTCTTTCTTTGACAAGTGCACCATTGACATCGTAATACCTCCGTAAATTAATCAGGCCAAAACTTTTTTAAGTATGGCCAGTCCTTTATCAATATCCGCCTTTTTTATGTTCAAAGGCGGTTCTATACGTATGGTTTCGGTCCCGGTCACGTTTATTATAAGCCCGGCCTTGAGCGCCGCCGTTACAACTTCCGCCGCGCCTTTTTCAAGCTGAAGGCCTATCAGGAGCCCGGTTCCGCGTATCTCCAATATCCTGGGATTCTTCCATTTTTTAACCTGCGCTATTATGTAATCCCCTTTTTCCCGCACCTCGTGCAGGAACTTGGGTTTTAAGACGGTCTTAAGCACCACGAGCCCGGCCGCGCAGGCGACGGGGTTTCCGCCCATGGTCGTTCCGTGGTCGCCGTATGTGTAAACTTCCTCAAGTTTCTTGTCAAGCACGACGGCCGAAAGGGGTATTCCCCCCCCTATGGATTTAGCCAGCGTCATCATGTCGGGTTTGACCCCGTACTCTTCATAACCGAATTTTCTTCCCAAACGCCCCAGCCCGCTCTGTACTTCGTCAAATATGAGCAGTATCCTGTTTTTATCGCAGAGTTCCCTTAAGCCCTTTAAAAATCCGGGGTTCGGGGTGAAAATTCCGCCTTCGGCCTGCACCGGCTCTATCAGCATAGCGGCGGTATTTTTGTCTATCTTGGATTCGACATCCTTTAAGTCGTTAAATTTCGCGTAAATAAACCCCGGCGATACCGGATTTAAGTATTTATGGAACTTCACCTGCGCGGTTGCGGACAGGGCCGCCAGGGTACGGCCATGGAACGAATTATAGAATGTTATTATCTTGTTGGCGCCGTTCTTATTCAAAAGCCCCCACTTGCGCGCCAGCTTCATGGCGACCTCGTTCGCCTCGGAGCCGGTATTGACAAAGAAAACTTTCGTCCCGAAAGAATGGTCGACTATCATCTTTGCCAGTTCCACCTGCGCGTCGGAATAAAAGTGGTTGGAAAGGTGTATGAACTTCTTTGCCTGTTTGGTAATGGCCTCGACTATGGCCTTATTGTTGTGGCCAAGGGCGTTTACCGCGATGCCGGAGAAAAAATCAAGATATTTTTTTCCGTCTTTGTCATAAAGATAGGAGCCCATGCCGCGGTCGAAGACGACGTCATAGCGTTTGTAGGTGTTGCCTATGTACTCTTTGTCGAGTTCTTTTACCTGTTTGGCGTCCATGTTAAAATCTCCTTTAAGTGTTTAAGCCAAAAGCCAAAAGACAAAAGTTAAGCGCTGAAGTTTCAAGTGTTTAAGTTAAAACATCCGCTTCAACCTTGTTCCGTTTGCCTTCCTTGCTTTAACTTAACAACTTGCACAACTTTCCTTTTGTCTTTTGGCTTTTGGCTTAACTACTTAATTATTTCGGTCCCTATCCCTTCGTTCGTAAATATCTCCAGCAGCATGGAATGTTCCTTAGTGCCGTTGATTATGTGCACTTTCTTTACCCCGGCCTCTATGGCCGCTTTTGCGGACATGGTCTTGGGCAACATGCCTCCGGTTATGTCCTTTGACTTTATATATTTCGGGATATCCTTTACTTTTATCGAGTGCACGTATTTGCCACTTATTTTCACGCCGTCCGTGTCGGTCAAATATATCAGTTTGTCCGCTTTCATGGCTTCTGCTACGGAGCCGGCTACAGAGTCCGCGTTAATGTTGTAGCCGTTCCCCAAAGCGTCCACGCCTATGGGCGCGATCACCGGTATGTAACCGTCACGGTCAAGTGTCTCGAGGAGTTTGGTGTTGACAGAGGTCACTTCGCCGACAAAGCCGATATCCTTGCCATGACTCTTTTTCTTTTTGGCCATTATCAGGTTGCCGTCCTTGCCGGACATCCCCAATGCGCGCAGGCCGTGCAAATTTATGTTTTTCACTATTTCCTTGTTCACTTTTCCCACAAGCACCATTTCCACGACTTCCAGGGTTTCCTTGTCGGTCACGCGGTGGCCGTCGACGAACTTCGGTACCTTGCCCAGTTTTTTCAGCATTCCGCTGATATCGTCCCCGCCGCCGTGAACAAGAACGATCTTTACCCCCACAAGGGAAAGCAGGACAACGTCCTGAATGAACAGGTTCTTGTATTTTTCATCGGTCATGGCGCTGCCGCCGTATTTTATGACGAAGGTGGCGCCGTTGAATTTTTTGATAAAAGGCAAAGCTTCAACCAGTGTGCGCGCTTTTTCTATGAACTTTTCCATGTCAGTCTCCTTGGTGCTGTGTTAGTGTGCTGCTTTTTAAGTTTTTAAGCCAAAAGCCAAAAGACAAAAGTTAAGTATCAAAGTGTAAAGTTATTAAGTTGATACCGCCGTTACTGCCTTCCTTGCCCTTTGCTTAACAACTTGTTCTATTGCTTACCTTTTGTCTTTTGGCTTTTGGCTCAACAACTTGTACTTAAAGTATATACTTGCTCAAATCCCTGTTCTTAACGAGATCTTTAAGCTTGTCCTCCACGTATTGTTTCGTTATTTCCATCCTCTTCGTTTTCTCCGGGTACGGCGCTTCGAAGAGTATGTCTTCGAGAACTTTCTCCATTATCGTCTGCAATCTTCTGGCGCCTATGTTTTCCATCTGTTCGTTAAGTTCAAAAGCCATCTGAGCCAGCGCGGATATGGCCGTGTCGTCAATTACAAGTTCCACTCCGTCTGTCTTTAATATCTGCGTGTACTGCTTGATCAGCGAATTTTCCGGTTCCTTCAATATCCGTTCAAAATCATTCTGGGTCAGGGAATCAAGCTCCACCCTGATGGGGAACCTTCCCTGCAGTTCAGGGATAAGATCCGACGGCTTTGAAACATGGAACGCCCCGGCCGCTATGAAAAGTATGTGGTCGGTCTTCACCGGCCCGTACTTGGTGACCACTGTCGTGCCTTCCACTATGGGCAATATATCCCTCTGCACGCCTTCGCGCGAAACATCGGGGCCGCCCGCGCTTCTTTCGCGGCCCGCCACTTTGTCTATCTCGTCAATGAACACTATCGCGGAGTTCTCAACCTTTGACACCGCTTCCTTTATGACCCTGTCCATGTCCACGAGTTTGCCTATCTCTTCCTGCAGTATTAAATTGCGCGCCTCGCGCACCGAAACCTTGCTTTTTTTGGTGCGTCCCTGCGGGTTCATGCCTTCCATCATTTCCTGTATATTCGCGCCTATCTCGTCCATGGACGCGCCCGAAAATATCTCCATCATGGGAGCCTGCTTGGTCTTCACGTTTATTTCCACAGCCTTATCTTCCATGGCACCGGCCAAAAGCTGCTGCCGGATTTTTTCCCGGGTCTCCTTGAACTTCTCCGCCTCCTGCTGCTGGGCGGCCGCTTCTTCCTCATTGACAAATGATTTCTTCGGCCCTTTGACAGGCGGCACAAGCAGGTCGAGGAGTTTTTCCTCGACAAAACTCTCGGCCTTTTTACGGACCTGCTCCATATACTGCTCTTTCACCATATTGACGCCCATCTGAGTTACATCGCGTATGATGGATTCCACATCGCGCCCGACATATCCGACCTCGGTATATTTCGAAGCCTCGACCTTTAAAAAAGGCGCGTTCGCGAGTTTCGCGAGCCTGCGAGCGATCTCGGTCTTGCCCACCCCGGTCGGCCCGATCATAAGTATGTTCTTAGGCGTTATCTCTTCCTGTTCCTCTTCACTAAGCCTCTGCCTGCGAACCCGGTTGCGTAAAGCCACAGCCACGGATTTTTTTGCGGCGTTCTGGCCTATGATATATTTATCGAGTTTCTCGACGATTTCTTTAGGTATAAGATCATCAAGTTGTTGCTTTTTGTTATCAGCCATGTTGTTTCTCCTTCCGTAAGTTTTATGAAAAGTTCTTGTTCTTGCGTTTTTTCCGTAGTGCTGTCATTGCGAGGAGCGCGACCCTCAGCGACGAAGCAATCTCTGTTCTTTTGCCGAACGTCGGGTTCTAAATCTAAAGCTTATCGGTAGAACAGAGATTGCTTCGTCGCTATAAAAATTAAGGCAGCTCCTCGCAATGACAGCGCCGCCTAAAAAAACCCGTGCCCCGCGGTTCAGCCCTACAACTCCAACACCGTTATATTCTCATTGGTATAAATACAAATCTCAGCCGCAATCATCATGGACGCCTTGNNCCCGCGCAGCCGCAAGCGCGTAAGGCCCGCCCGACCCGATAGCAGCGATCCCGTTCTCAGGTTCGATAACCTCTCCGTTCCCGGAAAGCACATATATGAATTCCTTGTCAGCCACGAGCATAAGCGCTTCCAGCTTGCGGAGCACCCTGTCCGTGCGCCAATCCTTAGCAAGCTCCACCGCCGCCCGCTGTATCTGCCAGTTATGTTCTTTTAGTTTTGCTTCAAATCTCTCGAACAGGGTAAAAGCATCAGCCACGGACCCGGCAAAGCCGGCAAGCACCTTTGACTTCCCCTCAATAAACCGCACCTTTATGGCGGTTTTCTTCATGACAGTGGAGCCCATAGTGATCTGCCCGTCCCCGCCCATAACAACTTTACCATTTCTCTTAACGCACAATATCGTAGTTCCCTCTATCATACCCACCTCCTGCCGTTATATAAATATGGCGGATTGAAAATTAAGTATATCATATTTTAAGCGGTTTTTTCAATATTTTTGGAGAGTTCGGGATATAGAACTTGATTAAAACTTTAACAGGGTGGTTAACTAACGAAGAGTCGTATTTTGTTTGCGATAACGCGCTATACTTATCAAATTATTGATTAACTTGATACTTTAATCCTAGTTTTTTCTTAATTTGTTTTGCAGCTTGTGTGTAATCATAAAACTTATCAGCAGGTGGCGGTAAGTGTTTTTTTATTCTCTCCGCTTCTAATTCTTTTGCACGCTTATTGATTTCATCCGAATAATAGTTAATATCATATTTGCGAATATCTGTAATCCAGATGCTTTCTTTAGGAAAAGGAAAACGATAATTTACTCCCCACAGTTCGTCATCCAACAGCACAGCTATTTCATCTTGATTCTTTTTTTCTATTTCTTTCAATAAATTTAGTTCATCGCGATTAAAAACTCTTGTATAAACTCCATTTTTACCTTTAGTCCATTCGGTCGATCTTAGAATTGGCCAATTACTGGGCCAAGGCATGTGTTTTTTTGTTTTATAAAAACCAATGATATTAACTTCTATTTTTTTTGGAATCCACCTAATTGAATTTTGCGTATTAAATGACGAAAGAATTTTTAGCGCATTTATTAAATCATCAAGTCCTCGCGTTACAAACTTAACATTATTGTAATCTCCATGGGAGGATATTTTCTTGGTTATTTTGTTACTCCATATATATAAATAATCTGTCGGCCCATCAAAAATCATCAAACCTTTCGAAATATTATAGTCATGATCTTCTTTTAATTCAAACAGACTTTCAATTTTTAATTTCTTTATCAATATATCTTTTTCTTCCTTTGTGAGTTTGGCGCAAAAATATCCGTCAGGATATCGTTCGAATATAACGAAACCATTATTATATAGCACAAATTCTGGATTTAATTCGCCTGTAGATCTCCCGCCTTGTTCTTGAATAAGGGCTATTTCTGGTTTCAATTCGATATTTTTAGCATAATTATTTTTAACAAAAAATAAGATCAACAAAATTAAACAGCAAAATATCAGCACGCTCTTTTCTTTCATTTCCCCCCCTTCACTATCCAACAATATCATTTTATCACCACTGTTTTCAAAGGCAAGGAAAAAGAAGGTTGTCAACCGAAGAAGTCCTGCGGAGAACAATAGTGCGGAACAACAGAATACAATATTGCGGGATAGAGTTGTATTAGATCTTTCTATTGGTTTCTATCTCGACCTGTTACGAAAACAAAAAATAGCCAGCCCTATCGGCTATTTTTTGGCAACTCTTGCCTTTGTTACCTTTTCCTTCATCTTCTCCACTTCAAACAATTCCTCTATCTTCTCCATCAGTTTTTCCGGCGAGAAAGGTTTGACCATATAAGCGTTCACTCCGGACTTGAATCCCTTTTCAATGTCCATCATCTGCCCTTTTGCCGTGAGCAATATCACCGGGATATATGCGAGGGTTTCGTCGTTTTTCAGTTCCCTGACCACTTCGACGCCGTCCATTTCCGGCATCATGACGTCAAGGACCACCATGTCGGGTTTGTGTTTCCTTATCATTGTCAGGGCTGATTTCCCGTTCGTGGCCGTTATAACGTTGTAATCGTCCGAAAGCGTGTCGTTTACCGCTGACAGTATGAACGGCTCGTCGTCTGCAATTACTATTGTTTTTTTGTTTGACATGTTGCTCCTTTTTACGCGCGCTTAAAAACGCCCGTATCCATTTTAAATTTACGCCCGGAAACAGGAAAGACGTATTAAACACATGATACACTGCAACCGCGATTTCAGGCATGTCCGGATTCCGCCAATAACCGACTTTTATCATTCGGATAAACCGCCTTGATATAAGCCGGCTTATCAGGTATACCTGTAATAGGGAGGGGGTATCCTGCAGCGGAAAGGTTGACTAAAATGAGCGCACCTAAAATGTTCGGCAGGGTAAGGCAGGGAAACACTTTTTTCAGCCTGTTTGAATGTGACTGCGGATGCAGGGAATGGATCACGGAAAACGTCGAAACCACCAGAAAGTTCTCATGCCAAAACTGCGGGGAAACCTATATCCTGATAAAAAAACCGGACAAGTTTTACGGCATTTTAAGGCCAAACCAAAAGGACTGATTTTTTGTATTTGACATATTTCTTTTACGCTGTTAAAGTTGACCCACAGGTGCCAAACTTGTGAGATTTACCTCCCCCGCGGCTTAAAATGCCCCGGGGGTTTTTATTTATATCCTGACCGGACTTTATCTTAATATGACAAACGGCGTTATCACGCTTTTTGTTTTCTTCCCGTTATTGTCTTCCCCTATGAATATGCAGTAGTACATGCCGTTGGAAAGTTTTCCCATCTCCGCTGCCGTCATGCCGAACTCATAGACTCCCGTGATTGATGATGCTTCCCATAATTTATCCTTTATCAGCCTGAATGACACCGTATATATTTTCATTTCCACGCTTTTAAGCTGCTTGGCCGTTACCAGGCGTATATTCAGCGTGTCTTCGCCTTTCAATAGCGGGTCCGGGTATATCAATACGTCCAGGGTTTGGTCTCCTTCAACCGTGGGAACCATGGTCGGCGAAGATTGCGCGGTCGCTGTGGCGTTGGCTGTGGCAGTCAATGTGTATGAAGGGGTGGTAGACTGTGTAATTGTAAAAGTTTGCGTGGCTGTATATGGCTGTGTGGCCGTATAAGTCTTTGTTGACGTAAATGTCTGCGTGGCCGTATATGGTTGCGTGGTTGTAAATGTCTGTGTGGCAGTGTACGTCAGCGTGGGGGTATATGTCAGCGTAGCCGTATCTGTGGCTGTCTGCGAAGGCGTCTGTGTAAAAGTCACCGTAACGGTATTGGTTATTGTCACGGTGTATGTCGGCGTATCCATCGGCGTTTGCGTCATGGTCGGCGTGACCGTAACGGAAGGCGGCGTGCCTGTCGTTGTTTCCGTGACAGTTGGTGATACCGTATTTGTCTGCGTCACCGTAAAAGTGCGGGTTATTGTGGGGCTCGGCGTCGCCGAAACAGTACCGGTGAAGGAATAAGTGGCTGACGGTGTCGCGGAATAAGTAAAAGTCCTTGTCTGTGTGAATGTGGGTGAAAAAGTCTGCGTCGGAGTGGCTGACGCGGAAGCTGTCGGCGTTGGTGAATATGTGGAAGTCCTTGTTGAAGTAAATGTCGGTGAAAAAGACTGCGTTGGGGTAGCCGATGTTGAAGCCGTTGGCGTCGGTGAATATGTGGAAGTCCTTGTTGGAGTGAATGTCTGCGAAGAAGTCTGCGTCGGGCTCACTGACACGGAAGCCGACGGCGTATACGACTGGGTCGCCGAATTTGTCGGCGTATAAGTCGGCGAATTAGTTTTGGTCGCCGAGGCGGATGCGGTAGCTGACGGTGACGCGCTAGGTGTCGCGGTCCTTGTCGCAGTACCTGTTGATGTTGCCGTCGCTGTTTTTGTCCTTGTATAAGTCTGGGTTGCCGTGCTATTGGGAGTGTTCGTAGGCGTAGGCCCGTATTTTATCGCCATATACGCCAAAGCCCCGACGATACCCGCGTTATAATCTATCCCGCCTTCCGTCTGCGAGTACTGCCCTATATTGTCGCTGAAACTCCCGCAGGCCGACTGCGGCCCTCCCGGGAGCGATCCCACAAGTGTGTACGCATACGCGACAGTTCCCGGCGCCGCGCTTTCCGCCGCAAAATCCGTGTCTCCCGTGGTTGTCTTGCCGAAAGCCGCCCTGTGGTGGGGGTGCTTCATCCACCCGGCCGAGACATAGTCGGGGTTTGTGTAACCTATAAGGAATGATTCCCCCTGCGCGGCGTCTCCTATCACACCGTGCGTGCCTAGGATAAAATCAACGCTTTTCTTGCACATGCTCAGCGCGTTTGCGTCGCCGCCCGGGGTAATAAAATCCAGCATGGCCCCGCAGAGCGCCATGTTGCCTGTATACCTTAAATTCCCCCAGTTGTTCACTGTCGCGTAAGAACCTATTCCGCAGGTTGTCATTTTTCCCTCGTAACTTGTAACCTCTGACTGGAACTTTGTCAAATATGTGGTGGTTCCTGTCATCTTGTACAGTTCAAAATCAGCCGCAGGCTCGCAGTTGTTCCAGCAAAGCACCCAGTTCGTGGGCATGGAATAATCCCCGTTCCCCGCAAAATTCTGCGCGTCTGTCAGGTATGAAGCCGTGCCTGTAGCCCTGTAAAGTTCTATGGCGCCCCAAGCCATGTGGCCCGCCCAGTGCGACGCCCCGTAAAAAGAACCGCTGGGGTCCGAAAGGGCTCCGGGTGAGGTCTTGCCTACATTATAATAATTGATCGCCGCCGCAAGGCAAAGATCGGCGTAAGCGGAATCATATGGCCTGTACGCGATCGACATAAGCGCGAGCGCCGCGGCCGCCGTGCCGCAGACATTGGACCCGCCGGCTGTTATGGAATATGCGTTCCTGGGGTCCCCTCCCGCGGCCGTCGCATACGCGGTGGACTCGTAATCGGGCGTTACAAAATGCGTATGGTCCGCCGCGCCGTCGCCGACCTGGTAATATACTTTCCCGGCTTTATAGGCCTTAAGAAGATAATCCGTATGTATCTTCACCTCGTCAAGCACGTCGGGTATGCCGTTTGGCGGGGGAGCTGAAAAATCCTGCGTATAGCGGTCCTCGTACGCGCCGGTAAAATAAGTGTAGGCCAAAAGCAGCAGCCCTGCGGCGTAGGAATTTGTCTGGCCGAATTTCACATGGTCCCCGCAGTCGTGCCACCCGCCGGTTAAGTCTATGCCGCCCGAAGACTGTCCGTCCTTGGTATGGCAGGCCCCGTGTATCCATGATTTCGTATTCCCGCATCTTTGCGCGCCGTAATAGTAGATGGATTTATAAAGCGCGTCCGGGTAATTGTGCGCGGCAAGAAGAAAGGAAGGAATAAATAAAATAACCGATATAAAAAGAAAAAAAATCAATTTGCTTTGCTTTTTCAGATCAAGCATCAAATATCATCTCCAAAGACCGGCAAAAAAGCCCTGTATTTTAGTTATAACCCAGTACATATGGACTGAAAACACATAATACAAGTATATGGCAAAATCGTGAAAATTCAAGGAGATTTTGTTCTATTGATATCCTGACAGCGTTTTTCCCGTTGAGCCGTCATTGCGAGGAGCGAGGCTTTCAGCGACGAAGCAATCTCTGTATTTTTGAAGGAATATACGGTCTAAAAGCTTATCTATAAAACAGAGATTGCTTCGTCGCCATAAAACAAAAACGGCTCCTCGCAATGACACCCCTGCCAAAACTATTCCAACGCCCTATCCATTCTCACAAAAACCACATATATAATTATCGTCGTTACAAAAAGCCCCATCAAAAAAACCGGTATTGCCTCCGGTGAAGTCTTCCCCGCTATGACTCCTGCCAAAGCCGGTATTGCCGCTATGCCCAGGCCTGCCGCGGCCATCTGCATGCCTATGGTATTACCCGCGTGGATATCGCCGACGCGGCCCGCGGTGCCTGAAACCAAAGACGGAAATATTGGCGCGATGGCAAGTCCCGTCAGTATCAACCCGGCCAGGTTAAAAGCAGCCGATATATTAAGCCAGAATATTACGGTCCCGCACAGCCCGGCAAAAAGGCTTAAGCGGACGAGCGCGTTGATGGACAGCCGCTTCGAATAGAACCCGGCAAGCACGCGGCCGAGGGTGAAAGTTCCCCAGTATATGCCGGTCCAAATCCCGGCCACGGCCGGCGCAATATGCCTCGACTCGGTCAGTATGGTGTATGCCCAAAATCCCACGGTTCCTTCCACGCCGGTGTAAAGAAAAAATACCAGCAGGCTTACCCATACGGACGGGTGTGAAAGCGTTTTTAAAATAGGAGTGTCATAATCGGTGAGTTTGGTCCCTTCGGTGAGGGCGCCTTCAGGGGCGTTCCAGCTTTTCAGTGTAATCAAAAAACACGCGGCCAATAAGACCTGAAGAACGGACACGGTCATATACCCGCCGCGCCAGTTGTGAAAACGGTTTATCGCCGTTGTCATTATGAACGGTCCTATCGTGGCGCCAAGGCCGAAACTGGCGTGCAGCCAGTGCATATGTTTTTTTCCAAGGTTTGCCGCGACATAGGTGTTGAGCCCGGAATCTATCAGGCCCGCCCCGAAACCCGCGCCTATACCGAAAGACACAAACAAGGCCCACGACCCGGTTACACAATAACCGGTCAGGGCCAGTCCCGTCAGAAAACAGCTGGCCGCGAGTATTTTCCCCACGCCAAAAATGTATATAAGCCTTCCGCAGTAAAAAGAGGATATCAGGTATCCAACCGTGAGCGTGACCATAAGCAGGCCGATGGAATCGATAGGCAGTTTGAATTCCGCGCGTATGGAGGGCCATGCCACGCCCATAAGGCCGTCAGGGAGGCCGAGCGCGATAAAGGCCGCGTATACAAGCAGGATAACGAATAATCCGGAATGATCATTTTTCTTCATCCGGCTATTCCCTATTTAATAATTTCATTCATATCCGGCAAGGGGTCTTCCCAGCTGAAAAAATATTTCACTCCCACCTTGAATGTCAGGATATTATCATCCGGGACGGTCATGACGGAATTATTTGTCCGTATCTTGAATATCCAGGCCATGCCTTCCGCGTAGAACGATATTTCCGGAGTAATCCTTGCCATTAACCCGATTGACGGATTGGCCACCCCTATATATACCGACCTGCCTTTGTCAAAAATCGCGGAAAATCCGATTCCCGCGTATATAAAATCATTCAACATCCTGTACCCGCTAATTGAAACAAATGTTTCAACCCCGTCCGGATCCGCAACCAGCCCGCCGAAACCCGTGATAAAAACACGGTGGAACAAATAGCGTGTATATGATATCCCCGGAATGACGCGCCCGACCATGCCAACCTCTATGCCGAGGGCGTTCAAAAAAATGTGCGTTGTGGGCGTGCCCGAGGTGGCTGAAACAGGCTCAGCCGCCGCGGTTGCCGAAATAGCCGCCGGCATGACAACGCCGGCCGGTAAAGTGTTATTTGCCGAATCAACAAGCCCCTGGATATCAGCTAAAAGCGGGGATGAACTCATAATTAAGATCAATAGCAGGTTTGTTCTTATGGACACTTATATTCTCCTTTTGGCCCTGTATGTACATGATATGCGCAATCGGCCTTTATGTCAATAACGGTAAAGCGACGTTTTTCCGTAAATTACCGACCGAATGGTACATGATGACCCGCCAACTGTTTTTCCCCCGTTCCTGTAGATATGGGGCCCGCTTTCGCTGAAGCTCCAGCGGACAAGATGCCCCCTCTCTACAAAATCTATAACGGCTTTGTCCTTCTATAATACCTACCGAGCTTGCTAAATCTACTCTCTACTGCTCACCTCTCTCATGCCCTTCGCCCCACTTATAATATTGCTGCGGGCGTAAGTCACGAGCATGCGAGTGACCAAGCCCGCAGCAATAGACATTGATCAACTTTCGACTCTCTAATATCGAACGCAACAAATGAAGGTGAACAGCCTTATTTCCCCTGTCCCTTTTTATCCGGGTACCCTACTGTCTGCCCGAAAAGTGCGCGCTGGTCGTCCCTCAATTTTAATTTCGAAGCGAGCCCAACCTTGTCGCAATTGTGGAACCACGTGGCAAGCCCGTTTGAGGCCGCGAATAAATAGATGTTACCCGCGATAAGCCCGGTATCGACATAATAGTAGGATTTCTGCACCTCGGGGTCCTTAAGCCCCGGCTCCGGGAACCCGGCAACGCTGAATTTATAAATATCAACCACGTAAATGATGCGCACGGGCGCTGTCGCCCCCATGTTCCCCTGCCCCCTGCCTATGGCCATAGAACGCAGATCGCCTGAAACAACCGGGACCAGCCTGTGCGGATAAGGTTCGTACAGATAAACCCCGTCCTTCGTTGCCACATAAAGAAGTATCTCCTGCGAGTTGCTCGCCGAAGCCGCTGTAACGCCGGGCCCGCCAAAGGGCCCGTTCTTCCGGTTCACGCCGCAGGCAGCCCAGAGAAGGTTTGAAAGTGTGCGCGGTGAAAGTTTCCTGCTGCCGATGGAGCGCACGGTCCTTCTTTTTTGCAGCGCTGACAACACTGGTTTTCCGCCGCTAAGACCGGGCTTGGGTAGATCGATTGTTTGAAGCCCGGCCCCGGAAAATACTTTTTTTGGAATTTTCTTTTTTTTAACCGCCATAATAACACCCCGCTATTTTGTATTTTAATAATCTATCCCTGCTTTATCAAGCACCACCCGCGCAGTCCCCTAAATACAAAAAAAGCCCGGGACTTAAATCCCGGGCTTTTTAACTATATCGCTTTTATTCCTGATTTTTTTGCATTTACGGAATGAATTTTTCCACCCTGTTATTGCCATAGTCCGTGACGTAGACATTTCCAGAGGCGTCCACCGCGACCGCCGTCGGGCCGTTAAAATCACCGTTGCCCGTGCCGTAGGCGCCGAACTGCGTTAAGTAAGTCCCCGCGTTGTTGAATTCCTGCACCTTGTTGTTGCCTTCGTCCACTACAAATACGTCCCCTGCAATATCCGTTGTGACCGCGACAGGCGAGACAAACGGCCCGTTATTGCTTGACGTATTGCCCCATTGTAAAATGTATGCGCCGGCTGTAGTAAATTTTTGTATCCTTATGTTTGTAAAATCCGCGACAAAAACGTTCCCAAGGTTGTCAACCGCCACCCCATAAGGCCTGACAAACTCACCGTTGTCGGCGCCAGTAGTTCCCCATTGCGTAATTAACGCGCCGGCGGCGCTGAATTTAACTATCCTGGTATTGCCTGTGTCGTCTACGTAAACGTTGCCTGCGCTGTCCACGCCCACAGCCTGCGGGTCAAGTAAAGTCCCGCTGCCGAACGTGGCCAAAGTCGTACCAGTCGCGTTAAATTTGGTAACAAAGCTGCCGCCAGGGTCGCACACGTATATATTTCCAGCACTGTCTGTCGCCATTCCCATTGGAGAATTGCTTGTCCACTGTGACACATAAGTCCCGGCGGAATCGAATTTTTCCACCCTGTTATTGCCGTAATCCGCGACGTAAATATTGCCCGTGGAATCAACGGTTATGCCGCGCGGGTTGTTCAACTGGCCGTTGCCGCTCCCCAAAGTCCCGAATTTAAGGGAATATTTATATATCCCGGCCGTGCCGGGCGTTGTAGGAGTGGTGCTTGTGCAGCCTGAATAGGCCAGGCCAACCATGATAATAAGCAGCGGTATCAAAAATTTTTTCACTTGTTCCTCCATAATATGTGATTTTTTAATTATACCCGTAATAAACATTTTGTCAATACTCTAAAATCATTCTAAAATCGCATTAGAGGTCTGTATATGCGATTTTAGAATGGGATAAAGATCTAAGTATTTATATAAACGTCCGGAAACAGATTTCGTTGCGTTATCATTCTTCATTATATACAAGGTTTTCACACACATTAAAATCGCAAACCAGACCCCTGATGTGATTTTAATGTGTTGACTATATTATTACAAATATGTTAATATTCTATGTACAAAAAGAAGTTATTTTGACAGCATTTTCAGGGATTTTTATATCCTGGGGTGTTTGTGTTGAAGAGGTTATATTTGGTCCAACGCCTATTAAATAGGGAGCCGGAACCAGCCGTTGTGTGCACGCCCGTTAATTCGGGAAGCCTAAGACGCCTGTAAGGCACCCACCTGTTTAGTATGGTCCAAATGGTTTCTTCTCACGGCACGCCGGGAAATTATATCCGTAGATTTTACGGTGGAGAGTAACGAATGTTTATCATTTATATTGAAGAACAAAAGGCAAATAGCGGCGAAAGCCCTGTTATATCAGCAGACACAAACCACAAGGTTTGTGACGGTTTAATTTTTTCTCTGTTTATATCGCCTTTTTCCCTCTCGGTATAATCCTCTTCGTTTATCTCCTCCGCTAAATAAGCGGCGCGGCTTTTTTTGACTATACTTACGCGCATTTTAACCAAAAGCCGCTGATGCCCAAAACACATTTGAGGAGGTTTTACTATGGTCGGAGGAATAATCGCAGCGGTTGTCGCGCTGTTGTTGGGAACGGGGTTGGGTTTCCTGCTGAGGAAGTTCATTTCTGAGCAGCAGATATCCAGCGCCAAGGTCTATTCTGAGCAGATAATTGAAAACGCCAAGAAAGAGGCTGGTTCATGGAAAAAAGAGGCTGAGCTGGAGATGAAGGACAAGCTCCTGAAAGCCCAGTCGGAATTCGACGTAAAGACCAGGGAAGAGCGCCGGGAACTGGGCGACCTGGAGAAACGCTTAAGGCAGCGCGAGGAAAATTTCGACAAAAAGATAGAAACAGTCGATAAGAAAGAAAAGGAACTCGGCCAGAAAAAAGCGGGCCTTGACGACCTGGAAAAGAAACTCAAGCTCAATGAGGAAAACCTGGGCAAGTTAGTCGGCGAGCAGAGGCAGAAGCTCGAGGCCATATCGGGCCTGTCGGCCGAGAACGCCAAGAACGAGCTCATCAACTCCATGCTCAATGAAGCCAGGCACGAATCGCTCCTGCAGATAAAGAGGATCGAGGAAGAAACAAAAGAGAACGCGGAAAAGAAAGCCCGCGAGATCATAGTCACAGCCATACAGCGCGTGGCCGCGGACCATACCTCGGAAGTGAGCGTATCGGTCGTTCCCCTTCCCAATGAGGAAATGAAGGGCCGCATTATCGGCCGCGAAGGCAGGAATATCAAGGCCCTCGAATCAGCCACGGGCGTGGACTTCATCATAGACGACACCCCGGAAGCCGTCACCATATCGGCTTTTGACCCGGTGAGAAGGGAAACCGCAAGGCTCTCCCTGGAACGCCTAATACAGGACGGCAGGATACACCCGGGCCGCATTGAAGAGATCGTCAACAAGACAAAACTTGATATGGAACAGAGGATAAAAGAGATCGGCGAACGCACTTGCATGGATGTCGGCATCGGTTCCCTGCACCCCGAGCTCGTAAAACTTCTCGGCAAACTGCACTTCAGGACAAGTTACGGCCAGAACGTACTGCAGCATTCCATTGAAATGGCATACATCACGGCCATCATAGCTTCGGAACTCCACATAGACCCGACGCTCGCTAAAAGGGCCGCTCTCCTGCACGATATAGGAAAGGCCATAGACCACGAGCAGGAAGGCTCGCATGTCCAGCTCGGAGTGGACGCCGCCAGAAAATACGGCGAATCGGAAAAGATAATACATGCCATAGAGGCGCACCACAATGACGTGGAGCCTAAATCAATAGAGGCCGTGCTTGTACAGGCTGCCGACGGAATATCGGCTGCAAGGCCGGGAGCAAGGCGCGAAACCCTCGAGAGCTACATCAAGAGGCTCGAGAACCTGGAAAAGATCGCCTCTTCATTTGAAGGCGTACAGCGCGTGTTCGCCATACAGGCCGGCCGCGAAGTAAGGATCATGNNCATGGTTGAGCCGGACCAGATGGACGACTTAAAGTCCTACCAGCTCTCCAAAGATATAGCCAAAAAAGTTGAAGCGGAACTTCAGTACCCGGGCCAGATAAGGATCACAGTTATAAGGGAAGTCAGGGCCGTCGAGTACGCGAAGTAAGACAATAAAAATGTTGCAAGTATCAGGGTCCATGGCCGGACGATAAATCAGGCCATGGACCCTGAATAATCAAGGGACGGGATTTCTCATTATGTGCCCTGTACCCTGGACCAACAAGGTGTCATATGATAAATGTACTTTTCATAGGCGACGTTAACGGCAAACCCGGCAGGCAGGCCCTCGCGGCGCTTCTTCCAAAACTAATCAAGGAAAAAAACATAGATTTTGTCATAGCCAACGGCGAGAATTCCGCCGGCGGATTCGGCATAACCATTAAAACATTTGAGGAACTCCTGCACAGCGGGGTGGACGCGGTCACCCTGGGCAACCACATCTGGGACAAAAAAGATGTCATCTCCATACTCGAAAACGACCGCAGGCTGATAAGGCCCGCCAATCTTCCCGAAGGAAACCCTGGCAACGGCCACGCAATATTTACAATAGAAAAATCCGGCAGGAAGATCAACATAGGCGTCATCAACCTTGTGGGGAGGGTTTTCATGCTCGCGGTTGACTGCCCTTTTAAGGCCGCCGACAAAGTCATAAAGGAAATAAGCCAAAACGCCCCCGTTATATTCGTCGACATCCACGCGGAGGCCACGTCCGAAAAACAGGCCATGGGCTTTTACCTCGCAGGCCGCGTATCCGGTGTTTTCGGGACCCACACGCACGTGCAGACCTCCGATGAAAGGATACTCGAGGGCGGCACCGCCTTTATCACTGACGCGGGAATGACGGGCCCTTTTGACTCTGTCATAGGGGTGAAAAAGGAGATAATAATACGCAGGTTCCTTACCGCCGCCCCGGAGAAATTCGAGATTGCCGAAGGCAATGTGCGCCTTAACGCGGTCCTGACCGCGGTTGACGAGGCAACCGGAAAAGCATCATCCATAGAAAGGCTGGATATCAAATATGAGTAAAAAGCTTGTCACGCCGCTTTTGTTCCTTATCATATTCTTTACCGCCCTGCTGGTATACATGCACACCATGGCCCCTACGTTTACGTTCGGGGATTCAGGCGAGCTTATCAGCATGATAACCAACCTGGGAATATCGCACCCCACGGGTTTCCCGCTTTATATCCTGCTGGGCAAGGTATTTTCCCTCCTTCCGCTGGCCAACGCGGGCTTCAGGATAAATCTGATGTCCGCTCTTTTCGGAGCCTTGACGCCGGCATTGATGTTCCTGGCTTTTTCAACCTGTTTCAAAAAAGAGGAGAACAGGTTTGTAAGGTACTCCATTTCAGCGTCTATGGCAACGCTTTTCATATTCTCTTACACCCTATGGTCCCAGGCCGCCATGTCCCGTATATACACCTTGAACGCCGCTTTCTGCGCCGCCATACTGCTGCTTTTTTTCCTTTTTGAGGAAAATGAAAATCCAAAATACCTTTTTTTATGGGCCCTGCTCACCGGGCTCGGCGCCGGGCTGCACCTCACGCTGGCCGTTTTTTCCGGCATACTGTGGCTGCACCTGGCATTTAAAAATTTTCCGGCCGTAAAAAAGAACATTATCTGGCTTTTATTTTTCGCCGCCCTGGGATTAAGCGCGTACGCGTACCTGGTCATACGCTCCCATTCGGATACGCCGCTTAAGTGGTCGGATATCAATACGGTGAAGCACTTCCTCAGTTATATCACACAGGAACAGTACGGCATTAAAAAGTTCGCCAGGGGCTTAAACGGGGTAATAGCCTTTTTTTACTACATAAAGGATGTGCTCCTCAGGGAGTTATCGCCTCTGGCCATATTTATTTTTGCCGCCGCGGTCACCCTCGCATTCATAAAAAGGTTCAAATACACTACGACCTTCCTGCTCATTTTCTTTTCAAGCATTGTCATGCTGCTTTTTTACGGCAACTATACCGACCTGAAACTCGCTTTCCGCTATCTGATACCGTCCTACATAATAATGGCCTTTTTTATAGCCTGGCTTTTCCACACCGTTTACCTGTATATCAAAAACACCTGGGCCACAATGGCCGTCATATGCGCTTTTGCAGCCATGATGCTGGCTTTGAGCCTGCCCACAAATTACTTCGAATCGAACAAACGCTATAATTTTGTGGCTTACAACTACGCCTCGGACCTTCTGGCGTGCCTGCCCGATACCAAGACCGGGCTGTTCGCAAGCGGGGACGACAATATATACCCTCTTGCTTATTTCAGGTTCGTCCTTGACAAAAAACCCAACCTTTCCATTTATGACAATATCCTCACTATATTCAAAGACTCCCTGCCCCTGCTGGAAAAATCAAAATCGCAGGAAACAAACCAGAACGTATTGACCGCCCTCTCTTTGGGATACACCAACCTTTATACGGTGAGCGAGATCGGCTCGAAATTTTTCAGCGAGATCCCCACGGGCCTGGTATTTAAGATACAGGATAAATTCGCCGAGCCGGACAACCGCCCATGGAAAGTTTTTTCCATGAAAGGCATCCTTTGGGATAAAACCTACCATGATTTCGAGGAAAGGGAAGTCGCGGGAACCTACCTTTACAGGATGTCCAACTTTTACAAGAACAGGGCCATGTTCCCCGAATATGAATGGCTTCTGGACAACGCCGTGCGGACCGGGTACGACTCCATCCCCGTCATAGGCTCGGTCGCGCTTTTATACAGCATTGACCCGTACATACAGGATTATTTCGCAAAAGCGGAGAAACTGTTCCTGCAGTGTTACGAACTTAACCCTGAAAATTTCAACCTGGTCTTCAATATAGGCAGTTTCTACGGCCGTTTCAACAAATTCAAGGAAGCCGCGTACTATTTCGAGATAGCTTCCCGGCTGGACCCCTTCAACTACAGCGTGAAGGCGTACCTTGGCAAGGCGCTTGACGAGTACCGCAAACAGCAGGATGCGGATATCGCGGCCCGGGAAATGAACGCGCATTTTATGAACGGGATCAGCCTGCTCAAAGAAAAGAAACTCGACGAAGCCATGCCCGAATTTGAACAGGACATAAAACTCAACCCCAAACTTTACAGGTCATACTTTCATATTGGCCTTATCTACTCCATGAAAAACGATTTTGATAAAGCCATCCCCAGCTACGAAAAATCCCTGGAGCTGGACCAAAAAAACACCCCGGCCCTGGACAACCTGGGCCTGGTGTATATAAAAATGAAAAATTATAAAAAAGCGAAATCATATTTTGAGAAGTCCCTGGCCATAGACCCGAACCAGGTAAGGGTGAAAAACGACCTGTCGAAATTAAAGCAGATGGGGTATTAAAAGACGGATTGCGGATTTGTTGACTGCGGATTCGGATTGTGTAGTCGCAGGCCTACGTTCCACCGGCCTGCGCCTAGATATGGATTTCACACCCTCAACCATAAGACCGTCCACACAACCGGGTAAAACTCCACTTTAAAACCACCGTAGAGCGGCTGCTTGCTGCCGCTCACCACAGGCTTTAAACAACGCGGTCCGCGATTTAATACTCACGGGGAGAGGGAGCAAGCCCCCTCTCTACAAAAATCTAATCCTCCACAAGCTTCTTTCCGAACCTCAGGTTTTCTTGCACCCTTTTCATTGTCGGGGCTTCCGAATATATCCTCAGCAGCGGCTCTGTGCCTGAGAACCTGAACAATACCCACTCATTGTCGGCCAGGATATACTTTATCCCGTCAATGCGGACGACGGACCTTATTTTTTTACCCGCTATTTTTCCTGTTTTTTCAAGGTCATTTGTTTTTTTGATTATCGACGCTCTTTTTGATTCTTTAAAGGTTATATCCGCCCTGTCGTATTCGTATGTGCCGTACTTTTTATCCAGCGCGGCCAGGACTTTTGATACTTTTTTGCCTTCCTTGGCCAGGAATTCAAGCAGCAACAGGTTGCTCACTATGCCGTCGCGTTCCGGGATGAAGTAGCCGAAGCCTATCCCGCCGCTTTCTTCGCCGCCTATGGTGGCTTTATCTTTGATAATATAATCTCCTATATACTTGAACCCTACCGGCGTTTCAAGCAGCTCCACGCCGTATTCTTTGGCTATGGTATTCAGCAGCGAAGTGCCTGATATGGTCTTGACGAATTTGAACTTCATTTTCCTGTTCTTTAAGTGATGCAGCAGGTGGAAGACCAGCGCCTTATGCGTGGGGATGTACCTGCCCTTTTCATCCACAAAGGCCATCCTGTCGCCGTCGCCGTCTATGGCTATGCCTATGGAGGCTTTGAGCTCTTTTACCTTTGTTTCAAGCGCTATAAGGTTCTGCCTGATGGGCTCGGGGTTTATCCCCCCGAACAGCGGGTCGCGGCCGCCGTGGATGACGGTCAGCCCTTTATAGTTTCCCAGTATTTTTTCCATGTACCCGGCGCCGGAGCCGTACATGTTATCAAGCACTATTTTCATACCGCTTCTTTTTATGGCATTCACGTTCACTATCTTCCGCACTTCTTCGACATACTCGTTGTCCATGTTTATTTCAATGACACTGCCGCTTCCTGCTATGGGCGCGGCGCCTTTGGCCAAAAACGCTTCCACGGCTTTTGTTTCTTCCCTGGTGGCGCCGGCGCCGTATTTATTTTTTATTTTGAAGCCGTTATAAGTGTATGGGTTGTGGCTCGATGTTATCATTATGCCTGAGTCTAGTTTTTTCCTGACTATCGTGAAGGATACAACCGGGGTATGGACCGCTTTTCCGAAAACATATACGGTGAACCCGTAATTTTTAAGGAGGTCCGCCGCAAACGCGGCGTATCTATCCGAGAGGAAGCGGAAATCGTATCCTATGGCCACTCTTGGTTTTTTTACACTGGACAGAACATAAGCGGCATAAGCATCGACCACTTTCTTAAGATTATCAAAAGTAAAACCTTCGGCTATTTTTGCGCGCCAGCCATCGGTTCCGAATTTAATTTCCCGCATTCTAAGCCCCGTGCTTTGTATATTTTGTCAGTACGGACCCGTCGCCTAAGGCGGCGTTAATAACCGTGCAGTTCTCGTTAATGGTGCAATCCCTGCATATAACGCTGTTCTTTATCATAGTACCGTCTTTTATAACGGTTTTATCCAGTATGACGCTGTTCTCTATAATGACCCCGTTGCCTATCCTGACCGAGTTCCCGATGACTGAACGGCTGTCCACCATGGATTTCCCAATCCTTGTATTTTCCCCTTTCGCAGCGCCTTTGATGCCGCTTATCCTGCGGCTTATCACGTCAAAATTGGCTTCCATGTATTTTTCCATGCGCCCTATGTCGAGCCAGTAATATTCCGCTTTATAGGCGTGTATCATCCTGCCTGAGGCTATGATGGCCGGGAACGTTTCCCTCTCCACGGAAACGTTCCTTCCGGAAGGGATGAATTCAAACGCCTTTTTGTCAAAAACATACATACCCGCGTTTATCCAGCCGGTCTTTATCTCGTCTCCCGCGGGTTTCTCCGTGAACTTGACGATCCTGTTTTTTGCCCCGGTTTCCACCAGGCCGAACGATGACGGGTCCTCCTCTTCATGCAAAGCCAGGGTAACATACGCTTTCGCGGCCCTGTGGGAATTCACAAGGGAACCTATGTTAATGTCGGTTAAAACATCTCCGTTCATCACTATGGTGGTATCGTCAAGGAACTTTTCACAGTTCTTGATGGCCCCGCCGGTGCCAAGCGGGCTTTTTTCAGCGGCGTAAATGAACCTGACCCCGTATTTTTTTCCGCTGCCCAGGGCTTTCTTCACTTTTTCGGGCATGTGGCATATGCTAAGTATGATCTCTTTAATGCCGTATTTTTTCAGCAGGTTTATCTGGTATTCTATGAACGGCTTATTGGCGATGGGCGCCATGCACTTCAGGGTGTTGATGGTAAGCGGCCTTAACCTGGTGCCTTCCCCGCCTATGAGTATCAGAGCTTTCATCGCTTCTCCCTTGGGTTATTTTTTGAGGGACTTAAAATAATCGTAAGTTCTCATTATTCCGGCTTCGAGGGCGACTTCGGGCTTCCAGCCGAGGATCTTTCCCGCCTTTTTGTTTTCAAGGTAATTTGCTTTCAGGTCGCCTTCCCTGAAAGGCCCGGTCCCCGCCGGAGAGTCAAAACCCGTGGCTTTTTGAATGGCTTTATAGAGCTGGTTAACATCGGTCTTGACGCCCGTGCCTATGTTAAAAGCCTCGCTATCGCCTTTATCCAGCGCCAGCACGGATGCCCTCGCCACATCGCCCACAAACACATAATCACGCACGCATGCGCCGCCGCCGAATATGACCGGCGTCTTCCCGGACATTATCTTTTCAATGAATATGGCGACCACGCCTGCCTCGCCGTGCGGTATCTGCCTGGGACCGTAAACGTTTGAGTACCTGAGGATAGTGTGCTTAATGCCGTACTGAGCCGTATAAAAACGCGTGTAGTGTTCTCCCGTGACCTTGCTTATCCCGTAAGGGCTCTCTGCCGTGATGGGGTTTTCTTCCGTGGCAGGCAGGGCTACTTTCGACCCGTAAACCGTCCCGCCGCTTGAAATAAAGATAAACTTCTTTACGGCGTTCTTCCTGGCGGCCTCAAGCAGGTTCAGCGTCCCGAGTATATTTATCTGCGCGTCAGCCACGGGGTCCTTTACGGAATCAGGGACGGATATCTGCGCCGCGTGGTGGTTTATGACATCTATCTTTTCATTCTTTATTATGGAAGCCATCTTCGCGTCCCGGACATCGGCCTTGTAAAACTTTGCCTTCTTATTGACGTTATTCATATT
>PMTB01000024.1 GCA_003167475.1 candidate division FCPU426 bacterium | reverse complement strand
ATTACAATCAAGAATTCCACTCTTAATTGACCTAAAATTTTTAACAAGGATTTCCTCTATTCGCATTGTGTCCGCCTATTTATCCATTTGTAATACAATTGTTTTAATCTAATGATAGCGTCAGTAATTATAACTAAATATTAACCAGTCTGCTTGAATTTCAGTTGTCATCAATGTTGCAATGGGAACATTTAACTTTGCATATGTTTGAAAATTATTATTTAACATTCGTTCAATTTTATCAAATTATTGTAAAATTCCAGGGTCAGGCCTTTACCTGATACCTGACAACACACCACAATTTCCTTATTTCTTGTTTTTTTGCTTTAACACCGGCTTCACCATCTCAAACTGCTTCTCCCAATCCACCTTCGCCGTTATCTGCATTATCACATAAAGCGTCACAACCGCCAGTATGGTTATCGTCAGGCCTGTATACCCCTGCAGAAAGAAAGCCGATGAGAATACCACCAGGTATACAAACTGCGACAGCCCCACTTCCACGAGGGCGAACTTTGTCCCCACTACCAGCCTCATGTAGCTTATTACCAGGAATATTGAGACTACCGAGGCTATGGCAAAGGCCATATATATGTCCACTACGTCGGCCAGGTATGCCAGGAGCAGGTGGAAGGCGAAGAAGGCTGCTGCAAGGAAGAAGTAGTTAAGCGGGTGGATCTTTATTCCCTTAATTGTGGTGATTATGAACATCAGAAAGAAAAAGAAGAACAGCGATACCGGGGCGAAGAAGCTTACTTCGCTCGCGAACGGGCCCGGGTTTAGTTTCTGGGGCATTACCAGACCTATGTTTATGCCCGATAGCAGGTTTTTATACTTCCACTCCAGTTCCCAGCCGCCTTTAATTTTTTTCTTTGTGGACGGGGACATTGCTTTTTCAGGGAAATCTATGCCGTCAAAATCCGTTGTCATGACCAGCGAGAAGTCCTTCACGTTCATCACTTCCCCGCCGAAAGCATATCCCCATGAATCAAGCCCCTGTGATATGTAGTTTATTTCTATAAGATGCTTTACCCCGGGTTCAAATGATTTTACCAGGACTATATACCCCGCTTCCGGCTTTATATCCGTCTGCTTTACGCCGTCCACGCTTATCGAGAAATCATCATACACTCCCTCGCTTGACGGGAAACCATAGGTGAAGCTTATATCCTTTTTCTCTTTATAAGGGTTGATTACCCCGTAGACCGCATTTACCCTTACCTTGTAGGTCGAGTACCACAATAGCCCTTTTTTCCTGTAATCGAGGTTAAACCCGGCTTTTATGGCCGATGAATCAAGGTTCACCGGGTAAACGGTGGTAATTTCCTTAGTTTCCACTATGTTTTTTTTATCTTCCGTCCTTGTGATCTTTTTTACGGTCACGATCTGGTAGGACACCGAGGGAGCAGTTTGTACCTGTCGCGTCCCCCACAATCCCCCGACGCTTTCTTTGAGCTTGTTATCCTGGCTGTAAGTCCTGGAATAAGTGACAGACCCGAGTATGACCCATCCTAAAACGGCGAAAACATAGATCAGTACCAAAGCCAAGATTCGTTTTACCATTAAAACCCCCTAAAGACGTTATTTTTATTTTATAGAATTTCCTTATAACCCTTTTCGCTGTTCAGTCGGGCCTTGTTCATTCTTTATCCCCTTTGAACCGGAAATTATAAAGGACCATCTGTACTATGGTGTGCGCACCCCATATTTCTATCCCGGATAATCCGGCTTCTACCGGCATTATGCTGGTTTTATATGTCCCTTTCTTGAAGGGAATTGTCATAACGGCTTTTATATAAACCTTCCGGGCCAGGTTGTTGTGTATGTTGCACATCATCATCTGTTTGCCGTCCTTATCCACTTCCTGCCAAAAATGAAAGGTTATATCCGCCTCGGCTGTGACTTTTTGGTATGTTATATGCGCTATCTCGTCATTTTCAATCTTAACATTGATGCCATAATCATCCCCGCAGAACAGGGAAACCGATTCCTGCTGCACATACGGCTGCTCCAGAACCTTCTGATCGTAAACATGCTCCTTGTCGAAACGAAGCTTAAGTTCAAAAGGCGCCCGCACATTGTCCTTTTTCTGCGCCGCGGTTTTCAAAGTGGCGTTTCCCGCAAAACATACAAAAGCAAAAGCGGACAATATTAATACCAAAAAAGATCTCCGCATAGCCTTCTCCTTATTTTATCCGAAATTAAAGCCAAGGCAAATCTACTTCCGGGCGCTCCCTGGCATTTTATTTTCACTTATGTATTCCCTTGCCAATCTCACACATTCTCTTTTGAGTATATTTTTTGCCTGATTTCGATCCGTTTGATTTTCATTTATATCATAGGATTTCTGCCATATGATGGCATTATCTTTAAGATCTATCTTACGGACATCACACTCCACCTTGTCGATTACCCCGGTCCTTCCTTTTCTTGTGAGGTAACACCTGTACACCATTATCAGCGTGCCGGGTGCCGGACAGCAATCGTATGAACGGTCCGAATTTATCCTTGCCACAAACATCCGGGGCAACACGCTGAAATCTATTATTCCATTGATGCTATTATTAATGCCTATCAGATACATATCACTTTTACCTTCTTCGCTGAACGGAAGCAGGGATGAATAAGCCTTAGACTCAACCTCCCTGTATTCGACTTCCGCGTGCAGGGATATCTTCTGGCTGGAAACCGGCGCGTAAACAATCTTGAAAATAATAATCAACAATATAAGTGCTAGGGTAAAATATATGAAAACTTTGCCTTTCACGCCAGCATCTTAATTATTAAAAATGGTATTGCCCCTGATATTGCCACCCCATATATGANNCCAGATATATCAGCCCCACCACCGGCACTCCTATTATCTTCACCCCCAGCGGCGTCTCCTTTGCCGTCACCGACTTCCATATATTCTTGGCATCCCCTGTCGACGGGAAGGCGTGCATGGCTATGGATATGCCTATCCATATTATCAGATAGTCGAAAAATGAACCTGCTTCGAACTTCACTATGGCTATGACCGCGGGCATGGCTATCAGCGCGCCTAGCAGGCTGTTGATGATGAACGGGCCAACGCCTATTAACAGGTTCTTTTTTGGGTTATTTGTCAGTTCGTGGATTACGTAGCCTACCGGGTTTTTCAGCTGGAAGTACTTTACTTCGAAGACCGCTACGCGGGCCCAGCGGCAGAAAAGTTGATGCGCCAGTTCGTGGACTATGACTCCCGGGAACGTTACAAGGCTTATCAGCCATCCTGGTATCATTTTTTCACCTTCTTTTTGGCCGGCTTGACCGGCTTCGCCGGCAAGGCATCTGCTTTCTTTTCGGCCGCCACCTTGGCGTCGAAGTCGTCGAAGATCGGCTGGATCTCCGCTACCAGTTCCTTTGACATTTCCTTGCCTGAGAGCGGATCCAGGATTTTGATGGCGTCGTTGTACTCTCCGGCCTTATACAGGCTTATGCCAAGGCGGGCTGTTATTATCTTCGAATCCGCGAACCTGTTTATAGCCAGCATATACTGCTCTGCGGCCGCTTTATACTGCTTTGCGGCCTCGGCCCTCTGGCCGCGCTCGAAGGCTATGCCCGCTATTAAAGACTCGGGGAATTTGATGAAGGCGAAGACGGAAAGGGCTAAGAATAAAAACAACAGAATTTTGACGAAAAACGGGATGGGAAATTTCGCGTACTTGTCCCTGCATGCTGCGCATAGCGGGGTTAGGTGGCCTTGTTCTATGATCTTGCTGCCGCACGCGGCGCAGGCGTTGGGGTCGGGCTGTTGCTGGGCCGGTTCTGGTGGCATTTGTTCAGTCATGTTCACCCCTTGGTGTGTCTGACTCATTGTGTTTATCGTGAGTATATTATACTCCTTTACGTTAAATTTTGCATGCAAAATTTGAGAGTGCGCCTTCGCTAAAGCTTCGGCG
>PMTB01000073.1 GCA_003167475.1 candidate division FCPU426 bacterium | reverse complement strand
AAGTCCGCGCTCGCGTTCGGCGCTATCGATACGGCCAGCGTCGGCGATGTTACTGGACCAGTATAATTTCCTGTTCCTATCTTTATCAGCGATGACGGCATCACGCCTTCTGCCGCGCTCGTTCCGTTAGCGTTGCTGACATGCATTACAACAGTTATCTGTTGGCCCGCTGACGCAGGGTCAGGCGATACTATTATCGTCTGGCTCAATGCGGGTACCAGATAAGCCTGTATCGAGTTCGTTCCCGCTGTCGTTATATTTGAGCTGGGCTGGCCAAGACTTGTAACATTGTCCGTCACAACCGACGGTCCGGCCGCTCCCGGGGCCGCAAGGTATACCCATGTAAATTCCTGGTATCCGCCCGGAGGTATTGTCGCTGTTGCCGGTGACAACGGCGTTGAAATGCCGCCGATTGTTCCCAGCAGCGCGTTCGGCGTCGTGTTTGTCGCAGGTACCACGCCGACGTTGCTTACCGATAATATCACGGTATATTTTTGGTTTTCATTTATTACGTTCGGCATTGCCTTGATCCAACTCGTCATTACAGGATAGTTCGGCTGCACAAGCACTGTATTGCTGGTGATGTCCGAAGCTATATTCACTGTCAGTCCGGAATTTAAATCTGTTCCCTGTGCCCTGGCCGAGAAATGCAGGCTGCCTGTGCTTGTGGGCAGGTATACCCATGTAAATGCCGCGGAGTTTCCGCCGTTTATCGGCGCCGTGGCCGGAGAAGGCCCGGATACATATGTGTACAACGCAGTCCCTGTTACCGCAAAACCTGTTGGCGATACGTTATTTGCCGTTGCCTGGCCCATATTATTTACGGTCATCACAAGCGTTATGTTTGAATTCATCTCTGCCTGCGCGGGAAGGGCTGTCATTGACGCTGTCAGGCTTGCCGCTGTCTGGATCACGACTGTCTGGCTGGTCTGTGACCCGGTGTTCCGCGCTGAACCTGAATTATGGTCCGTGCCGACAGCCGCCGTGGTGAAGACCACATTGCCTGTCCAGGCCGCATTATAAGTCCATGTGAAGTAAGCGCTTGCCCCTGAAGCTATTGTTGCAGCAGGTGTGGGTGAGGCGATAGGCGACACTGCCCCGCTTCCGCTTATTCCGACAGGTATGGGCGCCACATTGTCCGCGGCAGCCTGGCCGTTATTGGTAACCGACAGCACTACCTGTATTGTCTGGCCGGTTGATACCTGCAGCGGTGTTACGCTTATTGCCCCCGCGAGGTTTGCCGCGCTCTGTATTGTCACAACATTGCTCCCGGATGATGGCGAAGCTATGTTCGTAAGCAGTATATGATCCACGCCTTTGGCGTCCGCGTTGGCTGATACAACTCCCGCCTGGGCCGCTGCGTATATCCACGTGAAGAACTGGTCCGTTCCCGCGGCTATCTGCGTGTATGAAACCGGCGACGGGCCCGATATATATGTAAGGGCGCTGCCGTTTGTCAGCGTGAAATTCTCCGGCATCACATTATCAGCCGCCTGGCCTCCCGCTGTTGCCGTAACAGTCATTATCACCGTCACAAGCTGTCCCACAGACGCAATCGACGGCAGCATTGTTATTGCCGACGCAAGATGCGCCGCGCTTACTATTGTCACGTTGTTGCTGACAGCCGACGTAGTCGTCACCCCGAGGTTTGTATTTACATCAACCCCCGTAACCATAGCCGTGAAGCCCACGCTTCCAACTGTGTTCGCCGAGAATGTCCATGTGAAGAACTGGTGTCCTCCGCCTGTCAATGCAACCGGCGCTGAAGGCACTGCTCCGCCGTCCTTTGTCACTATCAGAGCCGCGCTTCCTCCTACCGCTATCACGCTTACATTATTCGCCGTTGCCTCGCCTGTGTTTGTAACCGATCCGTATACTGTTATATCGTATCCCGTTCCCACTGTGGCCGGGGACGCATTTAAGCTTATCGCGAGCGTTGCCGCCTTCTGGATATTTATCGTTCCGCTTGTAACATTACCCGTCGTTACAGCGGCTTTCGAATTGTCATCCGTGCCGAAAGCTGAACCCTGCAGCGTTATCGGCCCGTCTCCCTGGGGGTTATATGTCCAAGTGTAATTGACAACACCGCCGTTGCCGGGTATATCGGAGCCAACCGGCAATGGGCCGGTAAGGTAAAGCGCTCCGCCTGTTCCTGTTTCTATCAATACTGTCGGCGATACCGCGTCCGCTTTTGTCTGTCCCAGGTTCGTTACTGCCATTATGACAGTCAAAGGCTGGCCTATGTCCACGGAGGCAGGAGCCGATAGGGCGGCGGTCAAGGCGGCAGGTGACGCTATATTTATCAGCGGGTTGCTCGACGCGGGTGTTGAGGTCCTTGTAGTTTTCGAATAAGTCGCGTAGCCCGTAACCGAGCCGTTAACTCCGAGCGATCCCACAGCCGCGGCCGAATAAGTCCAGAAGAAATCAGCGGTCGCGCCTGACGCGATCGTCACAGAAACCGGATTAGGCCCGCTTATGTAATTATAATTCCCCGTCCCCAATTTGATAAGCGGCGAAGGCACAACCCCTTCGGCCGCGCTGGTCCCTGCCGTATTTGTCACATGCATCTGTACTGTAATAAACTGGCCCACAGATGCCGTGGCCGGCGTTACAAAAACATCCTGCGCGAGCGACGGATACAGGTACGCCTGTATTGAATTGGCGCCTGCTGAAGTCATATCCGTCGAAGTATGGCCGATGCTGGCCGCATTATCCGTGACTAACGAAGGACCTGTTGCTCCGGCTGCCGCCTGGTATATCCATGTGAATTCCTGGTAAGCGCCCGCCGGAATATTGGCGGTTGCAGGTGTCAAAGCCGAGAAGACAGTACCCAGGGCGCCTGTCAAAACTCCCGGAGTAGTCGTGGTCGCCGGCACTATGCCCACATTAGATACTGATAAAATTACGGTGTAAAGTTGGTTCTCATTTATAACGCCCGGCAATACCCTTACCCAGCTGTTAAGCACGGGGAAGTTCGGCTGCACAAGGACGTTATTGCTCTGGACATTTCCGGCAAGCGCCACGGCGTTATTTGAGTTCGCGTCAAAGCCCGAGGCTGTCGCCTGGAATTTCGCGTTGCCCGTCCCTGTCGGCGTAAATGTCCATGTGAAGAAGGCGGAACCGTTCCCGGAAATAACCTGCGAACCGGGCGTAGGGCCTGTTATGGTCCCCGGCGCTGTCGGGCCTGCCCCTATATTAAGGAGGGCGGAAGGCGCCAAAGTATTCGCCGCTGCCTGGCCAATATTGCTCACCGTCATTATGACGGTCACTTCGGAACCGACCCCGACAATTGGCGGAACAGCTGTTATGAAAGCGGTAAGCGCTGCAGGCGACTGTACTATCACCTGCTGGCTGGATGAAAGCGGGCTTAAAACGACAGCGGCGGAATTTGAATCAGTGCCTGAAGCGCGCGAGGCAAATGTGATATTGCCGGTATTTGCCGCCGTATAAGTCCATGTGAAATAAGCTGACGCGCCGGCATTTATGACAACCGGGGTTGGCGCGGCTATGAGTACGGCAGAACCCGTGCCTGTTATGACAGGCAATATGCCGTTAACCGCAAGCGCATTGGCCTGGCCCGAATTTGTGACTGACATGACAAGCGTAACGGTCTGGCCCTGGCTCACCTGGGCCGGCATTGCTGAAAGTGCCGACGCAAGCAAGGCTCCGGCCTGTATATTGACTGACTGGCTCACGGAGATATTTGACGATACGGCGCCGAATGACGGGTCCGTTCCCGAGGCATTGCCCGAGAACCACAGCAGGCCGCTTCCCTGCGCCGAATAAGTGAAGGTGAATACGGTTGCCGCGCCCGCAACGAGCGATACAGCGACCGGCCCGGTAATAAGCTGCGCCAGGCCCGGGTTGGAAAGAGTCAGCGCGTTCGCGTTTACGGTGTTGCAAAGCGCTCCGCCCGTGTTCGTGACGCTTGCCAAAACCGTGATAAACTGACCCACACTGACCTGCGTCACAGGCACAATGATGGAACTCGTCAGCTTTGCGCTGGCTTTAACCTCTATATTATTACTTGAGGCTTTCGCGCTTGTGATAGTCACGCCTGAATTTGAATCAAGCCCGATGGCGGCCGCCGAGAATGCCACAAACCCAGCGGTATTATCCATGGTATAAATCCACGTAAAGTACGCTGTCGCTCCGCCGGCTATATCCGTGACAGCCGGCGACGGCGATGCCACAGCTGTTTTGGTCCTTGCCCCGCCCGAAACTATCACATCAAGCGTTGCCGGCGTAATGGAGACCCCCTGCGCTATTGCCGCGCCGGAATCGTTTGTTACCGCTACAACTACCGTGATATCCTCGCCTGTTTTTACGGGGTCGGGTGAAGCCGTCACCACTGATGTTAAGAAAGTATCTTTTTGTACTGTCAGGCCTTTTTGCGTTTGCGGCGCTGATATTGACGCTAAGCTGTTCGCGTCGGTTCCCGTGACAGTTGTCTTGAAATTGACGTTGCTTGTGCCAACAGCCTGGTAAACCCAGGTGAATTCTTTCATGGAAGAGGCCGGGATATTATCCGTGGCCGGCGACGGGCCGGAAACCCTTATCACGGACCCGAAGTCCACTATATTTACCGGCGATAATACATTGACCGCGTTTGCCTGGCCCGAATTGGTCACAAGCAGGCGCACCGTGAATATTTGGTTCAAACTTACTGTCGCGGGCAGCACAAATCCTGCGGCGAGCGATGCCGGAGTCTGCAGCGTCACCGACGGCGACGTCTGCGGCGCGGCTGTGATAGTCACATTCGAATTCGCGTCAAATCCGGAAGACTCGCCGAAGAAACTCACGGTTCCGTTGCCCGTAATATTATAAGTCCATGTGAAATCCGCGTGCGCACCGCCTCCGGCAATATTTGCCGCGGCAGGAACAGGCCCGACAGCCGTACCAAGCGATGCCGAATCCCCTTCGGCCGTGAGAAGCGGCAGCACATTATGCGCGTCAGCCTGGCCGCTGTTTGCCACGCGCATTATGACGGTAATAACCTGGCCCACCGACATCGGCGTGGTGAGCGGCTGGAAAGTTATGTTGAGCGCCGGCAACGACTGGATGGTAATGGCCGTGGTCGTATTGTTTGGCGAATCTATGCCGAGCGTGTGCGCGTTTGCGGTGAAGATGGCGCTGCTTGAGCCGTTGGCCGAATATGTCCACGTGAAGGTGCCGAAACCGCCCTGCGCGGAAATAGTCCTGGTCACAGGAACGGGGCCTGTCAGCAGTACCACATTGCCCGAGATGACTATAGCCGTCGGCGTGGTGTTTACCGCGTCAGCGAGCCCGGTATTGGTGAGCCCCATGACGAGAGTTATTACCTGTCCGACAGAAACCTGTGACGGGAATGAAACAAGCGAAGGCCTTGTGAGAAGCGGCTGCGGTACCTGAACAACCACATCCTTTACAGCAGCCACGGCTGTGACAGGCAGCCCGCTGTTTATATCAGTGCCGGAAACCAGGCCCGTAAACTCCATGGTGCCCGCCCCTGCGCCCGAGAAGGTCCAGGCAAAAACCGTATTTGAATTCCCGTCAATGGTAATATTCGCAAGCGTCGGGCCCGATACTATGGCCGCGGTTGCAGTTCCCGCTCCCACTCTGAAATACCCGATGCCGGCGTTGGCGAGCGTCACTTTCGCGCCGCCCGTGTTTGTCACCGACATGTATATATTATAGGAAGAGACTGTGTTGGAAATGACATCCGGGGCCGATATGGAGGCTGTCAGGACGGCTGCGGACTGTATATTTATGATGCCGGAATTGAGCTGTCCTGTCTGCAGGAACTGCAGGCTGTTCTCATCCGTTCCGAACGCGTTTGTGGAGAATGAAACTGACCCGGCGCCCGTGGCCGAGTAGGTCCAGGTGAAAGTATTGGTCCAGTTGCCCGGGATGTTAAGGTATGAAGGAGGCGATGAAACGAGCATGATTGTTCCGGTGCCCGAGGCTGTGGGTGTAACTCCCGCGGCGTTCTTGGCCTGCGCCTGGCCGCTGTTGGTAACCGTAAGTATGACGCTTATCAACTCTCCCGTGGATACTATTCCGGGCTGTGCCGATATTGTCGCGCTTAACGCAGCGCCGTTAAATATGTCCACTCCCTGGGTGTTTGCGATGTTCGATGATACCACCCCGAATACAGGGTCAGTGCCGGACGCGTTTGCCGAGAACCATACGCGTCCCGCCTGTGTGGCCTGGTATATATATGTGAAAGACTGTACTCCCGCCCCTGCCCCCGCGAGGTCCACCAAAGGCGGAGGAGGCACAGGGCCGTTGGTTTTGTTCGCAAAACCGCTGCCGTTATTTATTATCGCGGGTAATGACTGGGCCGTGACCGTATTGCACGCGGCTCCGCCGTTATTGGTTACGGTCAATATGACCGTGAACGACTGCAGAACGCTGACCTGCGTGGGGAATACCGACATATCCGCGGCGAGCACCGAGCTTGCCTGTACTGTGACCGTGGACGACTGGGCCACCGCGCTCTGCGACGGCAGGCCGGTATTCGCGTCGGAACCGAGCGCGCTGCCCGTGAAACTTATCGTTCCCACGACATTGCCGAGATTATAAATCCATGTGAAATCCGAGCTTGACCCGCCCGCTATGGTCCTGGACACGGGGTTCGGAGCCTGGGCAATATTTGCGAACGCTCCGCCTGTCAGATCCTTGCCGAGGTCCTGCGGAGTTATGGAAACGTTTACGGCAGTTGCGCTGCCGGAAGTATTATTGACCGTCATGACAACAGTAAGCTGGGCGCCCGTTTTTGCCAATGCGGGGAGCGAGCCGAACGAAGCCACAAGAAGCAGATTTTTCTGTACCGCGATATTAATTGAAGCGACATTGCTTGCCGCGGCAAATCCCGAGTTTGAGTCGGTTCCCGTGGATGAAGCAGTGAACACCAGCGGCCCGTTACCTGCCGCAAGGTAGGTCCATGTGAATGTCTGCGAGCCATTCCCCGGAATAGACGCTGACGCCGGGTTCGGCCCTGTCTGCTTGATGGCCGTGCCTGTGAATGATGCATTCCTTACAGGATTTGTTGGCGCTACAATGTTAGCCGGCGATGACCCTGTGTTGGAAACCAGCATTGTCATCTGGAACACCTGTCCGACAGTAACTGTCGGCGGAGCTGACAGGAAGTTCACAAGGTTTGACGGCGATTCTATGACGGCATTGGTCGTTGTGACCGAAGGCGCGGATATTACTTCGCCGGAGTTAGCGTCGCTGCCGGAACCCTCTATAAAGAAGCCCACAGTGCCCGGGCCTGTCGTATTATATACCCAGGTAAATGAAACTGTGGAACCCGAAGTGATAGGCGCGTTCGCGGGGATCGGCCCTGAAGCGCTGTTGATGGAGCTTGCGTCTCCCACGGGTATTATATCAGGCGTAACATTATTGATGGTAGCGCCGCCAGTGTTCTTTATATTGGCGACCACGACTATCGGCTGTCCGATCGAGACCGGCGTTAAGAGCGCGTTGTAAGTTATTGTTATGACCGGCTTGGTCTGCACAAGGACGGTATTGCTGTCACCTTCCACGCTGAAAACCGGACCGTTTGAGGCCAGTCCTGAAAAGGCCACGCTGCCTGCGGCTGTGGGGTTATAGGTCCAGGTAAATACCGTGGACCCTCCATTGGCCGTGATGGTTGTGTTGGGCGGGATCGGTCCCGTAAGTTTGACGGCGTTCGCCGTGTAGTTGAAAGCAGTTGCCGTTGTCGCGACGGAATCGGCGAGTCCGTTATTGGTCACCCTCATAGTGAGCGTAATTACCTGCCCCATGGAAACCTGAGAAGGATAAGCGATCAGCGATGGTATGGAAAGAACCGGCGCTGGGGTTTGTACTATGGAATCGGCAGGCACCGCAGTCGTAGTCGCGGCCAACGCTGAATTTTTATCCGTGCCTGAAGCGTTGCCGGTAAAGTGAATGACGCCGGCTCCTGTAGCAGAGAATGTCCACGAGAACAGGTGCGACGAACCGCCTGATATAAGGACGGGCGACTGGGCCGCGCTTAAAAATACATTTGCGCCGGCCACCGTGAAACTCAAAGCGGGATTAACGGCGAGCGCGTCTGCCGTGCCGCTGTTTGTGACGGACATATATACATTATATACGGTACTGTTATTGGAAACTGACGGCGGCGCGATTATGGACGCGGCAAGCGCGGCCTTATTCTGTATGTTCACCGTCCCGGATGACACGACCGATGAAGAGAGCGCAAGCGTCGTATTCGCGTCAGTCGCGTTGACTTTCGATGTGAAGGAGGCCGTTCCCTGCGCCGAACCTGTATAAGTCCATGTGAAGTTTACTATTGCCCCGCCGGTTATCGCGGTTGCGGCGGGCTGCGATACAAGCACCACCGAGCCTGTCCCCGATATACCCGGGATTTCAGGGAGCGCGTTCAAAGCCGTCGCTCCCCCGGTATTCTGCACAACCGCGGTCAGGGTTATGGTCTGGCCGGTAGAAACAAAACTGGGCAGAGGCGAGAACGACAACGAGAGCGCCGCAGGCGACTGTATGGAGATGGTTGACGACGATGAAACAGCTGAAGCCAGATTCTTCAGGCTTGTCGAATCAATCCCGGTCACGCGGTCCGCAAAATTCAGTGTTCCAACGGAAGCCGCGTTATAAGTCCATGTAAATACCGTAGAAGCGCCCGGCGCCAGGATAACCGAAGCCGTTGGCGATAGTGTGAGGTTAAGCGTCGCAGTGCCCGCGATGGCCGCGGGGTCGGGATAAACAGATTTGGCCGCGCCTGTCCCGGTATTTGTCACGCTCATCAGAAGCGTCACAGACTGCCCCACGCTTGCGGAGGCGGGATACGCTATAAGCTGGGAGTTAAGCACCGCGGCATGATTTATAAGTACAGCCGGAGAAGTGGTTGAGACCGCTGTCGTGATTATTGAACCGCTATTGAAATCGGCGCCGGTCACATTATTACCGAATGTAATATTACCCGCAGCCGTCGCCTGATATACCCATGTAAAAGCGTATGAAGTTCCGCCCGCAATAGATGATATTGTCAGGGGCGATGGAACCGAGAAAATCAATGCCGTTCCCGGGCCGGTGACAACCACAGCCGACGGCGAAACATTGATCGCCGCCGCTTCCCCTGTATTTGTCGCGGTCATTATTACAGTGATGAATTCCCCTTCGGAAACAATTGCCGGAAAGGCTGATATGGCGGAAGCGAGTACCGCTGCCCTCTGCACGCTGATAGACGGGCTGACAATCGGAGCTGTATTTATCAGCTGGGACGTGTTCGCATCCGTGCCCTCGGCGCTGACTGTAAAACTTACAAACCCGGTGCCTACCGCGCTATAAGTCCATACAAATGTGGCAGACGCGCCGCCGGCCAAAGTCTGCGGGGCCGGCAAAGGACCGGTAAGGTAAAGTGTGGATCCTGTGCCCGACTGGACGAGTCTGGCCGGGCTCGGCTGTACATAATTTGCCTG
>PMTB01000187.1 GCA_003167475.1 candidate division FCPU426 bacterium | reverse complement strand
GTGTAGGTATTGGTCGGTGTTTCGGTCAGGGTGTCTGTAAAGGTATTAGTGAAAGTGCCGGTATAAGTATTGGCGGGGGTATTTGTTGGAACTGCTGTCGGGTCCTGTAATGTGATCTCATTTACAAAAACACCTTCCGGATAATTAAAATATCCCGGCTGGCTGCCTTTTGCGGCGCCGAAAGATGCCAGAAAATTACCCTGTTGATCAAATTTTTGCACCCTGTTATTCCCGGCGTCGGCCACATAGACATTGTTGTTTTGTTCAACGGCAACCTCAAAAATATCCCCGAATTGTCCGGCGTCAGTGCCTTTTACGCCCCACTTGAACTGGAAAGTTCCGTCCTGGCCGAATTTTTGTATCCTGTAATTAAGGGCGTCTGTAACGTAGAAACCACCGTCGGAGCTCATTGCCACATCCTTGGGATAATTCATCTGCCCGTCACCTGTTCCGAATCCGCCGAAAACGCCCGCGAGGGATCCGTCAAGCGAATATTTTTTTATCCTGTGGTTGAAAGTATCCGCCACATAAAGCGCGCCGCGCGCCGCGTCCAGGGCCAATCCCTGCGGGTTGTTGAAATCATTCACTCCGCTCCCGGCTTTGGTGCTGCCCCAGCTCGCCAGCCAAACTCCTTCCGAATTGAAAACCTGTATCCTGTTATTCCCCGTGTCGGCTACATAAACGCGTTCTTCATTATTAATCTGTCCGACCGCTATATTATTGGGGCTGGAGAACTGCCCGTTAAGTTTTCCGCCTGTTACAGCGCCCCAGGAAGAAACCGCATTTCCGCGGCCGTCGAATTTCTGCACCCTGTTGTTCCCGGTATCGGCGACGTATATGAATGTGCCTGATTGGTTTACCTTCGAGGATGCCGGATAAAGGAACTGGCCCAAACCGCTTCCTTTGCTTCCAAATGAAAGGACAAAATTACCGGTGTTATAATCAAGTATTTGAACGCTGTTATTGGATGTGTCCGTTACGATAATCGAGCGGTTTGTTGCGGAATATGAATTATAGGATAAGAGCATCAGACAGGTCAAGGTCGCCAAGAGGAGTGCTGTTTTTTGATTTTTCATGACATCCGCCTCCTTTTTTTCTGCTTTATTCTTCCTCCTTGTTTTTTATTTCTTCTTCCACTTGTAATATACATCACACTTTAAGTTTTGTCAAGTATTATGTTAGTAATTTTAGCAAGTATTAACGAAAACTTACGAAAGCGCATAATTTGCTAATGGAAACATGGGTTTGTAAGTCGAATTAACGTAAAAATTGAATTGGTTCAAATATTTCAATTTAGGATTTCTTATATTTTGGTTTTAACGTTAATTTATGTTTTGTCAAGATTCGGGGCGTCGTCATATTATACGCTATTTGGGAACGCCTTAAATCCGCGTTTGGCAGACGCCTTTGATTTCAGCACTGATGTTTTCCAGTCATATGCCTGCAGAGAAACTCGCCCGTATATGATTTTTTTGATTTGATTATCTCCTGAGGAGTTCCCTCGAATATTACGTAACCGCCCTTATCCCCGCCTTCCGGGCCGATGTCTATTATATAATCCGAATTTTTTATGACGTCCAGGTTATGCTCTATTACCACAACAGTGTTCCCCAATTCAACAAGGCGGTTCAACACCCCGAGAAGTTTTTCAATGTCGGCAAAATGCAGCCCGGTCGTGGGTTCGTCAAGTATATACAGGGTCTGGCCCGTGGAGCGCTTGCATAACTCCGCGGCAAGTTTCACCCTCTGCGCCTCACCGCCCGAGAGTGTTGTGGCCTGCTGGCCGAGCGTCATGTACCCCATTCCCACGTCATCAAGGGTCTGCAGAACTTTTTTAACGGTCGGTATCTTGTCGAAGAAAGCAAGCGCGTCTTCCACGCGCATATTGAGCACTTCATTGATGTTCTTATCCTTGAAAGTTATCTCGAGTGTTTCCCTGTTATATCTTTTTCCGCCGCATTCCTCGCAGGGCACATATACGTCCGGCAGGAAATTCATTTCTATGCGTATTATACCGTCCCCGCCGCATGTCTCGCACCTTCCGCCTTTGACATTGAAGCTGAAACGGCCCGGCTCATAGCCCCGTAGTTTGGCTTCCTTGGTCTCGGCGAATATGTCCCTGATCTCCGCAAAGACCCCTGTATAGGTCGCCGGGTTGCTCCTGGGCGTCCGTCCTATGGCCGACTGGTCTATTTCAATGATCTTGTCTATTTGCTGCCATCCGGAGATTTCCTTATAACCACCCGGCTTTATGCCTCCGCGGTAAACCTCGTACATCAGTCCGGGATACAAAGTTTCGGCTATAAGCGACGACTTTCCCGAACCTGATACGCCCGTTATACATATGAAATTACCCAGCGGGAATTTTACGTTTATGTTCTTTAGGTTGTTGGTTGTGCATCCGCGTAATTCTATGAATTTGTCGCGGCTCCTCGGGTCTTTTTCTATCGTTATCTTCTGTTTATTGTTGAGGTATTTCGCGGTCAGCGACGTTTTATGCTTCAGGAGCCCTTCGAGGGCGCCCGCGTACACTATTTCCCCTCCGTGCACGCCCGGTCCGGGGCCGACGTCTATTATGAAATCCGCGTTGAGTATCGTCTCCTCGTCATGTTCCACGACAATAACCGTATTGCCGAGGTCGCGTAATTTGTGCAATGTGGCGAGGAGCTTTTCGTTGTCCCGCTGGTGCAGCCCTATGCTGGGTTCGTCAAGTATATAAAGCACGCCCACAAGCCCGACCCCTATCTGGGTTGCCAGGTGTATCCTCTGGAATTCACCGCCTGAGAGGCTGCCGGATTTCCTGTCGAGAGTCAGATAGCTCAAACCCACGTTCAGGAGGAAAAGCAGCCTTCCCCGTATCTCCTTGAGTATCTGTTTTGATATCATTTCGTCTTTCTTTGAGAGTTCCAGTTTTGAAAAATAATCATAGGCTTTTTCTATGGACATCCTGGAGGCGTCTATGATGGACATATCACCGACGCGCACCGCTATAGATTCCGGTTTGAGCCTTTTTCCGCGGCAGGCGGAACACTCGCGCTCAACCATATATTTATTGAATATGTCCTCCCTTACGCGTTCCGCGTCGGTGCCCCTGTAGCGCCTGTCCAGGAAAGGCACCAGGCCCTCAAAACCGCCGGAATGTTTCCAGTCTGTAGTGTAATTTTTATACTCGTATTTAATATTGTCGTCGGTGCCATGGAGTATGATCTTTTTGATTTTGTCAGGCAGTTTTTTGAACGGTACCTGCATGCTGAATTTGAAATGCTCGCTGAGGCCCTCTATCAGGTGGCCGTAATATCCGTCCAGGTGGCTCCAGGGTTTTAGCGCGCCTTCCCTGATTGACAATTCCTCATTAACCACAAGTTTTTCGTCGACTTCGATCCTGGTCCCGATGCCGGTGCATTCGGGGCAGGCGCCGAACGGGCTGTTAAAAGAGAACATCCTCGGTTCGAGCTTTGTCATGGAAAAGGAACATACTGGGCACGACAGTTTCTCGGAAAAGAGCGTGTCTGTTTTTGCCGCGGTATTGTTTATGATGGCTATACCCTCGCCTATTTTGACGGCGAGTTCCACGGACTGGGTTATCCGTTTTTTATCGGCTTTTGAAACAGCCAGCCGGTCAACGACGATTTCCACGGTGTGTTTTTTATTCTTTTCTATATTGATCTTCTCCTCGAGGGATTTTACCTCTCCGTCTATCCTGACCCTCAGGACCCCCTCTTTTTTTATATTCTCGAAGAGTTTATTGTACTCGCCTTTCCTGCCGGAAATAACAGGCGCCAAAATCAGGATCTTAGTGCCCTCGCCTGTTTCAAGCACCTTATCAACTATCTGCTGCACCGACTGCGACTGGATGCGCGTCCCGTCATTGGGGCAATACGGCACTCCGATCCTGGCCCAAAGGAGCCTGAAGTAATCATATATCTCCGTGATTGTGCCGACCGTGGAGCGCGGGTTGCTTCCGGCGCTTTTTTGTTCTATGGCTATCGCCGGCGACAATCCGTCGATGGTGTCCACGTCCGGTTTCTGCATCTGACCCAGGAACTGCCTGGCATAGGCCGAAAGGGACTCCACATATCTGCGCTGCCCCTCGGCGTAAATGGTATTAAAAGCCAGGGACGATTTCCCCGAACCGGACACGCCTGTTATGACAACAAGTTTGTCGCGTGGTATTGTAATGTCTATATTCTTCAGGTTGTGTTCCCTTGCGCCTTTGATTACGATTTTATCGGCCAAAATTATCTCCTTTGACTGCGTCTTCTGTGAAAGTCCCTTTATTCCGATGCTTTTATCACTGCCTGCGGATTCTTGAGTTTACCCTCTCTGATTATAAACTGTATCCTTGAAAAAGCCAGGTTCCTGCTTTGTTTGTCCTTTGTCTTCCTGTACAGACGGGCCCAGTAAAGTGCGGCCTGGTCCGGGGTCTTGGTGATCTCGTATATACTGCCAAGCATGCGTTCGATCACGGCAGGATGGTCCTCGAATTTGACGGCCTCCTCGAGAAGGCCCACATACTTGACCGTATCGCCTTTTTGCCTGTATATGATCGCCCCCAGATAGAACCTGAGTTTCCAGAACTCGGGATTGTATGCAAGCCCCTTTTTAATGAGCCGTATGGCCTCGTCATACCGCTTCAGGTTGAAAGCCAGTATGGCCGAGCCGTATGTGTAGGCAAAAGTAAAATTCGGGTCAGCGTCCGTTATCTCGTCCATATAATTATAGAGGTCCTTGTAATGTGAGGAAGCGTTATCCAGGTCCCCGTAATACTGCAGGAAAGCTATGTAATCCAGGTCGGAAGCAAGCGACCTGAACCCGAAACTTACGCTTAACAAATGCGAAAAATTCCTGTATGAATGCAGGTTCAAAAAATACCAGGACGGCTGGGATTTAAATATCCTGACAGCCGCCTGCCGGTTGAAAAAGCAGGCCGCAAGGGCCAGGGATACCAGTATGAATGTTATTACGGTTTTTTTTGCCAAGGGAATCACCGTACAAGCGGCATTGCTGCCATCAGAATTCTTTCCTGCTGAAAATTACGGATGTCAGTATGAGCATCACGGCAATGTAAAGCGAGGTATAACCTAAAACCAACCCCAGGTATCCCGCGTCAAAAAGAGCCAGGTTGCCGTGGATCTTATCCTTCATATTAAAAAGCTCAAGGTTCGGCACAATATAATATATCGCGTCGACGACCGCTTTCACGGCGGCCCCTCCGCTTTTGTCCGCGATACTCTTAAGGTGAACGGTCAGGTGGCCCATGGCATAGACGGATATCAGGAATATGATGCAGCTTGGCACCGATGTTGTGACGACGGATAAAAGCATTGCCACGGAAGCCAGTATGGACACGCTTAAAAAGGAATACATGGCGGCCGCGAAGATCTTGATATCCCACGGGTCTCCTCCGCGGAATTTGATGATCAGCATGAGTATCAGCAGCATAAGGACCACGTTCATAAGCACAGTAAGCATCATGCCGATGTATTTACCCGCAATATATTCATGCCTTTTTATGGGTTTTACCATGATCAGCATGAGGGTTTTCAACTCGGTTTCCTCGAAAAGCTGGACGGTCATCGAGAGCACCACGGTCAGGAACGCAAAAAGGCTTATTGCAAAAAGCCCGAAATCAACCACCATTTTTATCTCGGACTCCTGCGCCAGCTCGCTTATGGCAAGCGAAAAACCTATGGCAAAAACAGCGAATAGTATAAGGACATTGAGTATTTTATTCCTGAAGCTCTGCTTCCATATATATTCCGCAACAGCGGCTATTCTCCTCATTCCCCGCCTCCCGGCTGTATTTTATTTATAAAATAGGCTTCCATGCTCCCGAATTCCTTTATTGCGCCGTCAAGCGGGCGCACGTCCGCCAGGGCCCCTTTATGCAATACCGCCACACTGTGGCAGATCTTCTCTACTTCGCTCAAAATGTGGGAATTGAAAAATATAGTCTTGCCCCTTTTGTTCAGGTCTATTATTATATCCCTTGTTTCTTTATAGCCGAGAGGGTCAAGCCCTGACATGGGTTCATCCATAAAGAGCAGGTCCGGGTCGTTGAGCACGGCCTGCGCCAGGCCGAGCCTGCCCTGCATGCCTTTTGAGAGGCCGCCTACCTTTGTGTCTGATTTTGCGTCCAGGCGGACAATATTAAGGACTTCTTCTATCCTTGCTTTTTTTATGTTTTCAGGAATGCCCAAAAGTTCCGCGAAGTAATCAAGCACTTCACGCACCTTCAGGTATTTGGGAAAATACGGCAGTTCTGATAAGTAACCGATCCTGGCCCTTACCGCTGTGTCGTCAATGCTGCCGCCAAGTATCCTGACCCCGCCGCTTGTGGGCTTTAAAAGGCCCAGCATCACCTTCATAAGCGTGGTCTTGCCCGCGCCATTGAGCCCTAAAAGTCCGAAAACCTCGCCTTTTTGGATATTTAAACTTATATTGTCAACTCCGGTGACCTTGTCATGTTTCCAGAAATCCAGCGCGTTATATATCTTTGTAAGGCCTTTAATTTCAATGACGTTTTCCAAACATGCCTCCGAGTCCGTGAAAGTATATTATGATACCGTAGGAAAACCCTCTAAATCCGTGTAATTCTTTTCGTACCCGGCGCGGACAAAATTTTTCTGTGGCCTGTACGCCACTAAACCTTTATAATACAGCGCACAATCCATAGAAAAATTTTGTCCGCGCCGGGTACGACCTGTCATTAAGGCTTTTCCTGCATTCTCATTATAACATCCTGATTCCAAAACTTTAAGTGCCTATGTGGATCGGTTCGACTATTTTCTTTATAAGCACTATTGCCGACAGGGATGTAAGGTAGCTCGTTTTGGGGTTGTTCGGCGAAGGCAGGTTTTCTGTTATGGCGCGGAACCTCCCAAAATCGCCTTCCACTATTATTTCATGGATGTTATTGGTGATGAACGGGTCAATGATTATTTTGACAAGCGTCAGTTCGCTGCCGATCCCGGCAAGGCTCAGCGTGGCCGCAATATTTATGTTCTGCGGGAAATCTTTTACCGCCTCTTTCGCACTGCCTTCATAAACAGTGGTCTCGGTTTTTATCTCATCCACGTTAATTCCCTTGTCTATGAGCGATTTGACGCCCTTAAAAGCTTGCGGGGGTTTTCTGGTGATAAGGGTGACTTTCCTTAACCCGGAATACTTGGCCGCGTCAAGCCCGTCTATGCCCACGACCGCGCCCGAAGGCACATAAATGTTTATCTTCTTTTTTCTGGCTTCTTCTATAAGGTCTGTGTTTTCCAGTACGCCTCCGGCGCTTAAGAACATGATATCCCGGTTATGCGCTATTGCCATCTTAAGGACCGAATTTACCGCGTCTTTATGGGCGCATTCGACCACAAGATCGCATTCGGTCATGAGCTCTTCGGCCGGCATAAATCGGGGTTTTACGTTCTTTAGTTTGCCCGCGAGCGCGTCAAATTTCTTCCTGTCCACGTCAAAGCAGGCATGGAGCACCACGTTTATATTTCCTTTGTCCACCGCCTGCGCTATATCGTTGCCGATGGCCCCGCATCCTATTATCCCGAGTTTCTTTATTTTGATTTCCATCAGATCACCGCCGGTTTTTGTTTTATTATTTTATTTAAAAGACTGACTTTTACTATCCTGGGCCTGAAAGCGGCGCGCTCCCCGGCCTCCATAAGGCCGTATGACACTATGATGATAACATCGTTTTTCTCCGCAAGCCTTGCCGCGGCGCCGTTGATGCATATGGCGCCGGAGTTCTTTTTGCCTTTGATCACGTATGTCTCAAACCTTTCGCCGTTGTTTATGTTCAAAACATGCACTTTTTCGTTCTCGCAGATATCCGCGGCCAGCATAAGCGTTTCGTCAATGGTTATGCTGCCTTCATATTCCAGGTGTTTATCGGTCACAACCGCCCTGTGTATCTTTGATTTAAGCATTTCAACGAGCATGGATTACCTCCGTGTTTTTTTAATTGGCCGGGCCGGCGCGGGGCTTTTATATTGTGATTATGGTATTATCTATAAGCCTTGTTTTACCGACGAATATTGCCGCCGCTATAAGTACATTGCCGGATATCGCGCTCACCGGCGCCAGTGTCGCGGCGTCTACAGCTTCCACATAATCTATCTCCACTCCGGCTTCCTTTATCTTGCGCCGTATCTCTTTTTTCAGCGTTTCCGCGGACCTTTCTCCCAATTCTACCATACTTTCAGCCATCTGTAATGATTTATATAGGACAGGCGCCGTGTCCCGCTGTTCAGGGGTCAAATAGGCGTTCCTGGAGCTCAGCGCGAGCCCGTCCTTTTCCCTGATTATCGGACAGATGACAGGCGTTGTGCTGAAGTGCATGTCCCTCATCATTTTGGAAAGGATTATGGCCTGCTGGGCGTCTTTCTGGCCGAGATAAATCCTGTCAGGTTTGACTATATTAAGCAGTTCCGCCACAACGGTGGTAACGCCCTTGAAATGGCCGGGCCTTGACGCGCCGCAAAGCACGTTTGTCATTTCGTTTTCCAGGGACACGAATGTGGCCGAGCCGGGCGGGTACATACTGTCCTTATCCGGCGTAAAAACGCAGTCAACTTTGCGGGTATCCTTCAGCATTTTTAAGTCCTTTTTCACCGGCCTGGGGTACCTGTCAAAATCCTCGCCGGGTCCGAACTGTGCCGGGTTGACAAAAATGCTCACGATCACTTTTTTGTTTTCTAAAGCGGCCCTGTCAACAAGCGACAAATGGCCGTCGTGCAGCGCTCCCATTGTGGGGACAAAGCCGGCCGTATGGCCGCGTTTTTTCAGTTTTGCCGAATATTCATACATATCAGATATGTTATTTATGATCTTCATTTTTTACCAGCCTAATAATAGTATTTTCTTCCTGGAAATCTTTTATTCCTTACGTCCTTAATAAATTTGCCCAGTGCTTTTATCGAGCGCTCCGAAACATTATCATATTTTTTAACGAATTTAGGGGTGAAATCCTCGAAAGCCCCGAGCAGGTCCGGTGTTACCAGGACCTGGCCGTCACATCCGGGACCGGAGCCTATTCCAATCACCGGGATATTGACAGATTTCGTAATCACGGCAGCTGTCTTGGACAATACTTTCTCCGCGACTATTGCGAACGCGCCCGCTTCTTCAATGGCTTTGGCTTCTTTTATCAGCCTTGTTATATCGGACCCGCTGACGCCCTGGACAGGATACCCTCCGTATTTATTCACGGATTGGGGCTGAAGCCCTATATGGCCCATTACAGGTATGCCGATCGAAACAAGCGCTTTGATCTGAGGGCATGCTTCAAGCCCGCCTTCAAGTTTTACGGCGGAAGCTCCGGATGTTTTCACGATCTTTCCCGCGTTCCTTACGGCGTCCATTATGGATTCCTGATAAGACATAAAAGGCATATCCGCCACTATCATAGTGTCCTTGGCGCCCCTTTTGACGGCTTTCACGTGATAGATCACGTCATCCACGGTCACCGGCAATGTGTCTTTATATCCCAAAAATACCATTCCCAATGAATCGCCGACAAGTATAATGTCCACGCCTGCTTTTTCCAGGTAATTTGCCAGCAAATAATCATACGCTGTGAGCATGACTATTTTCTTTTTTGATTTTAACGCCATGATCTGCGGGGCGGTATACATTTTTATTTCTCCGGCCGCGGGGTGTAATAATTTATTCCGCCTTTTATATTCAGGACAAAGTCCTTTATCATCTTATACGCTTTCCTGTCGTTTGCGAAATCAACCTCGTCGGTGTTGACTATGGCAAGGGGGCTGGCTGTGTAATTGGAAAAAAAGTGGTTGTAAGCCTGCGAGAGGTTGTAAAGGTAATCCTTAGATATCCCTTTTTCAAAACTCCGGCCGCGGCGCTTTATCCTGTCATAGAGGACATCCACGGAGGCCTGCAGGTATACGACAAGGTCGGGTTTTAAAAGCTGGGCCTCGTTAACAACAACGGAATATATNNAGTTCGTTCTCTCCAAGGGTGATATAGGCGAAGATCCTGTCTTTTTCTATGAGGTAATCGGCAATTATTCTTTTGGAAAATAAGTCAAGCTGTTTGAGCGGCTCCTGCTGGACCGCCCTGTTCAAAAGGAAGGTTAACTGTGTCTGCAGGGCAAAAGTGTTCATTTCCTTGTAGAACTTCTCCAGGAATGGATTGTTGTCAACCTGTTCCAGGACAAGCTTGGCCTCCAGTTCCTCGGATAACATTTTGGCAAAAGTGGTCTTGCCCACTCCAAGAACGCCCTCTATGGCTATGTAATGAAAATCCCTGCTCATAATTCACCTATTCGCTGTGTGGTCTCGGTAAAATTACCTATATTTAACAGTTCATTTACGGTTAAATTGCTTACGGGATGTGTGTGGTTACCCGCTAACTCGGACAAAGGCTGCAATACAAACTTTCTCCGAGCTATTTCGGGATGTGGAATTACAAGCCCCGGGCTGTTAATTATTATATTACTATAAAACAATATGTCAATATCTATAATACGCGGCCCCCAGTGCCCGTCTTTTATCCTTCCCATTGAAAGTTCGACGGCTTTTATGGCTTTTAAAAGTTGTTCCGGGCCGATATCCGTCTCGGTTTCAGCGCAAAGGTTATAAAAATCAGGTTGATTTTTCATCCCAACAGGTTCAGTCGCGTACATGCCCGACAATTTATCCGCCTTTATTCCTTTTTTTCCAAGCAATTCTAAAGCCGTCCTGATGTTAGCCGCTCTATTGCCTATGTTTGAACCGAACGAAAGGTAAACCTTTACCATGCCCTTAAAATTTTACCTTTTTGAGCCTGTCAAGCGCTTTTGAGATAAGTTCCTCTTCGACAGTAAGCGCTATCCTGAAGTATCCGTCGCCTGCCTGCCCAAAGCCTATTCCGGGAGTCACCACTATATCGGCTTCCTCAAGTACCCTGGTGCAGAATTCCATGGATTTCATATTGCCGGGCACTTTTACCCATAGATAAATGGTTGACTGGGGCTCCAAAACCTCATACCCAATTGTCCTTAGGCCTTTTGTGAAAGCCCGGGCGCGCCTGCTGTAAAGGGCTCTTATCTGCCCGGCTTCCTCATCGCAGTTCAAAAGCGTCCAGGCAGCGGTTTCCTGTATCGCCGTAAAAGTGCCGGAATCCATATTTTCTTTGACCGTGCCAAGCCCGTTTATGTATTTTTCACCGCCTACGGCAAACCCGCATCTCCAGCCCGTCATATTATATGTTTTTGACATAGAGTAAAACTCTATAACGTGGTCCTTGGCGCCCTTTATCTGCAGCATGGATATCGGCTTTGAATTGAAATAGATCTCCGAGTAAGGCGCGTCTTGGGCTATCATAAAGTCATATTTTTCCGCATAAGAAAGCGCTTCTTCATAGAACTCATATCCGGCCATGGCCGAGGTGGGGTTATTCGGGTAATTCAGCCACATTATCTTGGCCAGTTTGTAAACATCTTCGGGGATGGACTTAAGGTCCGGAAGAAAATTATTTTCCTTTTTTAACGGCATGGTAAGAGGCACTCCGCCGGCAAGGATGGTACCGGAAGTATATCCGGGATATCCGGGGTCGGGTATCAGCACTATATCGCCGGGATTTAGGAATGCCAACGGAAGGTGCGTTATGCCGTCTTTCGCCCCTATTAAGCACATGACTTCCTTGTCCGTTATACCGACATCAAATCTCTTTTCCATCCATTTCATTACGGCTTGTTTGAAAACCATGCTTCCTCTGCCTATCGGGTACTGATGATTTGAGGCTTTTCCGACAGCTTCCCTGAAATTATCTATGATTCGCAGAGGCGTGGGCCTGTCCGGATCGCCGATCCCAAGGTCGAGAATATCCCTGCCTGCGGCCCTGGCGGCCTTTTTCTTTTTATCAAGTTCCACAAAAACATAAGGCGGTAAGGCTTTTACCCTGTAGTTGACATCCATAAAAAACCTCCGTTTAAATTTAAAATTTCTGCGTCTAAGTTTTTAAGCCAAAAGCCAAAAGACAAAAGTAAAGGTAGTGCAAGGTAAAACAAGGTAGTACAAGTAAATCAAGCACAAAAAACATGGTGCTTTGTTTTCCTTAAAAACTTAAACCCTTAAATACTTAACTTTTGTCTTTTGGCTTTTGGCTTAAAAACTTAACGAAAAATCATCTCACAAAATTAACAAGCCTTCCAATTTCCCCTATCTCTACTTCCACTTTATCACCGCGTTTCATGGGGCCTACTCCCGCGGGAGTGCCGGTTGATATCACATCTCCGCGGTTCAAAGTCATTATCTTCGATATGAAACTAACCAGCTTTTTTGTCTTGAATATGAACTTCGAAGTGTTCGAATCCTGCATCAAAGCGCCGTTCAAATACAACTTCACGTCCTGTTTGTCCGGGTTGATGTCCCTGACAATGTACGGCCCGAACGGAGCGAAAGTATCAAATGATTTGGCCCGGGTCCACTGCCCGTCTTTTTTCTGCAGGTCGCGGGCCGTCACGTCGTTTAAACAGGTGTAACCGAGAATGTGCATATCGACCTCTTCTTCGGATATGTCTTTCACCGTGTTTTTCATGACTATTGCCAGCTCCGCCTCGTAATCCACGCGCGATGCCATTTCCGGATATATTATCTCATCATTATGACCTATAACGGCGCTCGGCGGTTTGAGAAATATGACCGGTTCGTCGGGTTTCTCGGACTTCATTTCCTTCGTGTGGTCGCTGTAATTAAGGCCGACGCAGATGATCTTGGAAGGTTCCGTTGGCGGCAGTATGCGTACAAGCGAAATATCTATGACATTGGGCATAACCTTATACTGGGTATAAATATCGCCTTCTATATCGGTGATATTGCCGTCATTGTTCATAATACCCCACTGCGGCGGGCTTTCCTGGATGGAATACCTTACAAATTTTATCATGTGTTCTCCGATTTAATTAAAAATTCAAAATTTAGAATTCAAAATTAAGGTGTCGCTTCCGCCTCCGCTAAAGCTCCGGCGGACAAGTTTGCGACCTATTATAATATTGTTGCGAGCCTTAAGGCTCGCAACAATAGACGATAATTTTTAATTTTGAATTTTTAATTCTCAATTGTCCTAAAGCCTTAATTCAATCCCAAAACATCCGCCATCGAGTACAATCCAACCGGCTTTCCCATAAGAAACTTCGCCGCTTTCAAAGCGCCCATTGCCAAAGTGTCCCTGGAAATAGCCGTGTGCGATATTTCCAGCTTGTCGCCCATGGAACCGAATATGACCCTGTGTTCCCCGACTATTCCGCCGGCCCGGACTGCGAAAACGCCTATCTGGTCGCGGTTACGCTCGTTGTTCCTGCCGTCGCGGCCGAACACCATGTTTGATTTGGGGTCGAGCCCTTTTTCCCTGAGTATCACTTCGGCCGTTGTAATGGCAGTTCCCGAAGGCGCGTCCTTTTTCATCCTGTGATGCTCTTCGATTATGTCTATGTCATAATCCTCTTTTAGGGCCTTTGTGGCTTCCTTAAGTATCTTCCACATGACATTCACCCCGACGCTGTAATTTGATGACATGACTATGGGAATCCGCTTTGCCGCGAGTTCGATCTCAAATATCTCGTCAGGGTTAAATCCGGTGGTGCCTATTACCATTGGTTTTTTTGCGTCTATCAGCTCCGTGAGATGTTTCATTGTCGCGGCCGGGGTTGTAAAATCTATGAATACATCCATGCTGGATATGCTTTTTTTAAGGTCATCCGTTATGGTAAAGCCGCCAATGCTGGCCCCGATTGTGCTGTTTCCTTTGGCTTCCAAAAGCAGCCCTATCTTGTAATTCACAGTGTCCTGTGCCGCGACAGATATCAAAGCGTTGCCCATACGTCCTGCAGCCCCGGAAATCCCGATCCTGACCATGCGCACCCTCCATTTTATGACATTTGTATTTGGTTTAAATGTTATTATTATTTTTAACAGGTTTAATTAGTAATTTGTAATTAGTAATTTTACCCGGTACCGCTATACTTTCAGCCCGTATTCCTTCAAGGCTTTTTTTATTTTATCGAGGTTCTCAGCGTCGGGCTGTGTCATGGGCAGCCTTATATCCGGGGATATAAGCCCGAGTATGGCGCACGCAGCCTTGACCGGGATCGGATTTGTTTCCACGAACATCGCCTTGACCAGCGGGAACATCCTGTGATGCATTGCCTGAGCCGTCTTCATGTCGCCCTTATTAAAGGCGGTTATCATATCCTTGACATCCTTCGGGATGAAATTAGCTACAACCGAAATGACTCCCTTGCCGCCTATGGACATAAGCGGGAGTGTCAGCGCGTCATCGCCGGAGAGTACGTCGAAATCCGGCCCGCACTGTTCTATAACTTCGCTCATCTGCGCCAGATCGCCGCTGGCTTCCTTTACCCCTTTAATATTCGGGATCTCTTTTGCGAGCCTGGCAAGTACCGGGGTGGAGACATTAACGCCTGTCCTGCCGAGTATGTTATAAACAATCACCGGTATTTTTACGGACTGCGCCACAGCCTTGAAATGCTCGTATAAACCTTTTTGCGTGGGCTTGTTGTAATACGGGTTCACAACCAAAGCCGCGTCAGCGCCGGACTTCTCTGCGGCCTGCGTGTATTCTATCGCCTCGGCCGTGGAATTTGAGCCCGTACCCGCCATGACTTTCATCCTGCCTTTTACGAACTTGACGGTCATATCTACAAGCTGTTCGTTTTCTTCCGGGGTCAATGTCGGCGATTCGCCCGTGGTTCCTGCGGGCACAATGCCGTCAGTCCCGGCGGCTGCGTGCATTTCAATAAGATTTTTATATGCCGCTTCATCGATTTTTCCGTTTCTAAAAGGTGTTACTATCGCCACATAAGAACCCTGGAACATGTTTTTTCCTCCATGTTTTTGTTCTATATTCTTCGTTTCTGTTCTGTGTTCTGTGTTCTCTGTTCTGTGTTCTGCGGCCAACACAGAACATAGAACCCAGAACAAAGAACAATCCTTTAGAACTTAAAAGCGTCTTCCCCAACCTCTCCGGAAGCGACCACCCTTGCGTTGCCTTCGAGATGCACATTTGTGATTTTTTTGTTCACTTCTTCAAAATAAACCTTTAAAAGACCGCCCTTTGTATTGAAAGAAACGGGCGAATTTGCCTTGCCGGAGAGATAAAGCGCTATCCCGGCCGCTGTCGCTCCGGTGCCGCAGGCGTATGTCTCGTCCTCAACGCCGCGTTCATAGGTACGTATATCATAAGCATCATCCGCTTTCTTTTCTATGAAATTGACGTTAGTGCCCTTTGGCGCAAAGCTGTTGTGGAACCTGATCTCTTTGCCCGTATGTTTCACCCTGACAGCCGCAAGGTCCTTAACTTCTATGACAAAATGCGGCACTCCGGTATTTATAAACGCGCCCTTTACCTCGCTGCCGCTTAAGCGTATCTTAACCTCTTTTTTGTAATCAAAAGGGTCTATCATCCTAAGTTTTACTTCGCCGTTCTTTTTTATTTCAGCCTCGTGCGCGCCGTCCTTTGCCATGAAAGACAGTTTGGCCCTGGCCCGGCCGTTTAAAAATGCAAACCTGGCGATACACCTTCCGCCATTGCCGCACATCTCGGCTTCCTTGCCGTCATTGTTATAGAACTTCATATAAAAATCATGGCCCTTTGGCCCCTTTTCAAGCAATATAAGCCCGTCAGCCCCTATGCTGAACTTGGGCGAGCATAACGCCTCTATCTGTTTCGCGGAAAGTTTTATTTTACCGTCGTAATTATCCATAAGGATAAAATCATTTCCGTTACCGCTCATCTTTGTGAACTTTAACCCGTTGTTTTTAGCCATATCTTTTCTCCAATTTTAGGTGCAGAAAGTCTCTTATTTCTCTTTACTTACGAGGTCCCCGTACGTTTCTCTTTCCCTTATCAGGTAATGTTTCGTACCGTCCACCATGACCTCTGCCGCGCGCGGCCTCGAGTTGTAGTTTGACGCCATGGCCATGCCGTATGCGCCCGCCGAGCGCACGCAAAGCAGTTCCCCGTTCTCCATCTTTGGCAGATGCCTGTCCTTTCCCAGGAAATCAGCGCTTTCACATATCGGGCCGACTATGTCGCACACTTCAAGCTTTGATTCTTTTTTTACGTTTACCGGTATTATCTTGTGATATGAACCGTAAAGCGCCGGCCTGATAAGGTCGTTCATGCCCGCGTCAACTATCAGGAAGTTTTTGGCCCTTCCTTTTTTGTTGTAAGTGATTGTTGTAACAAGCGCGCCCGCGTTGCCTATGATGAACCGCCCCGGCTCAAGTATCAACTTCAGGTTAAAACCCGCAAGGTGGGGCTTTATA
>PMTB01000025.1 GCA_003167475.1 candidate division FCPU426 bacterium | reverse complement strand
GACCCCGACATTTACGGAAACAGACACTGATACTGTAACTCAGACCATAACGGAAACAGTCGTAATTACGGACACCTTTACGGTCACGCCGACAGCTACACAGACATATACAATCACGCAATCCATGACTGACACACCTACCGTATTTTATTCCTGGACATTTACGGCCACATTTACTCCGTCTTGCACACCTACAAGCACAAATACGGTTACCCCGTCAAATACCCCGACGTTTACCGCGACGCCGGCCGACACCTCCACGGAAACGGTCACGTCAACGCCAACATCCACGCCAATCCCCGCGCCCGTGCTACCGCCCGCTATGACCATATTCCCGAACCCGGTAAACCCGTATATGCAGACACTGAAAATAAGCGTGGATTATCCGGCTGATTTGTCGGATTTGCGCATGGATATATATACATCCGGATACAGGAAAGTAAGGGAGTTAAGCGCCGGACCCGTGCTTTCCGGGAAACGTATTGTGACACTGCAGGCCGATGGCTTAAAGGGCCTTTCAAGGGGCACTTATTTCTTTATAGTGATAGCGAAAGACATCAATGGAAAAGACGACAAAGGAGCCATTGGCAAGGTATTGATCCTGTACTGACGCTTGCCGATAATAATAAAAAAGGCCCATTGTTATAAGCGGGGCCTTTTTTATTGGCGCGAATCCCGTTCGCGTATTGACTTTTTGTATTTCTGCTGCTATCTATTTGTATCAACAACAGTACATATGAATTGACTTGAATAATTGTGGTTTATTTGTATAATGGATTATTGTTTGTGTCTTAATTAAAGGAATAAAGTAAAATTTAGAGGGGTGTTTATGGCTGTTACCATTAAGGATATTGCAAAGGCGGTCGGCGTAACTCCGACAACTGTGTCCATGGTCGTACGCGGGGACAAAAGGATAAGCGCTTCGACGACTGAGAAGGTTCAGAAAGTCATAAAGGAAATGAATTACAGGCCGAACTATATTGGCCGCAGCCTTGTAAAGGGCCGCACAAATGTGATAGCGATTGCCACGGGGTTCTTTTCCAACATGTTCACCGTGGAGATCATGAGGGGCGTGGAAAGCAAACTGATCCCGACAAATTACCGCGTAAACCAGTACGCGACCAGGGGCATAAGCGAAAAAGAAGATGAGATGTTCAGGGAGATATTATACGGCGCCAGGCCCGAGGCGCTTATCTGCATCAGCATCAAACCGTCTGCGGAAATAATAGGGGAATATCAAAAAGAGGGACTGCCTGTTATATCGATAGAAGAGAGCGCGGAGGGTATATCGACGGTCAAGGTTGACAATGAGAAAGGCGCCTTTATCGCCGTGGATTTCCTCGTGAAAAAGGGCAGGAATAAGATAGGTATGGTGGTGGGGAAACTATCCGGATGCCTCAGCGGGGCGAACGCGAATGAAAGGCTCAAAGGATACAAAGACGCGCTTACAATGCACGGCATCAGTTATAATCCGGAGAGGGTAATGGAAGTCGGTGATTATTCATTTGAAGAGGGCGTTGAAAGCGTGAACAGGCTTTTCAGGCGCGACGCCCAGTTTGACGCGATATTCTGCGCGGCCGGGGATATGACGGCCGCCGGCATAATACGCAGGGCGCAGGAAAAATCGCTGAGGGTCCCGGAAGACATTTCAATTATAGGTTATGACGATATGATAATAGCCTCCATAGTCCAGCCGACGCTGACGACCGTGAACCAGCCGGTCTTCGAGATGGGCAGGGCATCCATTGACCTGGCCATGGACCTGATCAATAAAAAGGAAACGCAAAAAACAATAACATTCCAGCCGACGCTGGTGATAAGGGCAAGCGCTTAATATCAATGCCGGGTGCCGAATGTGGAATGCCGTATGATCAGCCTTGAGAGATAGGGTCAGGACTTTACCTGATACTTGATAAAAATACGCCTTTATTCAAATCACCGGATTTTTCGGCCGCGTAATCAAAATTTCACTGGAAAACCGCTTCGAAATCATATAACATCAAAGTGCAAGGTATCTTACAAATATAGTGTGGAGGATATAATCCAAGGTACGGCCGGGTTCTTTGACTTGGAAAGAGATACTTTGCTCTATTAAAAGAGCAAGTGGAATAGAGGTAAGAATACGTTGATCTATTTTGACGCGGAAGACTTCGCCATAGCGGGGAATATATTCAGCAGATCGGGGAAAAATTTTGAAAAGCATACAACAGATCGAAAAAACCAGCCAGCCGGAAAAATTTGTAAGGCTCTCGGAGATAGACAAGCGCGAGATAGACAACCCGGTGGCTTACCATCACGGCAGGCTTAACTATGTGGACAGGCTCAATAAGATAATTTCCGTGCTTGGAAGGAAATTTCCAAACCCCGCCGCCGTAAGGATGGCCGATATAGGATGCTGCCAGGCCAACCTGAGCCTGCTTATGGCTGAAAAAGGCTTTGACGTGACCGCCATAGACATCAACCCCGATTTTCTTGAATACGCGGCGCTTAAGAAGGAGAATGGGAAAATAAAATTCGTGCAGGGGAATTTTGACTCGCTCAAAATGGAAGGGCTATTTGATATTATCATGCTCGGCGAGATAGTGGAGCATTGCGCGTACCCCGAGGATTTCACAAAAAAGGCCGCGGAATACTTAAAACCCGGGGGCGTGCTCTTTGTGACCACCCCCAATGCGGATATGTTCATGAATGACCTTCCGACATTCGGAAAATTAAAAAACAGGGAAGACAGGAAATTCTTAGAAGAGCGGCAGTTCGGGCCCGACGGCGAGGACCACCTGTTCCTGTTCACGCTCGATGACTTGAAGCTCATAGTGCCGGACGGCATCAGCCTGGAGGAATCCGGCTATCTCGGCGGGACAGTGCTCATAAATAAAAGGACGATATTCATGCTGTCAATCCTTCCGAAAGGCTGGCCGGAGGCGCTGGAAAGGCTTATAGCCAATATACCGTTCCTCAACAGGTTGACCTGCCACGGGATATACGCGGTATATAGAGTGGAAAGAGTGGAAAGGGTCAGATCTCACATATAGCTTTTATCCTTGACGGCATATACGAGTTTTGATATGTTGGGGATTTTAATAAAAGTTTTTGGGACAACAAAATGGGCAGATAACCCAGGATTCTTATACTTGGAGCGCTGCTTTTCATACGTAAGGAACCTGGCCTCCTGTCGGTTTAAGTTCTTAATTCGTATCGTATAGTGCTTACTGATACGTTTGGTGGTCCTTAAAAAGGTTAGGAATTTCGTTATACTATTCTTGCGAAGGTTCTGCGTTGACATTGTGGGGTAGAACTTGGGAAAGAAACGGTCAATTGAGTTTTGGGTTATTGCTGATACACTACCCTTATGAAATTCCATAAATTTTTTCACACCTGTAAGATATGTTTCAACTGTTCTTGGACTTTTACCTTCGCCACGCAGGGAGTCTTCAAATTCACGGATAAGGTCCATAATAGTTCTCCTTTTAGTTTCAAACGACATTCGAATTTCGCATAACGTTAACTATCAGTTTCATAGGAATAAGGCGGTTTCGGACTTGGTATTTCGCCTAAATCTAATTATGCGAAATAAGTCTACCCTCCTTTGTTTTGGATGCTGAATCTGAATCAGGAGAGCAAACCATTTATTACGTGCCGGGAGTATATCAGCTGAACAGGCAAAACGCAAGTTTACTTTAATAATTATAAACGTCAGATTCTGACGATTATCCATAAGTATAAATTCCGTTCCATGGCGACTATCCTATGCTGTCCTGCTATTTTACCCTTTGTATTTAGAAAAATTGGTGATAAAATAGAAGTAAGAAATCGGATGAAAGGGGAAAGAATGAAGTGCTGACAAAATCGAAAAATAATTCCGGGAGGATTGTTTGATAAATAATGAAAAATTAAGAGAAGTGTTTGATAAAACTAATGGTCATTGCCATTTTTGTGGTGATGCGGTTGATTTTCAAAAATACGGACTTAGAGATATCGGCATTGACGGGGCATGGGAGGCGGACCATGTTATCCAACGTGGGAAAGGTGGGACGAAAGATATATCAAACTGTTTTCCGGCTTGCACAAAATGTAACCGTCTACGCTGGCATAGAACAGGGGAAAATTTGAGGGAAATGATAACGCTTGGAATAATTGCAAATGATGAAATAAAGAAAAAATCAGAACTTGGGAAAAAGATAAATGAACTAAAACAGAAGAGGTTTGAACAGAACATAAAAAGAAGGCGTAGAGATATAATGGCTTAGTTTTTTAAG
>PMTB01000264.1 GCA_003167475.1 candidate division FCPU426 bacterium | reverse complement strand
CTTAAAAACTTTACTTTTGGCTTTTGGCTCTTGGCTTAATAACTTTAATCTTTTCTTTCACGCTTACGTACTCACTGCCCTTTATCCAAAACCGCCACTTCTTTTCCAGTCCGCGCTTTATCCCTATCCTGCTCCCCGATGCGGTCCTGAATTTCCTTGCCGTTCCTTTTGCAACATATAAATCGTCTCCGGTAAGGTCTGCCGTGTTTTGCCCGGGGCCTATTGCCAGCGCCTGCGTCAGTTTGCCGGGCCCGTTCGTTAAATTTATGATGTCGTTTGTCTTCCTTAATTTTTTCATCATCCCTAACCCTGAAACCGGTTCCAGCGCCCTTATTAACACCGCCCCGGCCGTGCCCTGCTTTTCCGTAACTATGTTGAAAAGAAAATGATTTCCGTAACAGAAGTAGACGTAAGCGCGTCCCGGCGGGCCGAACATGGGCTCGTTCCTTTTGGTCCTGCTCCTGTAAGCATGGCTTCCGGGATCGGCTTTGCCGGTGTAGGCTTCGGTCTCGGTTATCAAACCTGAAATGGTACTGCCTTTATATTTTCTTACCAGGTATTTGCCGAGCAGATTTTTTGCCGTTTTTACGGTATTGGATCGGTAAAAACTTTTTTTTACTTTGCCCGGTTTGATCAGTTTGCAGGCCGCCTTTACTTCAGGAATTCACGCACTATCAGGTTTATCCTGGCGCCGTCCGCCCTGCCTTTTACCTGCGGCATGATGAGCTGCATTACCCTGCCTGTTTCTTTTATAGCCGAGGCGCCGCTTGTTTTGACGGCCGCCTCGACTATGGACCTTAACTCTTCATCTGACAGCTGCTCAGGCAGATAAGCCTTTAGTATGGCGAGCTCTGATTCCTCTTTGCCCACCAGGTCGGGCCTGTTGCCTTTTTTAAAGCTGTCTATGGACTCAACATGCGATTTTACGAGCGACGCTATCACTTCCATGACCTCGTCGTCGGAAAGTACTTTTTTCTTCGCGACTTCCTTGTTCATGACCGCGGTCTTGACCTGCCTTATACAGTTCATCCTGACCTCGTCTTTTGACTTCATCGCCTCTTTAAGATCGCTGTTGAGTTTTTCGAGAAATGTCATTTTATACCCTTCTTTTCACTTTTTTTCTTTTCTTGCTTGCCGCCCACATCTTCTGTTTTTTTCTTACGGAAGGGGGTTCGTAGAATTCCCTTTTTTTCATTTCCTGGAGAACTCCCGCGTCCTGGACTTTTTTCTTGAAGCGTTTCATCGCGTCATCCAGGGATTCGTTTTCCTTGATAATAATCTCAGTCATTTAGCCGATCACCCGTCTTTCTATTTATAAATTTATTTACCGCCTTTATAAAAAGGCGCAAATGTTTAAACGCAAAAGCAAACAAATAAAAAAACAGCCTGTCAAGTGGGTTTGACGGAAATTATAAACATCCGGAACGCCCTTAACAGACTATTTAACTTATGAAATTATACCTGTAAGATATATGAAAGTCAAGTTTATATTAAGAAAATATGACGCTTTCCACGTTGTTTCCATATTATAGAATTTTATTTCATAATACAAAACATTCATTTTTATTCCTTTATTTATTGACATATTATTTATCCGTGTTTTTATATCTGTCTTGCCCAATACATATTTATGCACATGTTGAACTTTACCTGAAAGTAATTCTTGTCAATTTTTCCTTTACGAAGTAATATGAAAGACACCTACAAGGAAAAGGAGTTTGAATATAATTATGCAGCCATATAACAACTGCCCGCTTTGCAACAGGGAAGAGATCCAGCTTGTGCCGCATCACCTTATTCCCAAGACACTGCACGAAGAAAACTGGTACAAAAAACACATGACCCCGGAGCAAATGAATGTGATCTTCTGGGTGTGCGTCGACTGTCACAGCGCGATACATAAATTCCACCCGGCAAAGGAACTGGCCTCTGATTTCAATACCCCTGAAAAAATAATGACCGACGAAAAAATAATGAAGTTCGCGAAATTCGCCGCAAAACAAAAAGGTGGGATAGGACAGAGGTCGATGAAAAAACGCGGGAGCGAGCTTTGAGGGCAATTAAAAATTCAAAATTTAGAATTAAAAATTAATGTGTCGCTTTGCGACTTATTATAATATTGCAAGGGCTATCCTTCGACATGCTCAGGATTACTGGTTATCATAAATAAATCCTGAGCATGTCGAAGGAAGCCCCGCAGCAATAGACCATAATTTTTAATTTTGAATTCTCAATTTTTAATTGCACTACCCCAAAGCCAAAACCACCGACCCTACCACCACAAAAGCGCAACCGATTATTGTTTTCCACGTCAGTTTCTCGCCTAAGAACACTACCGCAAGCAGTATCGCAAAAGCCACGCTCAGCTTGTCCACTGGCGCCACTTTTGAGGCCGGCCCGAGCTGAAGCGCCCGGTAATAACACAGCCACGAAAGGCCCGTTGCGATGGCGGACAACACCAGGAATATTATTGAGTGCGTGTCCAAACCTTCTGTTTTATTCCACTCCGACCTGAACGTGAGTATCATGGCCGTCATGATAACAACGACCACCGTGCGGATGAACATACCTACATTAGAGTTTATCCCTGTCACACCCACTTTTCCAAGTATGGCGGTCAGGCCCGCGAAAAACGCCGAACCAAAAGCAAAAATTTGCCAGCTTTTCATTCCCATCAGTCCGTCTCCCTTATGCTTCAATTGATGCCGTTTGAAAAACCCTGTAAATCCAGGCAATTCTTTATCGTGTCCGGCGCANNCTGCGCCGGACACGAACTATCATAATAACTACTCTGGCACTTCTTTTCGACGTTTACAATATTCGCGCCCGTCAACTTTTACCACATGCCCATGTACCGCTCGCTGTAGCTCGGGTACATGGCACGTTACTCCATGTACGCGGCGGTCTTAAATACTTTTTCTATATTGGGGTATGACGAGTACGTGGCCATCACCCTTAAATATATTATATAAGCGTTGCCGCCCTTTATTATATCTTTATAAACATCCGGCACGTCCCAGTCTATGGAGTTTTTTCCGGTCTCGGCGCCTATCTGGTGGCACACTTCCACAGTATTGCCTTTTACGTCGACAACCTGCAGGGTTATAAAACTTTTTTCCGTCAGGGTAAAATCAAACTGCAGTTTTGGGGCTCCTCCCGCCGCTTTTATCGGCGTGACCTTGAAATTTTCCGCGTCGGAACCTATCCAGAAGTACTGGGCCGATTCCTTGTCAGAGACAAATATCTGCCCGTAATGCTTGTAAATGGCTATTCCCGTAGGGTTCTCAAACTCATAATCCTTCGCGCCAAACGACCCGAACCCGGTTATGAACCTTAAGTCAGGAGAAAATTTATATATCTGCGAATTTAAATTGTCCACCATATAGATATTTCCGTAATAGTCCTGCTCAAGCGTTGTAATCTTCACATTTTTCCCGAGTATCTCATTAACCCTGATCGCCTGAGCGAGATTGCCCTTTAAGTCAAACTTCATCACACGGTTGTAGTTGCCGTCGATTATATATATGAAATTGTTCTTGTAGCCGGAGTAACGCTCTCCTTCGTCGCATACGCATATGCCCTGCGGGTTTGATATTCCTTTTTCCTGGCCTATGGAATAGAGATACCCGCCTGATTTTGAAAATACCTGTATCCTGTTGTTTCCGGAATCCGTGACGTATATTTTACCGGTGGAATCAAGCGCGGCATATGAAGGCTTGTTGAATTTGCCCGGCTCGCTGCCGGAGCCTCCTATATTCCTTATGAATTTTACTTTCTTTCCATTATTGAAGAACCTGGCTATCCTGTCGTTCCCGGTATCCACCACGTATACGTCGCCGTATTCATTACAGGCTATGCCTTTCGGGTTGAGCAGCTGGCCGTCCCCGCTTCCCTTGCTCCCGAACGTCCCCAGGGCGTGCATGGAAATATTATAAATTACCTCGCCCCTGCCGGAATTACATCCGTAAACGGTGAGTTGCCAGTCGTCCTTATCCTTATTTATCCTGCCGTATTCCACCATAAGCTTTGTGCACGCCAGGTCCTGAGGGTCGTCAAAGTAGGTCCTATTCCCGAGGAAGAGTTTTAAATGCAAAGGGGTTCCGCGGTGAATACCGAAAGGGGTATGCCAGAAAGACGGATATACCAGGGTTGTGGGCCTGTCAAATATGCTGGTGATGTCGCCTTCTTTGGGTTCATCATCAGCCGAAAGAAAAACGGAAAAAATAAGCACGACCGCAAGTATTATCCCGATTTTTTTTATCACGTTCCACCTTGTTTTTATTTAAGTTGATTGATTTTAACAAAATAGGCCTGATTTTACAAAAGAATTATTATTGAGCATAACTGTTCTTGTATGGGCGGCCACACAGCGAAATCACGCGCAGCGCGGGGCCGCCCATACGCTTATTTGATCTTTATATCCGGCGGCAGATATGCCGAAAAATTATTCAGTTTTGCCCTTAAATATCCGTATGCAGCCGGGTCAAGGCAGTAAAATACGAGAGACTCTTTTTTATTACCCGGCATATCGATCACCCATTCCCTGAGTTTTACGCTTCCTTGCGGGAAATATTTCCTGTATTTTTCAGTGATCTCATCCGACGCAATCGAGATCACCGCTTTTTTTTCTTTTATCGCGGCGGCCATAGTTCCTTCACTGAAATCCTGCGGAGCGGCCTTTCCTATGCCTATGAAATCTATATCAGCCAGATAAGTCATGGCCCCGGTATCGTCCGACACTACACCTTTTTTATCGCAGCATTCCTTTACAAAAAGCCCCAGCCTGTATGACCTTTCATAAACATTGCGCGACATACCCGGTATTTCCAGATAGGAGTTAACCCCCCTTTTCAGCATAGGGTACAGGAATACAAGATACAACAGGAAACTTGTTGTGAGGATCAGCCCGGTTTTCAAATTCCTCTCGGGCTTATCCGGAAACATCGAGAACCCGGCAATGGACACCGCAAATATGGAGATGGCCGATGAAAAAAGAACGCTTTCCGGGTTCAGCGCGTTCCTCATAAAAAATATTTTAATCAAAACTGCCGTCAGGGCCAGAAGGCATATTGACGCGTATTTGGAACAATATCCCTTGCCATGCCATGCCGCGGCTGCGGTCACGGTAAGGGCCACAACCGGAAATAAATATTCCTTTTGTACAAATACAGCCGCGATTTTCCCCGGTTTCAGGAAGGCAAAAATTTCATAACCGTTCCAAAATCCAAAGATCATCCCGGCTGCGGGAGCGGCGGCCGCCGAAATAAGGACAATTGCCGACAATTTAAATTCTTTCCTTAACGACAATACAGCGGCCGCGCCTATTGCCACAGGCAGGCCTTCAGGACTTATCGCCCCCAGGCAAAATGAGAATAGCGCCAATACGGCAGGTCTTGCCCCGCCGGTACCTGGTTCAGAAGATAAATAGATCATTACCACGGCTGCAGCAATAAGCAGGGTGTTTTCATTCCCCTGCATTATCAAAAGGGGCATGGATGAAGAAATGAATATGAAAAAACCCGTTGCCATGGCGGATATCTGCCACATCTTCTCTTTCCTGAAAAAATACCATATGAGCCAAATGGCCAGGAATCCCGCCGCCATGTTCACAATTAGAGGTATGGGTTCTTTTACGCCGAAGACTTTATAAAGCCCGCCGAGCAGGGCCGGGTAAAGCATGGAATTTACCGCCGTTTTTACCGAACCTGAGACACCCCAGCCTTTGCCCTCTGAAAATATTTTTGCCACCGACATTTCCCTGTAAGTATCCGGAGAAAGATACACTGTCCTGTCCTCAGACATGGCCGTTGAAATGGTTACCGCAAAATACATGAAGAACGCGAATATTGACGCGAGAAAAATAAACCCGAGGTTGTTTTTAATTTTTTGAATCATCAGAACCTGTAAGAGGCTTCAAGGCCCCCTGGAACGCATGAAACCTTAATAGCCGGACCGTCATAATCCACTATCTTGCCGGTTATAATACCGATAACGGCCCCGAGCAGCACGTCGGACGGCCAATGCGCGTTCTTATATATCCTGGCAACTCCTGTCAGCGCCGCGACAGGGTATGTTATCCATCCTATATCATAGGCGTCGCCGATAATGGTGGCCCAGGTAAAAGCCACAGTTGTGTGCCCTGAAGGATATGAGTTGTCGCCAAAATTAAACCATTTGAAATCATAGGGGTCGTCTGTGGAGGAAGGCCTGACGCGGCCGAATATTACTTTTCCCGCGTATGATATTGCGCCTGAAACTGCTATTCCTTCCACTACTTTAGCCGCGGTCTTTTTTTCTTTTTCCCCGCCGAGGGCGAAAAGCAGCGAGTCCGCCGCGAGCACATAAATCCCGTCGCCGGCGTTGTTAAAGATGTCAAAAAAACCGTCCTTAAAACCATTCTTATCCGTTTGTATTGTTTGGGATATCCAGAGGTCGTTTTCCATAAGCGCGTAAGTGGCCAGCCCGAACCCGCCGGCGAGTATACCGGTTTTAACAGGGTCGTCAACCATGGCCTGCCCCATGTACTGAAAATCAAGGAAAAATACGCGGTTCCAGATGGTATCTTCAGAAAACGCAGCTGCGTATAAGGCAAGCAATAAAATTGAAACAAGAATAGTTTTTTTCATTACAACTCCGCTTTAAATTTTTAAGACAAAAGCCAAAAGACAAAAATTAAAGTTAAGCACAAAGCGGCCAAAAATAGATGCAAGAAAGGCAGAACTTTAAAACTTAAAAACTTGAAACCTTTACTTTTGTCTATTGGCTTTTGGCTTAAAAACTTGATCCTGCCCTACCTGTAAAGTTTCTGTTCCTTTATATACCCGGCGACCTTGGCCCCGAGCTCTTCCGCGCAGTCTTCGCCGCTGCGCAATCTGAAACGTATGTCGGTTGAGGATATGTGGATGAGGTTTGTGTGGGCCCAAAATACCACGTTGGCGAAGTTGCCCAGCTTTTTGGTTATCATTTCCTTTGTGTTCCCCGCCCTCGGGAATATAATGAAGTCCGTGAGTTTTAAGACCTCGGGGCTGTCCTTCCACGTATCCACGTGGTAAAAGGCGTCGGAGCCTATGAGGAAGTGTATTTTGGTCTCGGGGAACTCTGTCCTGAAATGTTTGATCGTGTCTATGGTGTATGAGACGCTTTTCCTTTTTATCTCAAAATCCGACAGTATGAAATCCGGGTTTCCGTTTATGAGAAGCTTTACCATCTCAAGCCTGTGCTCCGCGTCCATGACGTTGCGGGGCTCTTTATGGGGAGGTATGTACGCGGGGACAAAGAAGACCTTGTCCAGGTGGAATTCTTTCTGAGCTTCCATGGCCAGCGAGTAATGCCCCATGTGAGGCGGGTTGAATGTGCCGCCGAATATCCCTATCTCTTTTAAGTTATCCACGTATCTGCCCGCTTCCCTGTATCACGTATTTTTCCGAGGTAAGTTCCCGTAAAGCCATCGGGCCGCGCACGTGCAGTTTCTGGTTTGATATGCCCATTTCCGCGCCGAGCCCGAACTCAAAGCCGTCGTTCAATCTCGTGGACGCGTTCACAAAGCACACGGCCGAGTCCACCTCTCTGGTGAATTTCAATCCCGCTTCCGCATTTTTCGTGATGATGGCGTCGGAATGGTGCGAACCGTAATTATTGATATGCCATATGGCCTCTTCGATATTTTCAACCACCTTGACATTAAGTATCATGTCATTGTATTCTGTCCGGAAATCCTTATCAATGGCGTCAAGCGCCTCGGGCAGGTATTTTTTTGCCTTTGCCTCGGCCCTGACCTCGACCCCGGCGTTTTCCAGCTCAAGTTTCATAATGGAAAGGAACCTCTCAGCCGCATCCGAGTGGACCAAAAGTGTTTCCATGGAATTACATGTCGAAGGCCTTTGGACCTTCGCGTTAATGGATACTTTGACCGCCATGTCAATGTCCGCGTCGGAGTCCACGTATGTGTGGCATATACCCGCATCGTGGTAAATAACGGGTATCATTGTGTTGCCTGAGACAAAATCCACGAGCCCCTTGCCGCCGCGCGGTATTATTACGTCCACGTATTCCTTCTGTTTGAGCAATATGGCCACGGTCTCACGGTCGGCATTGTCCATGACCTCCACGGCTCCTTCGGGCAGGCCGGATTTTTTTATGGAATCCTTAATGATGTTTCCTATGCATATATTGGAGTTAAACGCATCAGACCCGCCGCGCAGTATAACGCTGTTGCCGGATTTCAGCGTGA
>PMTB01000124.1 GCA_003167475.1 candidate division FCPU426 bacterium | reverse complement strand
GGTATCATTTACGTGCTTGAAATTATCAGCGTCAAAGTACGCCAGCGTGAAGAACCCGTCGCTCCTTCCGGTCCTGCTCATTTCAGACTCGAGTATTTCCATGAAATACCGCCTGTTGGCTATCCCCGTGAGGTAATCTGTGCGCGCGGTATGGCTCTCTTTTTCAAGCAGTTTTTTTATCGCGTCGAAAAGGAAGGCGAAAAGAATAAGAAAAGAAAAGAACACAAATGTATCCCAATACAGTATCCCGGGACTTGAGTAAACAGCCCCTGATTTTACCTCTATAAAGTTCCACAGGGAGGCGCACATGATGGATATTACGATGCCGTGCAGGAGCTCCGCGTACCACACGGCTATCGCCACCGGCATCAGGTAAAATATGGTCAGCACTATTTCCTGGCCCGTCACATAATCTATATAACCTACGATTCCGGATAAAATAACGGCGATTACAAATGCTAATATTTTTTTTCCCATGTTAATATCCTTATATGAATTTAGGATCCCTGTATATATACATATTATAACCTAAAATCCGCCCGTGACAACACCAAAACCTTTTCCCGCGCCTTATCCGACCCGCACCTGCCTTAGACCCCTTACAGAATTGCACAGGAAAACAGCGTCCGCCTTTTTCAGGTCCGATGGGAACAGCGTTTTTTCTTTAAGCATAAATTCCGGCTTTTCCATAAGGTATCCCCTGTATGTGCCGGCAAGAAGGCCGCTTTTAACCGGAGGCGTGAAATATTTCCGGCCTATTTTTACCACTATATTGGAGGAATGGGCCTCGGTCAATTCCCCTTTTTCATTGGTGAACAATACGTCATAATAACCTTTGCCGGACCATTTGCCGTATTCGCTGTCATAGAGTTCCCTCTTTGTGGTCTTATGGTACAACAGTATATTTGAACTGTCTGTTTTAACCTTTGATATGGCGACGCGGTTATCCGCCGGTTTTTTAACGGATATATCCTTCCCCTCCACCTTCACTTCCCCCCCGGAAAAAACCAGCACCCTTACTTTCCGCGCGCGTCCTTTCTTTGACAGCGCGGCCTGCTTTTTCAGCCCAAGTTTCAGGTTTTTGAAGTCTGTTTTCACCCCGAAATAACCGGCGGATTTTTTCAGCCTGTTCAAATGCCGCCTCAAAAGAAAATATTTTCCGTCTTTAAGGAGTATGGACTCTATAAGTGCGTCCGGGGAGTCGGAGGGCTTAAGGTCCAATCCAGGTTCAAACAATCCGGGTCCGGTCCCTGTATTGCCGTGATAAATAACCGGTTCCCTGAAAGCAGCCGGATTAGTATGGGTGTGGAGTATTTGATGTGTTTTAACCCTGCGGGTACCGTCAAGAAATTGTGTAATAACGGAAGGCTTCCTTTTTTCACCGGATCTCAGGCCTTCAATATCTGGTCCCTTTCGGGTCCTACGGAAACCATGGAAACTTTCACGCCCGTATAATCCTCTATGAACTTGATATAAGCCTTGGCAGCCTTCGGCAGGTCCGAATACTTCCTGGCTTTTGTAAGGTCGCTTCCCCATCCCTTTAAAGACTTATACACCGGCTTTACCGTATAGAGTTCCTCGCCGTCGGACACAAAATCCTGCGTTTTTCTGCCTTTGTAAATATAATGGGTACATACCTTGATATCTTTAAGTATGGAAAGCACGTCTATTTTTGTGAGCAATATGTCGCTTAAGCCGTTCAGCTCGCATACGTATTTAAGCGCCACAAGGTCCAGCCAGCCGCACCTGCGCGCCCTGCCGGTCGTGGCCCCGTATTCGCCGCCGGCTTCCCTGATTTTTGAGCCGAGTTCCTCGTCGAGTTCGGTAGGAAAAGGCCCGTTTCCCACCCTGGTCTGGTACGCTTTTGTGATGCCCCAAACTTTCTTAATAAGCCTGTGCGAAACCCCTGACCCTGTCATAACCCCGCCGATTGTCGGGTTCGATGATGTGACATACGGGTATGTCCCGAAATCTATGTCCAGTAAAGCTCCCTGCGCGCCTTCAAAGAGCACCTTTTTGCCTTTTTTCAGGAGGTTGTTAAGGACGCTAAGGGTATTTGCCATGTATGGTTTGAGTTTTTTAGCGAATTTTTTTGCCTCTTTTGCGACCTGCGCGGCCGCGAGTTCTTTCTGGCCGTAGAAATTTTTCAGGAGGAAGTTCTTTTCCTCGAGGTTTTCCTCTATTTTGGCTAGAAGTGTTTCGTTGTTGAACATATCGCGGAGCCTGACGCCTATCCTGACGTATTTATCGGTGTAAGCCGGCCCGATGCCGCGGCCGGTGGTGCCTATTTTTTTTCCGCCTTTTTTCTTCTCTTCCTTGGCCTTGTCTATAAGCTTATGGTAAGGCAGGACTATGCTGGCGTTTTCGCTTATCAGAAGGTTCCTGGGGCTTATGGATATGCCGCGTTTCTGCAGGCCCTCTATCTCTCCCACCAGCGACTCCATATCCAGGACCACTCCGTGGCCTATGATATTCATCTTGTTTTTATGCAGTACGCCGGAAGGAAGCAGGTGCATGACGTATTTGTCTTTTCCGACTATGACTGTATGGCCGGCATTGGCGCCGCCCTGGTAACGCACTATTACATCGTATTGTTCCGAAAACAGGTCGACTATCTTGCCTTTTCCTTCATCGCCCCACTGGGCGCCCAAAATAACGTCTGCGGACATGGTTTTACCTCGCTGGTTCAAATTTGCATTAGGGGATATAGGGAATTGCCTCTGATGCCAAATAATAATATATCATTTCGGGGTATTTTGCAATGATAAAAGGGTTGGTGCAATTCAAAATTAAAAATTCAAAATTTAGAATTATCGTCTATTGCGGGGCCTTCGCCCCGCAATATTATAATAGGTCGCAAAGCGACACCTTAATTTTGAATTCTTAATTCTAAATTTTTAATTGTTTTTAGGCGGATCCATCATAAAACATAAAGGGCGCGGTTTCCCGCGCCCTTATTATCATAAATTAAACCTTTACTCTTATCTTCAATCTCCTGCCTGCCCTTTCAACTCTACAAAGTTATGTACTTCACCTCGATCACATCTTCCATGTTCTTTATTGAGTCTATCACGGTTTTCGGAACTTCGTTATCCACAGTCACGACTCCCAATGCCACTTTTTCCTCTTTATTGCGCCCGAGGGCGAATGAAGCGATGTTTATGTTGTTTGACCCGAGCACGGTGCCCATGCGGCCTATTACTCCGGGCTTGTCGTTGTTCTTGTAGACTATGATGTTCTTTTCCGGGGCTATTTCTATCTCGAATTTGTCAACCTGCACTATGCGGGCCTCTTTCTTTATTGTGAGGCTCCCGTACACGCTGCGCTTTTCGGTTTCCGTATCTATCGTCACGCTCACCAGGTTAGGGAAATCCGTCGTGACAGTAGTGGTTTTCTCCACTACCGCTATTCCCCTTTCCTTGGCAATCGGCATTGCGTTGACGAAGTTTACGCTGTCGCCCATGGCCGGGAAGAGGAACCCTTTGACCGCGCCTATGGTCAGGTACTTCATGTTGAACTTTGTGGCGTCGCCGCTGTACTCGATGGTTATGGCTTTCACGTTCCCGGACACCAGCTGGGAGGCGAATTTGCCGAGCTTATCATTCAGGGTAAGGTAAGGCTGCATTTCCTTTAGCTGTTCCGGGTCCACGGCCGGGATGTTGAGGGCGTTCTTCACCATTCCGCCGCGTAGGGTTTCCACGACCTGCTCCACAATGACCTTGCCCACGTTTTCCTGGGCTTCCACTGTTGAAGCTCCGAGGTGCGGGGCCATAATGATGACGCTTGGGTCAACGGTAAAAAGGTCCGAATCAAACGGCGGTTCGTTGTCGTAAACGTCGAGCGCGGCCCTTTTTACGCGGCCGCTCTTGAGCGCTTCCGCGAGGTCTTTTTCATTTACAATGCCGCCGCGGGCGCAATTTACTATCATCACGTTTTCCTTCATGGTGGCAATCTCTTTGGCGGTCACCATGTTTGTGGTTTCCTTGTTCTTGGGGACATGGAAAGTAATGATGTCCGCCTTTTTGAGCACATCGGCCACTGTCATGGTCTCTATGCCGAGTTCCTCGGCTTTTTCCTTTGTGATGAACGGGTCATATCCTATCAGGTTCATGCCGAATGACGCCATTCTTTTGGCGACCTCCGTGCCTATCCTTCCGAGCCCGATGATACCGAGCGTCTTGCCGTAAAGCTCGATCCCCGTGAATTTATTGCGCTCCCATTTTTTCATTTTCAGGGAAGCGTCGGCCTGCGGCAAATTCCTTGCCATTCCCATGATAAGGGTGATGGTCTGCTCCGCTGTTGACAATGTGTTCGCGTCAGGCGTATTCATGACGATAACGCCTTTTGCCGTCGCGGCAGCCATGTCAACATTATCCACGCCGACCCCGGCGCGGCCTATGACTTTTAATTTTTTGACTTTTTCCAGCGTCTTTGCCGTGACTTTTGACGCGCTCCTGATTATCAGGGCATCGTAGTTGGGCAGTTCCTCAGCCAGCTGGTCCTCTGTCATGCCGGTCTTAACCGTGCACTCAATGTCTTTCTCGTTCTTTATCATATTGATCGCGTCTTCGGATAACTTGTCGCTTACGAGTATTTTGTACATTTGTTATACCCTCCCGATTTTTTGATTGTTCTCTGTTCTCTGTTCTGTGTTCTTTGTTCTGCCTTACAACCCCGGACTCCGAACTTATTATTTATAGTTTTCCTCTATCAGCACTTCCATCGCCCTCTTCACGCCTTTTCCTATCTCGATGTTCGCTCCCATGTCTTTGAGCGCCATTTCCGCGGCCGCTACTCCCATGATGGCGTCGAAGCGGTCGGTGTAGCCCAGGGTGCCTATCCTGAATATCTTGCCCTCCATCTTGCCCTGTCCGCCTGCCATGGAAATGCCGTAGTCATCGCGTATCTTTTTCATAAGTGCCTTGCCGTCAATGCCGTCAGGCACCATTACCGAACACAGCACAACCGCTGGGTTTTCAACCGCAAAAAGCTTCAGTCCCAGGGCCAGCATGCCTTCACGCACGGCGCGGCTGAGTTTTTTGTGGCGGTCCCAGATATTTTCGATTCCTTCTTCCCTTATAAGCTTCAGAGCGACTGCCTGCTGGCAGACAAGCGATACTGCCGAGGTCCAGGGCGTGTCAGGCATCTTTTCTTTTGTCATTGCCTTTTCATATTTTTTCAGGTCAAAATAAAACTTCGGCGATTTATTATTGTCTACGACCTTCATGGCTTTCGGACTCGCGGCGAGGTAAGCCAGGCCCGGGGGTATCATAAGGCCCTTCTGCGATCCGACCGCTATGATGTCCACATTCCACTTGTCCATGTAAAACGGCTGGGCTCCTATGCCCGATATGCCGTCGACTACAAGGATGGCCTTATGATTTACAGTGAGCTTGCCGAATTCCTCTATATCATTGTAAACGCCGGTCGATGTCTCGTTAAGCGTGGTAAATACAGCGACCGCGTCCGGATTCTCGTCCAGGGCTTTTTTGAGCTCAGTTGGCTTTACAGCGTATCCCCACTCAGCCGCGACCTTTACCACGTTCGCACCCCAGGCTTTGGCAATGAGTTCCCATCTGTCGCCGAATGCGCCGATGGTGGCCACTATGACTTTGTCTCCCGCGTTGACGGTGTTCGCCACGGCCATTTCCATGGCTCCGGTGCCCGAGGAACCGATTACATAAATGTTATTGACCGTGCCGAGCACGTACTTCATTCCCTCGATAACTTCCGTGAGTATCTTCCTGTACTGCGGCGTTCTGTGATGCATTACCGGTTTTGCGGCTTCCACTAAAACGTCTGCCGGTACTTCGGTCGGGCCAGGTGCCATAATGTATTTTTTCCTCATTTTACAGCCTCCTCACAAAAGTATGTGAAATTTTGAACTATCTTGCTTTAATATATAACAAATGAACCTTTATTTGTCAATATTATTTTTTTATATTTTTATGGGTTTCTTGTGAAAGTTTTCACTTGCTTTAGGTTAAAAAAACCCGCGACTAGCGGGTTTTTTTAACCTATTTCTTCTTATCTTCCATTATTTTTTTTCTCATTTCAACTTTTTCAAAAATCTCTTCCACCTTTTCGATGAGCCTTGCCGGTGAAAAAGGCTTTACCACATACGCGTCGGCGCCGGACTTGAATCCTTTTTCAATGTCTGTTATCTGCCCCTTGGCGGTTAAAAGTATAACAGGGATGGAAGAAGTAGCCTTGTCCCTTTTTAGATTTTTGCAGGCCTCAAGGCCGTCCATTTCAGGCATCATAACGTCAAGTATGATAAGGTCCGGAAGCACTTTCTGAGCCACTTTGATGGCCTCTGCGCCGTTTGACGCCGTCGTTACGCTGTAGCTGTCCGACAATGTATCCTGAAGGGCTGAAAGTATAAAAGGCTCGTCATCGGCTACCACTATCCTCTTTTTTGATTCTGCCATTGCGCAAATCCTCCTTTATGATGGTCTTACTATTGGTATATGGAAAATAAATTCGCTTCCCTTATCCATTTCGCTTTTCACGTCCACCCCGCCGTTATGAAGCTCGAGGATATACTTTACGATAGGAAGCCCTATTCCTGTTCCGCCGATCTTCTTTACTTTTTCGCTTTCCACACGGTAGAACTTGTCGAAAATCTTTTCCAGGTCCTCTACCGCTATACCCAGCCCCGAATCTTTTACAGAGCCGTAGAATATCTCTTTGTCAGTCCAGGTCCTTATCTCTATATCCCCGCCCTCGGGCGAATACTTCAGTGCGTTGGACAAGAGATTGGTCATGACCTGTATCATCTTGTTCTTATCGACCATGATTATCTCACTTTTTTCGGGCAGTGTCAAAATAATTTTATGCTTAACCGAGGCGTTCCTGAAGGTTTCATAGACCGTGTTCATGAGTTCGTTCATATCCACGGGCTCCAGGGTAAGCGACAGGCCCTTGCCCGCGTCTATCCTGGACAAGTCAAGCAAATCCCCTATAAGCGCGCCCAGGCGCTGCGTTTCCTTATTGATAATATTGGCGTATTTCTTCACCTTCTCATTGTCCACGTTCCTTATCATCATGAGTTCGCTGTAGGCCTGTATGGGTGTGAGAGGGGTCCTGAGCTCGTGGGAAACCATGTTTAAGAACTCGGATTTCATCTTGTCGAGCTCTTTTATCTCGGTAATATCCCTGAACACCGCGACCGAACCGGCCGCCTCGCTCTTCTCGTCTATGATAGGCGCGATGACAGCCGCGAATATATGCTCTTTATTACCGAGCTGGAACTTAACCTCGGTCTTGTTTATGTTTTTTGTAAGCAGGACCATGGTGAAATTATCCACTATGTCCTTTGTCATGATGACATCGTCCAGGGCTTTTCCCTCGGCCGCTCCGCCGTCTATGCTGAATATGCGCTCCGCGACCCTGTTCACCATAACTATCTTTTTGTCCTTGTTTACGGCAACGACCGCGTCTTCCATGGACTGGACCATGGATTCTATCCTGAGCTTCTCTATCCCGAGGTCGAGATTGGCTGTTTTCAATTCCTTGTTCAACTGTTCGGCGCGCTCTTCCAAATGCTCGTAAAGATTTGCGTTCTCTATGGCGATAGCGGCCTGTGAGGCGAGGGCTTCGAGGAACTTTATCTCGGTCTTGGAAAAATTACCGCCGCCTATTTTATTCAATACCTGCACGACGCCTATGGTCTGGTTACGCACCTTCAAAGGCACGCAAATAACGGACTTGGTGATAAACATGGTCTGCTCGTCAACGCGCCGGGCAAAACGCGGGTCCTTGCTGACGTCAGGCACGAGAAGCGATTCCCCGGTATAAGCGACCCACCCGGCTATGCCTTCACCCATCTTCAGGCGAATCTTCTTTACTTCCTCTTCCTTGGGGCCCGTGGCTATCTCAAAAAAAAGCTCGTTCTTCTCGGAATCGATCAGGAACACGGAAGACGCCTCTGCCTGCATGACTTTCTCGGCGGATTGCATGATTATTTTCAAAAGCTGGTCAAGGTTGCGGGTGGAGTTGATGATGATGGACGCTTCCATGAGCGCGCTCATCTTGGCTATTTCCTCTTCCTTTTCCTTGTTTGCCATGTGGGTGATGTATTCCTGCACGGAAAGTTCTATGACTATGTTGAAAAGGTCGACTATAAGATCGGCTATGTTCGTTATTTTTTCTTCGGGAAATACGGTTTGCGTCTTATATGCCTCCAGCAGCTCTGTATAATCCAGCCCGGCCTTGACGCTTAGATCCTTAACCATTTTTTCATCGTATTTGCGTTCGCGTATACCTACAAGGATATTGAATTTTTTTCCGTAGAAGTAAGTAGTGGCGCAGTAATAAACGCAATCCGCGTAAAGCGAAACAAACCGCACATCTTTTTCTATGGAGTCAGGTGTAACTTCGCATATCTTCCTGCCTTCTTCCGTGGAGGTCAAAAGCCGGTAAAAGTCACTGAAGTTTGATTCGGGGGTGTTTATCTTTCCGTCCTCGCTCATAACCTTGATGGCGATGCCGAGGTCCTTGGCGAACTTATACTGTATCCCCTCCCAAACGCGTATATTGAAGAGTTTGGAAGAATCTATGGTGTTTTGTTTTGAGCCAAATTCGTCAGCCACAAGCCCGCCTCTCCCCGCCAAAAAGACAGGGGCAAGTCTTTAAATCCTATAAGTCCAAAGCCGCCCGAAGGCGGCTTTATATGAATTTATTTCTTTTTGGCTGTTTTCTTCTTTGTTACTTTTGCTACTGCTTTTTTCTTAGTAGCCGGCATAGCCGACTCGCATCCGCATCCACATCCGCAATCTTTTGCCATGGTAATCCTCCTTGGGTAAGCGTTCAAAGTCATTGTTTTATCGTTATTTAAGCCCATAAATTATCCGAGAAACGAGAGTCGGCGGTGTCTAGTATTGTCTACTATCACCTCTCTACTCTCTCCTTTCTCAGAAATTTTGCTCGGGCAAAATTTCTGGTAGACGCGATTGGATTCGAACCAACTACTTCCATCGTGTGAGGATGGCACTCTAACCAAATGAGTTACGCGTCTACATTTTAATTGGTTATTTAGTTATAGTTTCATTATATTTTAGACGAAAAGGAATGAAATGTAAAGTAGAAAAGTTCCATCCTCACACGATGGAACCATATTTAAATGAGATTAAAGGAGATGAATTATGCTTGCAAAAAGAAAGATAATAAATGAAAGGGTTGAAAAATTGATTAAAGGATTTGACCGTTATTTATCTTTATCTGCCCTATCTGTGGCAAGTAAGAAGAGTTATGGACAAGTTATTAAAACATTATCGGTTAAAGGAGAGGTCCATAAATGGGGTAAAGAAGATATTGAGGATAATGTCTGTTTAAACATGAAATTACAACCCGCCTCCAGGAAAAATTATATATGGGCGATTAGGTTCTATTTTGGTTATCTCTTGGATTGCGGCATAAGAACAGACAATCCCTCAAAGTTAGTGAAAATACCACGGGTCCAAAATAGTGCTCCAAAATATTTCAAAGAAGGTGAAATTCAAAATATATTTAATTCAATAAAGGGATATCGAAATAACTTAATAATTCATTTATTATTTTATTGTGGGTTACGGGCAACGGAAATGTTGTCCCTATGTAAGAATGATATTGATATAGAAAACCGTATAATAACTGTTAGACATGGTAAAGGCGACAAATTTAGAGAAGTCCCTTTCCCGCCATTATTACTTCCAATTTTAGATAAATACTTAAAAAAATATAATATTAAAGACCATTTATTTTACTCCATTAAGGATAAGGATAAACCACAGACTTATGAATCAATTAGGCATATATTTTATAATCTATCTAAAAAATTGGGGATAAGAATTACTTGTCACCGATTTCGCCATAGTTTTTGCACTTATCTATTTAATATGGGCGTGGATTCCGACACGCTTCAGTCCTTTATGGGGCATAGCGGGTTTAATATGACAAAAAAATACCTCTACGTTATGGGCACTACAAGAAGGAAAAAATATGATGACGCAGGACTTGATACAATAATATTAAATCATAGTGGGGGTAAAAAGGAGTAAATTTGAGTTTTTGAGGTGGGGGGTAGAACGTCTGAAACCGTGACGGTGTTACAAGAGTCTATTATTACCTACCTTTAAATAATTATCTAATAACCTCTATTTTTTTAATAGGGGTTTTGCCTTTATTAATAAATTTCAACAGGCCTTCGCTATCGTCAATTTCATTCAAATTTAACGGTTCAACAAACTCTTCTTCTTTAAGAACATACGTATCCCACGCACAAACAGTTACTGGCGCAACAAACATAGACACTCTCATTGAATTGTCTATATAAATGGTTTTAATTCCCCTTATTCGTTTTACATAAAATGCAAAATTACGCAAGTATATCTTCCCATTTTTTGTTACTACTACAACCACATTAATACATTGCAAGATAAATACGACTGGCAAAAGTAGATATGCAGCAATCCCTACAAATTCTCCTTTCATCATATTGGACCTCCCATTAATACATTTGAATTATTTTATCATTACTGTTTCCAAAGTGTTTATTCACTTATTTTATTTTGAGCGTTCCAACAAATAGTAAATTATAAAAGTAAAAAATGTCGCATAGATAACTATTAAAGCAATTGAATATAAAACCGCATAACTTTTCTTAAAAGCTTCTATTTTTTGGTTTTTCTTGTCAATTTCTTCTGGAGTGTCGGATTTTTCTATTTTTCTATTATCGTATTTTCTAGAGAAGTGAAGGATGCCAAATACTATCATATTTACAATTTGAAAAATTATCGACCCAATAAAAATAGCAACGATTGAAAATAATGTGTTTTTCATAACATCTTCAATTCCAAACTTAAATGTTATATATCCCTTAATTACAAAAATAGACATCGACATTAAAAATAGAGAAAAAAGTGTTGCAATAGTCAGATTGGCGTTTGTTCTAGTCTTCATTCTTTCCCCTTTCATTCCGTTTTACCCTGCTCCATTTTATCACTCTGCTTTCTTGTCTCCATATAAATAACCGATTTGATATCTAATGTCGAAACAATCAATGAATCTTTTTACCATTTGCATAGATTTCTTGTTTCATTTTATTTCCATTGGAGTCAAAATATATAAAACATCCATTCTTATTATCATCCAGGTAATTCCCCTCAATTTCAACACTCCCATTCTCGTTGTATTCTTTATAATGTACGTAGTCAGCACTCTGTAG
>PMTB01000261.1 GCA_003167475.1 candidate division FCPU426 bacterium | reverse complement strand
ATTATAATATTGCAAGGGCCATCGGCCCGCAGCAATAGACCGTAATTTTTAATTTTGAATTCTTAATTTTTAATTGCCCTCAGTGTTTATGCCCGCTCATCTGCCCTATCGCGGCCTTCAGCTGGCTCTCCGAATCTATAAGGAAGTTCGCGTTCGTCACAACCTTCTCGCCTTCCGTCAGACCCATCTCCACCACATAGTATCCGCCTATTTTGGCGCCGAGCACCACATACCTTGGTTCAAAATATCCGTCGCCTTTGCTCACAAAAGCTATCTGCCTTGCCCCTGTGTCCATCACGGCTTCTTCAGGTACCGAAAGGAATTTTTCAGACGCGGACCTTATTGTCACATTCACGTACATCTCCGGCTTGAAAACGCCGGCCGTGCCTTTCACAAGTATCCTTACCCTGACGCTCCTGGTTTCGGGATTCAGCGCCGGATCTATGGCCACCACTTTTCCTTCGTAAACAGTCCCGGGATCTGATGACAAAGTTATGTCAGAGAGAGCCCCGCGTTTTACGTATTTGAGGTCGTCCTGATAAACCTGGGCATATACCCAGGCAGAATCCCCGGTCCCGGAAATGAGCAAAGACTTGTCAGGCTCTGCTTTTGTCTTAAGGTCGCTTATCTGCTGGTCGGAAAGTCCCATAACTTTGAGCCTTGTCTCGGCCGAGCTTAAATCGTCTTTCGCGGACTTTGCTCCGCTTTCATCCCCTTCAGAGAGTGATTTCCGCAGGCTCAGCAGGGCCGATATATAGGATTGCTGGGTGTAAAAAAGCTCCGGATCATACGCCACCACCGCGGCAGCCAGTATTGAATTTCCAAGGCTGCGTTGCTGTACGGTGTCGATTTTAACATTGATAAGCTGCTGTTTTTCAGGGTCTATTTTGACCACGACACGGTCAGAGAGCGCCTCGGGTTTTGACATATCCATCCCGGGCATATTGGCCGGCATGGTTGTATTTCCCAACGCGTCTGCATTGGGCTGCGGGGTTTCCGACTTCTCCAGCTTGACAAGCCTCATGCCGCATATCGGGCAGTCCCCCGGTTTGTCGGTTATATAATAAGGATGCATCGGACAGGTCCAGAGCTCTTTTTCAGCAGATTTCTTGGAGCAGGACAGGAATATTCCGCCGGCAAGCACTGCCAGGATGGTCAATAATATGATGACGCTTTTATTTTTCATTTATGTTTCTCCTTTTAATATTGTGCGTTTGGAAAGAATCTTTGTTACAAACGTCATTGCGAGGAGCGCGAAGTTCCGCGACGAAGCAATCTGGTTTAAATCAAAACCTGCGGAACTAAAGCAGGCTATAACAAACAGAACTTATCATGAAACAGAGATTGCTTCGTCGGCATAAAACAAAAACGCCTCCTCGCAATGACAGGCTAAAACAACATAACAAAAAGTTCCTACTTCTTCACAACCAGCGTCATACCGCATTTCGGGCATTTGCCCGGCTTGTCCGAGATAACTTCCGGGTGCATGGGGCAGGTATACTGAACTGCCTGTGCCGCCGCTCCGGCTGTTTCAGCCTTTGCCGCGGGTTTAGCGCCCGAGCATCCCGAAATAACAACTGTCCCAACCAGCAACACCGCGAGCAATAAAGCGATTGATGTCATTTTTTTCATATCTTCCTCCTTTCGGTTATTTTTAATCTGTGGTTAACTTTCTTCCTGTAAGTTCCTCAAGTTCCCTTAAATGCATGAGATACTCCGTGATCCTCATATAATAATCCTTTTTCATGTCCAGGAGCATCCTCTCGCTGTCAAGCAATGTCATAAACTCGATCTTTTTGCTCTGATATGAGGCGAGCGCCGATTTCAGCCCGGCCTCGGCCTGGGGAATTATCTTGTTTTTATAAAGATCTATCAGCCTGTAGTCGGATTTGATGATTTCATAGTGGTCCTTGGCCTCGAATATGACCCTATTTTTTTCGTCCTCAAGGGTGCTGTTTTTCGACCCGGCCATTTCTGACTTTTGCCCTATGTCCGCCTGCTGGTTGTTCAGGAACCAAAGCGGGATGTCGGCTTCTATCATGAATTCATAATCAGAACTTCCCGGATCAACGGATTTTTTGTAAAATAAATTGAAATCCGGCAGGTAGTCGGCTATGGCCATGTTACTCATGCTCTCAGCCGTTTCAGAATCGGCAGCCGCCACTTTTATTGCAGGCGCCTGCGTCACGGCTGAAGCTTTTATTTCCTCAAATACTGCCTTTAATTCCGGCACAGCCGGGTCCTCAAGACTGTACGCGGTGCCGGTAAGAAGATCAGAATCCGCTGTAACCTGCCTTAAGCGCTGCAGGTCAGACTCCTTCTGGCTGTTCAGGGAAAGAAGTTCGTTCTCAAGCAGCGATGTTTCAAGGTCGCTTTTGAAAACATCCTGCTGGGAAACCATTCCCTGGTTGTACTTGGCAAACGCTATATTTGATATCTGTTTCAGGACGCTCAAAGCGCCGCTTGTTATCTCGATATACTTGCTTGTCTTATAAAGCCCGTAATACGCCGCGCGGGCGCTGTTCTCGGTCTCAAACTTTTTCATCTCTTCCATGCGCCTGTAAAGATTTGATTCGGAGACGGCGCCCGAGGCTTTCCATATATACTTCAGCGGAAACGGCACTTTCTGCGAAATTGTCAGGTACTTCTGCATGGAGGAGTTTAAGTCCGTCGTGTAATCCCTGACGCCCATGACGTCAAAGCCTATCATGGGGTTCTCGAGAAAAAATTCTTTATGGCTCTTCGCGTCATACGAGCTAGCCATTTTTTCTGCCGCGATGAGCCCGGGATTGTTTTTCAGTGCCGCTGCCACGACATCGCCTTCACTTATTACGGAAGTCCCGGCAAAAACAGCGGCTGAAAACAGGACTGCAAATACTGTCGCGAAGGTTGTTTTTTTCATACTATTTCCCTTTCATGCTCTGTATCATAGTAATGAATTCCGGCCCCTTGAAAATTAAAAGCAGGGTTATCACCACAATGTACAGGAACCCGAGTATGATCCCGGCGTAAGCCAGGTTCTTTCCGGTCTTGCCCTCTGAATCAATTTCTTTGAGAGCCAGCCATCCTGCCGTAATCGTAAAGACCGCCTTTTCAACGCCCAAAAGATTTAAAAAACACGCTATACCGCCTACTAAAGCCAGAATTGCCGCCTTGCTTTTATTTCCCATGATTGTGACCTCCGCATTGACATTTGTGATTTGGGTCCTTTGCCATGCAACACTTGCACATATTGCTGCCGCATTTGTCGCAGAATGCAGCGTACGCCGCAGGAGCGAAAACAGAAGCAGTCATACAGGTAACCACGGCTGATTTAATGGATTCCACAGCCTGCTTTTGCGTATCCTGCCCGTCACCGGCGTATAATATAGGAGAGACGACAATGAAAGCCGATGCAAAAAGAACAAAAGCCGCAAGAACTGCTGTTGCGGGGATCAGTTTCAATATGCTGAATTCAAATTTTCTTTCCCTGCCGGCCTTTATCCTTCTCTCCAGAGTTTCCCTGAAAAAGGCCGGCGGGTTGATATCCCCGGTGTTTTTCAGGTAAGAATCCAGGCCCAGCAAAGCCTCATATTCATCAGAACATGACTTGCATGTCGCCAAATGATGTACAATTTCGTCTTTTACCTCTTCTTTGACTTCCCCATCCATAAAAGCCGCTATTTTTCCTTTGATTTCCTCGTGTTTCATGTCATATCCTCCTTTAATAGAATCGCTTACATATATATAAACGGATATAGGCTCAAAAACTTGCGGTATTTTTTAGATTATTTTGTAGGGTATTTTCCGGTCTTTGTTTCCTTATATATTATAACAGATCAATAACCCATATCCTTATATTTACAAAAGAAACATCAAACCTTTTTTTGCAGGAACCGGACCTTGTAGGGGGCGGGCCCATGTGGTCGTCCCTGCAGGTATTTATATTTATAGACTAAAACCTGTTTTTTAACTTCGCCCTTAACGCCGTTCTCGCCCTGAAAAGCAGCGATTCAACCGACGCCACTGATACGCCTATGATCTGCGCTATTTCATTGTAAGGCCTTTCCTCGTATATCTTGAGTATTATCGCGGCCCTTTGGTTTTCCGGCAGTGATTGAAGCGCTTTTTCTATCTCAAGGCCCTTCTCCTCTTTTTCCGCGGTTTCAAGGGCGTTGCTCTTGCCGCTGTCGGAAAACTGCTCCTTGAACTTCCCGCCTTCTGAATCAAACTCCTCGTCCAGGCTCGACGGGTTGCCTGAAGCTTTTCTCCTGCGCAGGTAGTCAATGCTGATATTGGAGGCTATGCGGTAAAGCCAGGTGGTGAACTTGGCGGACGGATTGTAACCCTGGGCCGCGTTATAGACTTTGATGAATGTGTCCTGGGTGAGGTCTTTCGCATCTTCCTTTGAGCCTGTGAACCTGTATATGTAATTGATAATGGGCTTCTCGTATTTATCGAGCAGCCGGTCAAAGGCGGTCTTATCGCCGGCCTTGAGCTCCATCATCAGTTTAATATCTTCGTCCAAACAAACACCTCTGATTGTTCTGTGTTCTGTGTTCTATGTTCTGTGTTCCGGATCTGCGTTGAGTTTCAAACAAAGAACTGAGAACACAGAACAGAGAACATAGAACACAGAACAGCCAATCCTTACTTCTGCTTTTCAAACCATGCTTCAATATCGGCTACCTTGTTTCCCTGTATTTCTATCTTACCGTTCTTGACGGTCCCGCCCGTGCCGCAAAGGCCTTTTAAGGTCCTGGCAATATCGCTTAACCGGAATTGCCCGTAAGACTGCAGGCCCTTGATAACCGTCACTTTCTTGCCGTTCCTGTTCTCCAGTATGATCTCGGGTTTTGGAGAGAGCGGATTTTCTTTTTTCATATTATTCAAGCACCACTGCGGTGCCGTAGCAAAGCACTTCGGTCGCGCCGACAGCTACTTCCGAGGCGTCATAATGCACGGCGATAACCGCGTTTGCGCCCATTTCTTCGGCGTGCGCTATCATCAGGTCGTATGCCTGCTTCCTTGCCTGCTCGCACATCTCGGTGTAAGCTCCGATGGTGCCGCCGAGTATTGATTTCAAACCGCCGAATATGCCCTGGATTATGGTCGGGGAGCGCACGATGATGCCGCGCACTATACCCTTATATTCCTTTATTTTTCGGCCCGAGATATCAAACGTGGTTGAAACTGTCATTGCATTCTGCATAATAACCTCCTTAAAATTTAACGCGCTTAAGTATACTATAGCAGAAATTCCGCATATGGGACAATTAAAAATTCAAAATTTAGAATTAAAAATTATTGTCTACTCGTCGCTCTAGCTCCTCGTTAATTATAATAGGTCGCAAAGCGACACATTAATTTTCAATTCTAAATTTTGAATTTTTAATTGCCTTTAGAACACCCGTAAACTTCCACCCCGTCCACCTCAAACTCCACGCTTTCCAGCGGCTGGCCCTTTGTCTGCCACTGTATGTCCTTTATGGCTGAGAACGCCTTGTCCTGGTCAACTTTGGTCCCCCAGTAGGGTTCCTGCGTGAAATATGAGAACGGCAGTTCAAAAAGCTGCCACTTATCCGTTGTCTCAAACTCGGCCCCGAAATGATTGTCGCCGCTGCCCTTTACGAAATCAGGGTGGACAGACACAACTTTTACCCTGTAGGTTTTCCCGTCTCCCTTATACCAGAAACGCAGTCCCGCGCAGCCTGTCAGGTCTTTTACTTTGGAATTTTTATCAAAACTTGTGCCCATCCCCATATAGCCATACTGGAATATGGTCGTCACTGTTCCCTTCATCATTTCG
>PMTB01000062.1 GCA_003167475.1 candidate division FCPU426 bacterium | reverse complement strand
GCTGCCTCTCTGACGCGGGTTTTATTAATGCAGGTCCTGATTTGAAGGCACAACGATGAGCGGCAGCAACATTCGACAAGCTCATGTTTCAGCAGCCTCTCTACAGTGATATGTTTTATACAAAAGTGCAGATTCACGGATTGGCATTTGTAGTCGCACCCCTTCGTTTCATCGGGGTGCGCCTAAAGTTGGATAAGACTCCTCAACTCTCGAACATATTCAAACCACATACGCTAGTTTTATAGTTGCGCGAACTGTCATTACATTTGTTTGCCTGACTTCCGTATCTAGGCGCACCCCGGTGGGACGAAGGGGTGCGACTACAAAATCATACAATAAACAACTTCAAGAACTACCTAGACACCGTTACTCCTATCCTCGGGCAGAGTTTTCCCAGCGGGCATTCCGAGCATAGCGGGGAAACCGACAGGCATACATTCTGCCCGAATAGCACAAGGTACAGGTTTATCTTCATCCAGTGTTTCTTCGGCAAAATCTCCCTCAAACGCATTTCCGTATGGTCCGCGTCCTTGGTATCCACATAGCCCCACCTGTTGCAGATCTTGTGCACGTGTGTGTCCACGCATATACCAGGTTTTTTAAAAGCAACAGTGACGACCAGATTGGCTGTTTTGCGCCCAACTCCCGGGATTGTAAGCAGTTCGTCTATGTCATCGGGTACTTTGCCTTTGTATTTTTCGAGGATAATTCTTGTGATGTTAAGTACGTTCTTTGCCTTCACGTGGTAGAAGCCTGTTTTATAAACGATCTGCTCCATTTTCTTCAGCGGGATCTTCAGCACCTTTTCCGGGGTAGGGGCTATTTTGTACAGGTTCTCCGACACCACTGCCGTAGCTTCGTCTTTTGCCCGGAGCGACAAAATGCAGGGGATCAGGACCCAGTAGGGGTCTTTCTTTGAGTCGTTAAAGCGCTCCAGGACAGGCATGTCATATTTTTTTACGGATTCCTTTACTATGCCGACAACCTTGTCTATATTTCCCTTGTTTATCATTTGGCTTCCGTGGAGCCCAAGGCTTCTTTTTTTTCCAGTTGGGCCAGGCTCTTTTGCTTCCAATTTCCGTATTTATAATACAGGTAACTGAGTATCATTCCCACGTATATGCTGATTACCATCCCGGCCCAAATGCCGGACTGGTTTAAATGAGTAAAGCTCACCAAGCCCCATACAATACCGGCCCTGAATATCAGCAGCGTTATCAGAGAAATAATCGTCAGCGGGATGGTGTCGCCGGCGCCGCGTATCACGCCCTGTATGGCGAACATCGCCGCATAGGCGAAATATGTGGGGGAATCTAAACGAAAATACTTGCCAAGCTCGGCGCCGACCGGCGCGCCCGAGGTAAATATCGAGGCTATCTGGTGCGGGAAAAGGTTGACGGGTATGTAGAAGAACAGCGCGAAACCCAGGGAGAGGAGCATGGCGTTGAACATTATTTCCGGTATTTTTTCCTGTTTGCCGGCCCCTATATGCTGGGAAACCATGGCTGTAACGGACGAACCCAGCGACATGGCAGGCATGAAAGAGAATTGATCGATGCGCATGCCTATGCCGAAAGCGGCAATTACGGACGGGCCGAACCTGTTGACAAAGGAAACTATGATAACCGCGCTCAGGGCGTTTATCATCATCTGAAGGGAAACAGGGACCCCTATTGCGAACATCTTCTTTATTATGGCAAAGTCGAATCTGTAATTCCATTTGAAGATATTCAAAAGCACGTTCTTCTTTGCCAGGTATATAAAGGCGTATACCGTGGTTAACAGCTGTGATATGACCGTTGCCAGCGCGGAACCGGCTATACCTAGTTTCGGGAAGAGGCCAAAAGCGCCGGTTATAAGCACGGGTGCCAGTATTATATTCAGCACTATTGATATTATAAGGAGCATGAAAGGGGTCTTTGAATCGCCAAGGCCGCGCAATACCCCGGAAAACCAGTTAAAAGAGAACATGAATATCAGCCCGGCAAATATTATCACCAGGAATTTTTGCGCGTCCGCCCTTATTACCTCGGGTGTATTTATGAACTTCAGTATTGACCCTGAAAAAACTATGCTTAAAGTCGATATCAATATGCACAGGATAGCGACCGTCATGTAGGAATTGACAAGTATCTTTTCGAGGAATTTCATGTCGCCCATGCCATAGGCCTGCCCGACCATTATAACCGTGGCGATAGCTATGCCTATCACCAGCGCTATGATAAGGAACATTATGGGCCCGCTGGCCGATATGGCGGCCAGGGCGTCCGCGCCTATGAGCCTGCCTACCCAAAGGGCGTCTATGCTGCTGTATGAAGCCTGCAGCAGGTCGCCCAGGACTATAGGGGCGGAATATTTTACGAGTGTCTTGAATATGTTGCCTTCGGTCAGGTTCTGCAAAAAGTGCCCTCCTGTAAATTTTTGACATTGTAATACTATTGTTTGCATATGACAAGCATAAATGTGGTATAATAATACTGAAATCGCATAAACGATTTTTAAGAGTGTTCCACCATGCGGAAGAATCCAAGCAATATTCTTGCCCCTAATACACAGTATCATGATATGAAATTTTTTCACTTATTTGCAACAATTAAGGTTGACAGGGTATGGAGGCTTTTGTATAATTTAACCCTATTTGACCAGAGAGCTGAGGTTATTTGAAAATGTTTAAAATTAATTTAGGATCATTTGAGGATTCGGCAGAGTTCTCCTATGAACTGAAAAAGAGCGATGTGACATTTGAAGGGCTGGATTTTGAAGATGGTTTGTCAATTAATCTGACCGTCACAAAGGACAGTGATGACTCCCTGGTGGTTATAGGCGATATCAGCGGGAGCATTGACCTGACCTGCGGCAGGTGCCTTGACGGCTATAAACAGCCTGTTGAGTCTCACTTTGTCTCGATTTTCAAGGAAAGACAGTCCATTACGCCGGATGACGAAGAAAATGACGTACTACCATATGATAAGAACAAATTGGACCTTTTTGACTGCCTCAGGGAGACATTGCTGCTTGAGGTGCCGTTAAAGCCGCTTTGCAGGGAAAAATGCCTTGGGATATGTCCGGTCTGCGGCAAGAATCAAAACATTGAGAAGTGCAATTGCGATAAAACCATTAAAACGGAAGAGACGTTCAGGCCATTTTCGGGCCTTGATCTATAAATTCAGGAGGTAATACAGTGGCAAATGTAACAAGAAAACCGTCAAAGGCAAAATCAAGGAGCAGGAGAGCGGCGAACCAGAGGATCAAGCAGAGTTTGAACCTTATCGAGTGCCCGAACTGCCATACCAAGAAACTCCCGCACAAAGTATGCGGAAACTGCGGTCATTACGGCGGCAAAGACATCCTTAATCTTTCAAAGGATTAGGTTTAAGAATTTGATTTTTTTATCGGGAGGTCTTTATGAGGATCGTACTTGATGCCATGGGTGGAGATAACGCGCCGGGAGTAGAGATAGACGGTGCCATAGAGGCTGTAAAAGAATTTAAAGACATCACTGTTGTCCTGGTCGGGAAAAAGGATATCATTGAAACCATATTAAAAGGCAAAGTGGATTCTGAGCTCCGCAAACGTTTGGATGTTGTGAACGCCGACGAGGTTGTCACCATGTCGGACCACCCTGCCGAAGCTTTCAAGCAGAAGAAGAACTCGTCAATATACATATCAGCCGAACTTATCAAAGACGGCAAAGCTGACGCGCTCGTATCAGCCGGGAACACCGGTTCGGTGGTGGTCCATTCGCTTCTTATTATAGGAAGGATACCAGGGGTAGCCAGGCCTGCCATACTCATCCCTATGCCAAACGTAAAAGGGCACGGGGCTATGCTGGATGCCGGCGGGAACGTCGATTGCAAACCTATCCATCTCGTGCAGTTCGCGGTTATGGGCACACTGTACGCGAAGCACATCTTAAAAATTGAAAATCCTTCAGTGGGCATGGTTTCAGTCGGCGAAGAGGAAGAAAAAGGCAATGAACTGACAACCGCCACAAACGAGCTTTTTAAGCAGTCGGGCTTGAATTACAAGGGACATGTGGAGGGCAAGGATATAGTTCAGGCGGTTACCGATGTTGTGGTTTGCGACGGATTTGTAGGGAATGTCATACTGAAATTCGGGGAAGGCCTGTCTGAGTTCCTGTTTAAAGGCATTAAGGACGGGATAAAGAACGGCAGCATACTCGCTAAAATCGGCGGATTACTTTTAAAGCCGGTTTTCAGTGAAATGAAAAAGAAATTTGCCTATGACGAATACGGCGGCGCGCCGCTTGTCGGGATAAAAAAACCGGTGATAATAACCCATGGCAGGGCCAATGTCAAGGCCATAAAGAACGCCATCAGGGTTGCCGCGGAATTTATCAAGGACCATATAAATGAAGAGATAGAAGAGAACATCAAAAAGCTCGGAGGAAAAAGTGAAAATTAAAGCAGGCATACTGGGCTGCGGATATTACCTGCCCGAAAAAATAATGACGAACGCGGACCTGGAAAAAATAGTGGACACGTCGGATGAATGGATAAGGACAAGGACCGGGATTGAAGAAAGAAGGATAGCCGCCGAAGGCGAATGTACCTCTGATATGGCCCTAAAAGCCGCGGAGCGCGCGATCGCAAGCGCCGGGATAAAAAAGGAAGATATAGACCTCATAGTACTGGCCACCATATGCCCTGATTATGCCTGGCCTGCCACGGCCTGTATGACAGCGGCAAAACTTGGATTTGACGATATCCCGGCTTTTGACGTTTCTGCAGCGTGTTCCGGTTTCATATACGCGCTTACGGTAGCGCGTTCAATGGTGGAATCCGGGCTTTATAAGAAAGTGCTTCTCATTGCGGCCGAGAAATTCTCGACCTATCTTGACTGGACCGACAGGAACACGTGCGTGCTCATGGGCGACGGCGCCGGAGCCATGATCATAGGGGAGGGTTCCACCAGCGAGATTATGTCCACTTATATAAGCGCGGACGGTTCGCATCCGGATTACCTGTGCCAGCCGGGTGGAGGTTCGGTACATCCGCTTTCACAGGAAGTGCTCGATAAGAAACTGAATTTCATGCATATGAACGGCAAAGAGATATATGTCAACGCGGTTGAAAAAATGCCGCTGGCGCTTGATAAGGCCATGCAGCTTGCGGGCGTGACGCCGGAGCAGGTTGATTTCACCATATTCCACCAGGCAAATATCAGGATAATCCAGTACATCGCCAAAAAATTCAACGTACCCGATGAAAAAAATATAGTAAATATCCAGAAGTACGGTAACACCTCGGCAGCCACCATCCCCATAGCGTTCGCTGAAGCATGGGAAGCGGGTAGGATAAAAAAGGGCAATATCGTGGCCTTCTCGGCGTTTGGCGGAGGATTGACATGGGGCGGGGCTGTGGTGAAAGTATAAGGCAGATAAAGGCAGTTTTAAGTTTTAAGATGTACTGCCCTTATCTTAAAACTTAGAACTTAAAACTTGAATTTGTATCCATCAATCTTTGGAGGTTAGTGATGTCATTAGCGTTAGTATTCCCCGGCCAGGGCGCCCAGTACGTCGGCATGGGGTTTGATTTTTGTGAAGGCAATGAGCGCGCTAACGCTATTTTTGCCATGGCTGAATCAGCCTTAAGGAGCAAACTGCCTTTGCGCTTAAAAGACGTCATGTTCTCGGGGCCTGAAGAGGAACTTAAAAAGACTGATTACACGCAGCCTGCGATATTCACCATGAGCTGCGCCATATATGAAATGTTGAAGGACAGATTCGCGGGTAAGGTCGCTTATACTGCCGGGCACAGCCTCGGCGAGTACAGCGCTTTGTACGCTTCAGGCGCTTTTTCATTCGAGGACGGGATAAAGCTTGTCAGCCGCAGAGGCGCGCTTATGCAGGAGGCTTCCAACCGGAATAAGGGCTGTATGGCCGCGGTACTCGGTCTGGATGACGCCAAAATAAAGGAACTGTGCGAAAAAGCGTCTGCCGCGGGTTATATTGCCCCGGCTAATTTTAATTCCACGGGTCAGGTTGTGGTATCCGGGGACGTTTCGGCCATTGACGCGGGCGAGGCGATAGCAAAATCACTCGGAGCCAAACGATACATAAAGCTGGCTGTTGCCGGGGCTTTTCATTCAAAGCATATGCAGTCGGCTGCGAACGGCCTGAAAGCGGAAATTGACTCATTCGGTATAAAAGACGCGTCAATACCCGTTGTCTCCAATTTTTTGGCAGGCGAAGTAAAGTCAGCTGCGGAAATAAAGAACGCGCTCATCAGCCAGATAACAGGGTCTGTACGCTGGGTCGAAAGTATAGAGTATATGAAATCAAAGGGAGTCGATACTTTTGTGGAAATTGGACCGGGGTCGGTTTTATCCGGACTTATAAAAAAGGTTGACAAAAACTTCAAAGTATTTAATATAGATAAAGTTTTGGACATCGAAAAACTGGCAGTTTAGTTTAATTTAAACCAAAATTGTATTTTTAGGAGGTTTTATGGGATTAGTAAGCGGAAGAGTGGCGATTGTTACGGGCGGAGCCCAGGGTATAGGTGAAGCCATATCCATGACGCTGGCCAAGGAAGGCGCAAGCATAGCGGTTATAGACGTAAACCTTGAAAAAGCACAGGTTACGGCGGAGAATATAAAGAAACTTGGGGTCGAAGCCGAAGCGTATAAGGCCGACGTATCCAACTCGGCCGAAGTGGAAGCCGTGGTTGACAAAATCGTTGACAGGTTCAAGAAAATTGATATACTTGTCAACAA
>PMTB01000229.1 GCA_003167475.1 candidate division FCPU426 bacterium | reverse complement strand
ATGATCTTTTTCTTGGTGACCCCGAGCCGTTTTAAACGGAGCAGCATTTTCTCGCTCTGTACTATAAGCACGTCAAACCTGTTCAGCACCCAGGAAAAGAAGAACTTAAAAGCGTAGTATACCCTGAAACTTTTTATCGAGATCCTGCCGTTGATCATGATGACCGGGATCTTCCTTTTGCGCGCCGTATTCAAAAGGTTCGGCCATAACTCGGTTTCAACCACTCCCAGCGCTTCCGGGTTGACGGAGTTCATGGCGCCCTTGATTATAAAGTCAATGTCCAGCGGCAGCAAAAACGCGCAGTTAATGACACCCTGCAGCTCCTTTTCTATTTTTTTCCTGCCGTTCATGCTCGTAGTCGTGACCAGCAGGCACCTGTCGGGCTTCATTACTTTAAATTCCTTGATCACGGGCGCCAAAGCCTGTACTTCCCCGGCAGAGGCCGCGTGGAACCATATTACTTTCTTGCCGCGTAACTCATCAATACATTCCCTGCTCATGAACCCAAAACGTTCGGGCAGGCTCTGCCTCCACTTTTTATTGAACGCAAGCAGGATAAGCATGAACGGCGAGGCAATAACGGCGGCTATGTAAAGGAAGAAATTATATACGTATATCACAAAACCGCCTCCCTGATTATTTCTTTGGCTATATTTACCACGACATTTTTTGCGTCCTTTGGCTTCACGCGCAGCCTGTCCAGATCAGCCCGTATACCCGTAGCGTATTTTTTATCCTTCAAAACAGCTATGATCTCATGAGCGACTTTGTCAGCCTTGAAATCATGCTGTAGGAACTCTTTCACAGCGGGCTTATCCAGCAGTATGTTTGGCAGCCCCACGTATTTCAGTTTAATGATGTTCTTCATCATCAAATATGATAATTCCGAAACCCTGTAAACGATTGCCATGGGTATGCCCATGATGGCAAGTTCCAATGTGATGGTCCCGGATTTCGCGATGGCCGCGGAAAGCGAGGATTTAATTTTAAGGTCTGTCCCGTCCGCAACCTTTATCCCCAGGCCCTGGTACTTGTCCAGGTACGGCTTTATAAGTTCGTCCCTGATGGTACCGGCTTTAAAAAGCACAAACTTCACATTTTTCATCGAAAGTTTTATGAGGGCGCAGGCTTTGAGCATATCTTCGGTGAACGAATTTACCTCATTCACCCTGCTTCCCGGGAAAATACCGACTATCTTTTCGCGTTTTGAAGGCTTTGCCGGGGTAAGGTAAGGGGCCATAGGATGCCCAAAATACCTGGCGTTTATCCCGGCGTCTTTCAGGAGTTTCTCCTCGAAAGGAAGCACCACGATACACAGGTCCGTGAATTTTTTCAGTTCATTGATCCTTCCGGGTTTCCACACCCACACCTGCGGAGTGGAATAATAGATGACCTTTTTTATACCGATCTTTTTCGCCTGCTTTATGAGCGGCATATGGAAGGCAGGGCTGTCAATAACTATCAAAACATCGGGCATTTCTTTTTTCAGTAAATCGACGGCTTTCATGTAGAGGCCAAGGTGTGTGAATATGTTCCTTATGACTTCCCAGAAACCCATGGCCGCGTGCTCCACCTGGTTGAGTTTTATATCAATGCCGCTTTCCTTCATCTTCGGGCCGCCAAAACCCGTAATGGACACTTTTTTCTTCTTTACCCTGAGTATCTCGCCCGCAAGTTTTGCGCCGTAAAAATCGCCGCTTGCCTCCCCGGCCGAAATAAGGATCTTTTTCAAGCAATGTGACCTTTTATCTTCTTGAATTTTTTCTGTATCTGCTTCTCGATATCGAGTACGATCTTCAGGGCCTCGTACGCCTGATATACGGTGACTTCTGTTTTTTTCTTGCCGTTGATGGAGTCCACAAACGAGCGCAGTTCGCTGCCCAGCGGCTCTTTCTTTTCCATGGGAAATGAATCCATCTCCATCATATCCGACCAGGCCAGTTTCCTGTCGGGCATCAGTCCGTCTTTCACCTTATATATCTTTATGGACTGGCGCATGTAATCAATGGACATATACAGGTTGTTCTCAAAAACCCTTATCTTGCGCAGGCGCTTGGGAGAAACCCTGCTGGCGGTCACATTCGCGACACACCCGTTCTGGAACTCCAGCCTGACATTGGCCATGTCTATGGATTTTGTCAGGACAGGAACGCCGATCGCGTCTATTTTCTTTATTTTTGAGTTAACTATTTGTAATATGATATCTATATCGTGTATCATAAGGTCGAGTATGACGGATGTATCAAGGCTGCGGGAAGTGAACGGGCCGAGCCTGCTGGCCTCTATAAGTACAGGGACTTTTTTCAGCTCCTGCAGTTTCTTGACCGCCATGTTAAAACGTTCTATGTGTCCGACCTGGAAGATAAGCTTGCTCGATTTCTTCTTGTAAATCCTTATAAGGTCCTCGGCTTCCTTGGCAGTGGCCGTCATGGGCTTTTCGAGGAGTATGTGCTTGTCGTTATCAAGGAAAAATTTTGCCACCTTATGGTGAAGCGTCGTGGGCACGACTATGCTCACCGCATCCACCTTATCGATCATTTTTTTATAATCCGTGAAGAACTCCGCGCCGTACCTGTCCGCTATCTCTTTCCCTTTTTCCGACACGTCCGACACGCACGTCAGTTTCACCCCGTCTATGCTCGCATAGTTCCTCGCGTGATGCTGGCCCAGGCTGCCTACGCCCACTACGCCGACCCTGATGATTTCATCCACGTTGCTTCTCCTTCACCATTCTCAAGTATTTGTCGAAAGTTTTCTTCATGGCCCTTACGGTTATTTTTATGCCCTTTTCGGTGTCGCTGCGCTTTACCACCACGCCTTCCTCATAAAAAACCTGCATTGCCTTTTCCTGTCCCGGCGGGACAAGCACATTCTTTTCCGTAAAATTGACCTCGACGGCTTTTTCAAGCTCTTTCATGAGTTTGTCAAGGCCCTCTCCCGTGACAGCTGAAATATATATCCCTTCGTCAACGTTGAAAGGCCGGCGCCGCTTGTTAATGAGATCTATCTTGTTGAAAACCTCTATGATGACCTTGTCCTCGTAAGCGTCAATCTCTTTGAGTATCCCGTAAACCACGTTCCGTTTGCTTTCCCATGCAGGGTCCGTGACATCTATGAGGTGAAGGATAATATCGGCTCCGCTAACTTCCTCGAGAGTGCCCCTGAAAGCCGCGATCAGGTGCGGGGGCAAATTCTTTATAAATCCCACAGTATCTGAAAAAAGCACTTTATACCTGCTCGGCAGGGTGTATTGCCTGATTGTAGGGTCAAGCGTTGCAAAGAGCTTGTCTTCGGATAGCATACCGGCGTTAGTGAGTTTATTAAGGAGCATTGTCTTGCCCGCGTTCGTATAACCGACTATCGCGATCTGCGGCACCGGCAGGAGCTTCCTGCGCTCGCGCTGTATACCGCGCTTTTCCTTTATATTTTCAAGTTCTTTCCGGATCCTTTGTATGCGGATGTTTATCTTTCTTTTGTCGACCTCAAGCTTGGTTTCTCCGGGTCCCTTCCGGTTTCCTATACCGCCGGTCTGCTGCATCATATCCTTACCGCGTCCGGATAAGCGGGGCAGCATATAATTGAGCATGGCAAACTCTACCTGAAGTTTGCCCTCGGAAGTGCGCGCGCGCGCCGCGAATATGTCGAGTATGAGCTGGGTCCGGTCCACAATACGTTTTCCGGTAATATCCTCAAGGTTGCGCACCTGGGCGGGCTTTAAATCAGCGTCGAATATAATAATATCGACAGTTTCCTTATATGTTTCAGCAATCTCCTCGGCCTTGCCCTTGCCAATATAATAAGCAGGCGATATGTCAAACCGCTTCTGGGAAATAACATCAACCAATTCCCCTCCGGCGGTCGAAATAAGCCCTTTCATTTCCTCTATATCGGACAAAACCTCGTTTTTATCCTCGTTTTGGTATAGCTTTATAAGCAGCACTTTTTCCATAATATTTGTTGATTATACTACTATTGGCGGGGCAAATCAATGGAAAAACCCTGTAAAGGCAATCAGAAATCCATAATCACATATGCATTCCGTCGTGGTTTTGATTGAATCGTGTAGAGAGGCTGCTTGCTGCCTCTCTGACGTTGGCTTTAAACCGTAGACCACATCTTTCACAGCCCTCGATGAGCGGCGGCAAGCAGCCGCTCTACAAAAACGTTGCATTACACGGTAGCGCGAACTGTCTTGGCGTTCGCGTGTAATCAATCCATATCTAGGCGCACCCCGGTTTATCTCAATCCGGAAGCGGGCGGACCCTGACTTTGTCTTTTTCCAATATCACAAAACTCCTGTAAAACTTAATACTCTTTTCCTCCAAAACAAGCGCTATCTGCCTGTTTATCACGGCGCTATTTGCCGTCATTATATTGATATTACTCTTTCGTCATGGATTATATCGGATGTGTATTTAAGTACAGCTGTTATGTCCATCCTTTTCAAGCGTGGGTATTCCTTGAGGATTTCCTCATATGACCAGCCGTTTCCCAGCAGCCCCATGATAAAATCAACCGAAATACGCGTGCCTTTGACGACAGGCTTGCCGGAAAGGACTTTATTGTTTATAACAATTCTTTTATTCATGACTTACTCCTGATTTAATGACAATATAACATTAATATTGGCTGAAATCAACTTTAAAACCTCGGGTAAAAACCGCAGGTTACGTTTTACTGCCCTCGATGAGCGGCGGCAAGCAGCCGCTCTACAAAAACGTTGCATTACACGGTAGCGCGGACTGTCTTGGCGTTCGCGTGTAATCAATCCATATCTAGGCGCACCCCGGTGGGACGTAGGGGTGCGACTACATAATCCCACCCTGCCCCGATGAGCGGCGGCAAGCAGCCGCTCTACAAAAACCCATATTGATTATTTTATGTTTTTCATAAGGCTTAACGCTGTCGCGTTGTTCGGATCCAGCTGCAACGCCTGTTGGATGTATTCTTTGGCTTTCGGGATGTCCCTTTTCGCTAACGCTACAAAAGCCAGGTTTGAGTACACCGTGGAATCTTTCGGGTCCGTCCGCATGGCTTCAAACCACATGGCCTCCGCTTTATCCACCTCACCCGCATAGTAGTGTGATAAACCCGAGTTTATATAGGCGCCGTGGTTCTGGTAGAATATCAGGCCCCGGTCGTAATATTTGGCCGCGGCTTTGTTGTTCCCTATGGACCTCAGGATGTCGGCCAAATTGAAAAAACCCATGGCATAGTTCTCTATCACCAGCCTGTGCGTGAACTCGTCGCTTTTAACCTTGTCTTCAACCATCCCCCTGTATGAGTATAGATTGAACAAATAATCGGAAAAAATATTCCTCGCGTTCTCAGGCACTATTTTGACGACAATTCCCTCGGGTTTCATCGTTTTGGTGTCCACCCACTGCTGGGAAAATACATTGGAATAGTAAAACTCTTTTCCCGGGTTGAGGGCTTCAATCGAACCCAGGAATGATTTCACGTCGGTCGTGACCGGCGGCAGGAGTATCCTGTCGCCGAAATTGCGCTTTACCTGCGCCTGGTACCAGCCGTACTGGGAAACAACAGGTATGAAAGGCACGAACCCTGCCTTGTCCACGAGGGACTTGTACAGCAAAGCCCCTATATTCATGTCACCCTCCAGGAAAATTATCGAGCCGGGCTTGATGGACTTCTCTATATTGTTGCCGTAATCATAGCCTATAAAATACCGCCCGTAATCCGGCTTGTTTGACGCGATGAGCATGACAGTGACGGTTAAAACCGATATTACCGTAAATATCCTTTTTAAATTCAAATTTTTCAGCGTAGCCGCAGCGTAATAAAGCGTGAAGGCCGTGAACACCGCGGCAAAAAGATTGGTGGATACAAGGTACGGCTTGATCAGCCACTCGGTTTTTGCCGGAGGGGTCGCGAACGACGCGACGTTGACCGTTATCAGGATATAAGACGCTATAAGCATGACGCCCTTTTTCGCCTGTTTCATTGCAAGCATTATCAACCCGGGTATTATCAGTAGCGCCGTCCCCCATGGAAATTCCGTTGAGAAGAGATTTTTCAAATAGTACCCGAGGAGGTTAAGCGTATCGCCGATATTGTGTTTCACCTCTATCCCCGAATACTGGGCGCGGGAGATGAGCCATATGAAATCCTTTATGCTTTTAACATCCCCCCAGCAGTACGCGGGGCCTGTCATGTTCCTTAAAGGAACGTAGATGTAAACGGACGCGCCGAGCAGGAAGAACAGCGCGGCAATGGAGATTTTCCTTATATCAAGTGATTTCCTTTCCATCACAAGATAATAAATCACAGCCGGCGCTATGACTATCATGCTGGTCCAGTGGTTGCAAAGCGACAGCCCGTAAACGAGCGCGAACAGATACAGGTATTTTTTATCCTCGTTCATCCTGAAAAGCGAGTACAAGTTTGCCGCGAGCAGGAACGAGTTCAGCGCGTAAAGCCCGCCTTTGCCGATGCTCCCCTGCAGCCAGGCGGAACCGGAAAAAAGGTAAAACGCGGCAGCCGCAGCCGGGATAAAGAGCGCGGTATAGATGTCCGGATCCTTAGCCTTGTTTTTTATTATAAGGGAAACAAACATTAGTATCATAAAACCGGCAAGCAGGCTGAAAAATACGGCCACGAGGTTTGCCCTGAAAGCCGGGGGGCCGAGCGGGATATTCATGAATATCCTGCCTATTAGCGTGGCGAGCGGATACCCGGGCGGGTGCTGTATCCCCAGTGTATAATATGCGGCCGAAGTTTCCGGGCTGTCGTCGGAATTATATGTCGGCGCCATGCCGGAGAAATATATTCCCGCGCAAAATATAAAGAATACCGCTAAAAAAAACGGCTTGATCCGTTTTTCTTTCATCTTAATTCAACCCCGTTTCATGATTTTAAAACAGTTCCAGCAGGAATGGCACCACCGGTATAAGGAGCATGAGCAGCACAATGGAAATAAGCGCGCCTATAAAAAACTCCGGAGGCGAGTATTTAAAACGCACTACATGGCTGCCCTTTTGGAGGAAAACCCCCTTAAAAGTTAGGTCCACTTTCATTATTTTCGTTTCAACCCCGTCAACGTAAGCCTGCCATCCCGGATAATAATTGTCGGTAAGCACCAGCACCCCTGACACGGGAGAAACGGTTTTTATCACATACGTATTTGGGTCC